>JBGCDE010000065.1:0-126535 GCA_045105115.1 Pseudomonadales bacterium | reverse complement strand
AGTTCACGACTGAGTTGCTGCTCCTCGACAATAATGTTAGAGAAATATGTGCTCAGCTCTTCGCTCGGATTGGAGTGAATCTCACCGTTATAACCGTCTACTACGAGGGCTGCTTTTTCCATGCGTTGCAAGGGAATATCTACAGCACCCATTACCGTGGGAATACCCAGGGCTCTGGCCATAATCGCCACGTGTGAGTTACTTGAGCCCTTGATCGATACCAAACCGACAAGCTTCTCGGTAGGCACTTCGCCCAACATAGAAGCCGTAAGCTCCTCGCCAATCAAAATACTGTTTTCGGGATATTCTCTTGGGCCGGAGTTGGACTGCTGCAAGTACTCCAAAACTCTGCGACCCAGATCGCGAACATCTGCAGCACGCTCTCGCAGATAACTGTCTTCCATTCGCTCAAACGTATGCACGTGTTCGAGAATGACTGAGCGCACAGCGCCCTGCGCCCAGGACCCTTGCCGGATTTTGTCGCTAATTTCGCCGCCCAAGGCGTTGTCATCCAGCATTTGCAGGTACACATCGAATAGCGCACGCTCTTCCGGCCGCAACTGTCCGGCAAGCGTAGTACCCAACTGTTCAATATCGTTTCGAACTTGGGCCAAACTGCTCCAGAAAAATTCTAGCTCGGCGTCAATGTCAGCTGCTATTCGATCTGGAACGGTATTTAGATCGGCCGGCGATGACACAACAATCGCTTCGCCCATTGCGATGCCAGGAGCGCCTGGAACACCTTTAAATCGTGCAGGCCTTCGTACCGGTGTGGCGCTACTCGACACCTGATCAAGCGCGCCAGTGGCCTCGGCGTGAGCAATAACCCCCGCTAACTGCGCAGACATAGTGACCAGAAAGGCCTCTTCGCTCTCATCGAAGCGGCGACTTTCACGCTGTTGCACAGTCAGTACACCAAGCACTTTACGCTGGTGGATAATCGGCGCGCCCAAAAAGGCATTGAAACTCTCTTCGCCAATTTCAGGGAAGTATTTATACGCCGGATGTTTCTCAGCCCGATCAAGATTCAAGGGCTCTTCGCGCGCAGCGACCTGGCCAATCAAGCCCTCATTCACCGACAGTGAGACTTTGCCGAGCAACTCTGAGTTAAGCCCTTCAGTGGCCGCGAATACGTAATTACCGCTGACGGAATCCAGCATGTATACCGAGCACACCTCGGTGCCCATGGCGCTGCGCACCTTATGCACAATCAAATCCAGCGCCTTCTGCAGCGACGGCGCGGTGTTCACCTCCTGGATGATTTGACGCAATGAGCTGAGCATCATGGTATCGGCCATTAGCTGGCAACCAGCTTGCTATGCGCAGGCGCAAGCTCTAGCAAGGCTTTGCGATACACCTCACGCTTGAACGCAACCACATCACCCATTGGATACCAGTAACTGACCCACCGCCAGCCGTCGAATTCGGGTTTCTCGTCAACATCAAAACGAATTCGATCTTCAGTGCCCACCAGCCGCAGTAAAAACCATTTTTGCTTTTGCCCAATACAGACCGGCTTACTGCCTTTTCGAATCAGTCGTTTGGGTAGCTTGTAACGCAACCAGCCACGTGTTGTAGCCAGTAACTCGACGTCTTCGGCCTGCAGACCAATCTCTTCGCCAAGCTCTCTATACAGAGCCTCTTCAGGGGTTTCGTCGCGATTGATACCGCCCTGCGGAAACTGCCAGGCGTCTTGACCTATACGGCGCGCCCACAGCACTTGACCATGGCCATTTGCAACCATAATACCAACATTCGGGCGAAATCCATCGCGGTCTATCACTCGTCCTCACATTGCTGATTGTAAGCCTCAGCATCGAGTAAATGCGAGAAATCCGCAGTCTCAGGTTTGATCCTGAAAATCCAGCCATCTTCATAAGGGCTGCCATTGACGGTTTCCGGCTGGTCTTCCAGGCCTTCATTCACCTCAACCACTTCACCCTGCAGCGGGCTGTAGATATCAGAGGCCGCTTTTACGGACTCAACAACGCCCGCTTGCTCACCCGCAGTCAGGGTTGCACCTACTTCAGGCACTTCCACGTAAACGATGTCACCCAATGCTTCCTGAGCATGATCACTAATACCAACGCTGACCAGACCATCGTCTTCCAATCGTGCCCACTCGTGAGTTTCAGCGTAGTGGAGATCATCTGGTGTACTGGTCATGGGAGCCCTCGATTATGGATAGCAAAGCCTTTTATTCTAACGGCGGGCCTTCCAAAAACAAGCCTGCAGATGCGGATTATTCGATTCAGGTCACAAACCCATGGCGTGGCGTACGATGCGCTGTTTGAGCGGCGCAAAGCTGGACACTCGTCGCATGCCCTCATTGCGAAGCCAAATCATTGGCAGGTTGCGACTGCCAAACAGGCGCTTAAAGGTCTCAACCGCTGCCATCATCGCCAGGTTGTCTGATTTTCGGCGTCGTTGATAGCGCTGCAGAAACAACTCATCGCCCAGGCTTACGCCGGCGTCTAAGGCGCGTAATATTTCTTTACTCAGTATGTCGACGTCTTTCAGCCCCAGATTTACGCCTTGACCCGCCAGCGGATGAATAACATGAGCCGCATCTCCTATCAGTGCAATCCCGGGCTTCACGTAATCTGTCGCGTGATTTTGTTGCAAAGGAAAACAATATCTACGCGATGTCGCCTCGATAGCGCCAAGCTGCGATTCGAAAGCGCGTTCCAGCGACCGTCTGAACTGATCATCATCACTGTGCAAAATTGATTCAGCTACGTCTGTGTCGGCCGACCAAACGATGGAACTCAATCTTTGTTCAGGATCAGCCAGAGGCAAAAACGCCAGAGGGCCTTCGGGTAAAAAACGCTGCCACGCAGTGTTCTCATGCGATTTGGCCGTTCGCACAGTTGCTACAATCGCTTTTTGCTGGTAACTCCAATGCCGCGAGTCGAACTCGGCAAGCTGACGCACTTGCGAGTTGCCACCATCGGCAGCCACCACCAGCTGTGCCTGCAAGGTGCAGCCGTCATCAAGGTCTAGCTGCTGAACAGCACCAACATCTGAACTGGTGCGCAATGCAACCAGTGTTCTCGGACAATACACATCCAAATTGTGTGCACGCTGCAACGTGCGATACAAAGCGTCCAGCGTGACGGTGTTTTCAACAATACAACCCAGCATCGGCGCGTCTACTTCCTGCGCAGTGAAGTGTAAGCCCGCGGTTCCCATTGCGTCCCACACATGCATTGCCTGAAAAGGCCGATGCCTGGCAGACTCAACAAAGCGCCAGGCGCCGATATCACTCAGCAATTCAACACTGGCGGGCGTTAAGGCGCTGACGCGCGCATCATAGGCGCTGAGATCAGACTTCGGCGGGAAAGCCTGGGAGGGTTCGCTCTCTATGCTCGGCAAACCCTTGCCCTCTACTAATGCTACGCGCAGTGCGCTGTGCTTAAGTGAGGCCGCCAACGCCAGACCAGCCATGCCACCGCCGACAATGGCGATGTCATAATGTTCGACACTGTCACCCGGCGGGCTTGTCATTTGCGGCGCCCGCCCATCATTTTTTCTATGTCGGCGGCTTTCTTGGGCAGGGCTTTCGTTAGCACTTCCGGGCCTTGTAAGGTAACCAACACATCGTCTTCAATTCGAATGCCGATACCGCGCCACTGCTTGTCTACTTTTTTGTTGTCAGGGGCGATGTACAACCCAGGCTCAACGGTTAGAACCATACCCGGCTCAAGCTGGCGCCATTCTTCTCCAACTCGATAATCACCCACGTCATGAACATCCATCCCCAACCAGTGACCTGTTCTATGCATGTAAAACGGTCTATACGCTTCCTTTTTTATTAGAGTCTCTAGCTTACCCTTCAGCAAGCCTAGTTCTAGCAATCCTTCGGTAAGCACCCTCACGCAGGCTTCATGTGGCTCATTCCAGTGACGCCCTGCCTTGGTTGACTTTATCGCAGCCAATTGTGATTTTAAAACCAGATCGTAAAGAGCTCTTTGCGGTTTACTAAACTTGCCACTGACCGGAAACGTTCGAGTGATATCGGACGCGTAGTAACCATATTCACACCCTGCATCGATAAGCACGAGATCGCCATCTACCAACTCATCCCGGTTTTGGGTGTAATGCAATATGCAGGCGTTTTTACCGCTGCCTACAATACTTTCGTAAGCAGCGTGACGGCATCCGGCCTGCATAAATTCGTGCATTAACTCCGCTTCCAGGTGATATTCATAGCGACCCGGCTTACACGCCTTGATAGCGCGCTTATGTGCGCGCACTGAAATATCCGCAGCAGTTTGCATCTCGCGAATCTCTGCGGCACTCTTGATTAATCGCAGCTCATGCAATAGATAGTTCAGGTCCAGAAATTCACCCGGAGGCTGCGCACCGGTTCGCGCCTGATTGCGAATGGTATTCACCCACTGCATCAACTGCTGATCAAACTCAGCGTTGCGACCCATCGCGTAGTACACGCGCTCACGACCTTCAATCAGGCCCGGTAGAATTTCATCAATATCATTGATTGGAAAAGCATCGTCGGCTGAGTAATTTTTACAGGCGCCTTCAGGGCCTTGGCGATAACCGGTCCACAACTCAAGAGTAGGGTCGCGCTCCTGACAAAACAGCACAAACTCGCCATGTTCACGCTCAGGCATCAACACCGCAACGGCATCTGGTTCATCAAACCCGGTTAAGTAGTAGAAATCGCTGTCCTGGCGGAAGCGATATTCCGTGTCGCGGTTGCGAGTGTGGATACTGGCCGAAGGCACAATCGCTATACTGCCAGGTTCCATCTCAGCCATCACTTTTCGTCGACGGCGTGAAAATTCGCGTTTGCTAATCATTAAGGTCCCCTAATGCAAGGTCAGCGAGCCATTGTCGGCCGCCGCACCTGGCGGGTTAAGTTCAAAGCACTGAGCGTATACATTTAGTGCGGCAACCCGAACATATTCGGCCAGCTGCATCAAATCTTCTTCACTCTCGCCATCATCAACCTCTTGCTCTAAAGCGGACTCGTCTGAATCATCCGACTGTTGGTCGCTGAGCTCGGCTTCCACTTTGGAAATAGCCGCATAGTCCTGCAAGATCTCTGCTATTTCCTCTTGATCAGACAAACTAAGCCCGGCCTTTTTTTCAGCGACAGCGAATCCAAACATAAAGCCCTGACACCACTCACCCAAAGCGGTGGCCCTGCTTATCAATTCGGCGTCGTCATCTGGTAAAAGCATCTGAAAGCTCATATCAGGGTCTTGCAGCCCCTTCAGGGTTTGGGCCGCCACTGCCCGCAACTCTTGCTCATCGGCAGCAGCAGGCCTAAGGCCTTCTCCGGCAAACTGCAGGCAGGACGTCACCAGTGCCGAAATATCTGATTCCATGCCAACACACAGCTCAGCTGTGAGCATGCCGTGCAGTTCTGCGGCACTGACGCTGCCTCCCAGAGATTCAATCAACGCTTGCAGATCTTCAAAGCCAAGCGGTTCATAGTCGCCAGACGTGTCATCGTCGCTAGCCATCATTATTCATCCATTCATACCTGTCTGCTTGCATTCCAAAGTACCAGTAAGCGCACCAGTGAGAGCCCCGGCAATAACGCCAGTATAAACAGCTGCCCCACGTCATTGACCCGTCAGCAGCAGGCCTCTATAGTACCCGCAACAGGGGAATATCTGAACAATTCCTGCCGCCAACCCAGTGTTGGATAAGGCTAAGATCTCCGTAGCATTCAGGATGCCGCTGCAAAACAATGGTGAACAATGAGTGTAATTTCAATAATTACGCGCCCAATAAATACTAGATAAACGAAAAGCTACACCACCATGGAAAACAAACAGCTCAAACTGCTTGAGCGCAAAATTGATGAACTCATCAAATTGTGTACTGAGCTCAATCAGGAAAACAAAACGCTGAAGGCCAAGAATGATTTATGGCGAAGCGAACGCGCTCAACTTATGAAAAAAAATGAAGTTGCGCGATCCAAGGTAGAAAACATGATTGCACGTTTACGTGCCCTGGAGGAAGATTCTTGAGCGACGTAATTACAGTTAGTGTCACTATTCTCGATAAGGAATTTCAGGTCAATTGTCCGGCGGAAGAGCAAGCCGCTCTACAAGACTCCGCACAACACCTTGACCAGCGTATGCGCACCATGCGCGACGGCGGAAAAATCGTAGGCCTGGACAGACTAGCGGTCATGGCCGCCTTGAATACCACCTACGAACTCCTGCAATCACAGGCGAAAGAGGTGCAAGTCACCGAAGGCTCAAGCGACAAATTGAGCCGTTTGTCAAACAAAATTGAGGATGCACTGCATTTCTGCAAGCAATTGGAGATTTAATTATCCACTGCTTTTGTCTGCGCTATACTTGGTTTGTGCCCTGGTACATACGCGATGCAGTTCGTCCTCGAGCCGATTCTATATACCCAGGGGGCTTCTAGCGAATAGGGGAGCGCAGGCCCGCACGACGGGAAGCCCGATCTATTACAGAGGCCACCGCCTTGAACCTTTCGGTTCAAGGGCCACACTGCTTACCGGTGTATTGGGGCACTACTTAATTTCCCTTCTTTATATCTTTCAATGAATTCTGCAGCCGCTGCAAAGCAAAAACTGCGAGCGCATTTTCGCCACACGCGCCAATCTCTGAGCATTGCTGCACAACGCGGCCACGAAATGGCTCTAGCGCAACATGCAAAGGAAATTCTGGATGCACAGCCTGGCGCGCACAATATCGCCATTTACCTGGAATTTGATGGTGAGATTGGCACGCAGAACTTAATTCAACTTCTAAGGCGGCGGGGCAAAAACGTTTTTACGCCGATCATTGCCAATAATGAAATGACGTTTGCACCGCTGGGCCTGGCCGGTATGCAGCAAGATAGCCCACTGAACAGCCAGCAACTTATTCCAAATAGACGAAGAATTACACCAAACCAACTAGACCTGGTGTTCATGCCGTTGGTTGCATTTGACGCAACGGGTGTTCGATTGGGAATGGGCGGTGGATTCTATGACCGGTGCTTTTCGTTCAAACGCAAAGCGCCGGCGCGTAAGCCGCTATTGGTCGGTGTGGCTCATCAATGCCAGCAAGCCGGGGTTGGAGTATTGCCGAAAGAAATCTGGGATCTGCAATTAGATTGGCGGATTACTGAAACAGGGCTACGAAAATGCCTGCACCGTAGCCGTCAAAGCGGTTCCAATGACGAATAGAGCGATCACTACGGTTACGATGTCGGGTTTGGCCTGCATTGTTATCACCTGTTGGGAGTTCAGGGTGTTTGTTGTCTAGTTACTCTTTAAACCTAGACAGGCCATGGTCTACGAGCAAAAGTCAGGCAATAGTTTGTAGCTTGGAACGCCTGAACTGTGAGACGCATCACGCATTAGAAGGATAGGAACTAGCTGCGAAAGTCGTACTCGGCCACGATGCCAGGCATCTGGCTTGCGTTTGGAATGTCGATTGTTTTTGGCTGGCTGGCGCTTACGCCGGTGATTACTACACCTAATCCGAAGAGAACTACCAGTACTGTTAAAAAATCAGGTCGCCTTTGCATTGTTATTGTCCTGCCTGAAACCACTTTTTCTTGGGCAGCCAGTATACCAAAATGTGAATATCACACAAATATTTAGCGAAATATTCTAGATTTTACTTTAAGAGAGTATTGGACGATCAGAATGACTGCTTTTCATACTAACTTAAGAACAGTTTGTAGGCAGGGTTGTGTGTTTCTTCAACATAGTCGTAGTTGCTGGCATTAATGCGGCGGGTAAATTCTGCTCTCTCCTTCTTAGGCACCTGCAAACCAAGCAAAATTCGACCGTAAGCCGCACCGTGATTTCGGTAGTGGAACAGGGAGATGTTCCAGCGCGGCTCAAGCCCGTTCAGAAAATTGAGCAGGGCACCGGGACGCTCAGGAAACATAACGCGATACAACAGTTCGTCAGCTGATGCAGGCGCGGTGGAGCGGCCGCCAACCATGTAGCGTATGTGCGATTTGGCCATTTCGTCATCGCTGAGATCCTCGACCGGGTATTCCTTGTCGCGCAAGCGTTTCAACAGCTGCTGACGGTCATCACCACCCGGCGTCAGCTTGATGCCAACAAAAATATGCGCGTCGCCATCCGCTCTGAAGCGATAGTTAAACTCAGTGATATTGCGCTTACCAATCGCTTTGCAGAAGGCGCGAAAACTACCGGCTTTCTCTGGAATCGTCACCGCCAAAACCGCTTCGGTTTGTTCACCCACATCGGTACGTTCCGAAATATAACGCAAGCGATCAAAATTGGTATTCGCACCACTGTTAATGGCCACTAATGTTTGCCCGCTGACACTATTGTCATGCACGTATTTCTTCAGGCCGGCAAGGGCGAGCGCTCCGGCAGGTTCACAGATATTGCGGGTTTCCTCGAAAATGTCTTTGATCGCCGCACACATTTCATCGGTGCTGACTGTGACTACCTGATCAACAATGTTCTTAACGACACGAAATGGCTCTTTTCCAATTTGCGCAACAGCCACCCCGTCTGCAAATATGCCTACGTGCGGTAATTTAACCCTGCGCCCCTTTTCCAGAGCGGCCTGTAAACACGCCGCATCTTCGGGCTCAACACCAATTATCTGCACCTCCGGTCTTACCGTTTTTACGTAAGCCGCAACACCTGCCAACAAACCACCGCCACCAACAGGAATAAATATCGCGTCGAGTTCAGTGCTCACCTGGCGCAGAATCTCCATGCCGACAGTTCCCTGACCAGCGATTACGTCCGGATCGTCGTAGGCGTGCACATAACGCAGTCCCTTTTTGTCCATCAAGGTTTGTGCGTGCGCATAAGCCTCGTCGTAGGTGTCGCCATGCAACACCACTTTGCCCTGCAGTGCACGAACAGAGTCCACTTTGATCGCAGGCGTTGTTTGTGGCATCACAATTGTTGCTGAAATGCCGAGCTTTTTTGCCGCCAGCGCCACACCCTGGGCATGATTGCCAGCTGATGCTGTTATGACACCACGCGCACGACTGGCCGGCTCCAGCTGAACCATGCAGTTGTACGCACCGCGTAGCTTGAACGAAAACACCGGCTGCAGGTCTTCCCGCTTGAGCAGCACCTGGTTACTAAGTTTCGCAGACAGCTTAGGCGCAAACTGAGTGGGTGTTTGGCTTGCAACGTCGTATACCGGCGCCTGTAATATTTTTTTGAGGTAGTTGTTTAGCATTCCGCTCAGTGCTTAAAGCACGAATAGTCTTGATGCGGCATCTTAAAGTCTTCGTCGGCCTTGTACCAGTGTGCACGCTCCCCTATATTGGGCGCCGCACTCTACATACTGCTGATAAGCCATGGATCAAAACGCCCTAAAACAACTCGCAGCCATCGCGGCCATCGATTACATCAAGCCCAAACTGGACAACAAAACCATCATAGGTGTTGGCACCGGCTCAACTACCAATCTATTTATCGACCAGTTGGCCGAACTAAAAGGCTGGTTTGCCGCCGCTGTTTCCAGTTCGGATGCCAGCACAGAACGTCTCCGCGCGCACGGCATAGATGTTCTGGATCTGAATTCTGCGGGCCATATCGCTGTATACGTTGATGGCGCTGATGAAAGCAACCAACACCTGCAACTCATAAAAGGCGGTGGTGCTGCATTAACTCGAGAAAAAATAGTGGCCGCGGTTGCCGACGAGTTTGTCTGCATAGTTGATGACAGCAAAATGGTGGACCTGCTGGGCGCATTTCCACTGCCTGTTGAGGTTATACCGATGGCTCGCAGTCATGTCGCTCGTGAGCTGGTCAAGCTAGGCGGTGACCCTGTGTATCGGGAAGGCGTCGTTACTGACAACGGCAACGAGATCATCGACGTTCACAATCTGGAAATACTCAACCCCCCAGAGCTTGAAAGCAGCATCAATCAAATAACCGGCGTAGTCACCAATGGCTTGTTTGCCGTGCGCAGCGCTGACGTTCTTATTCTCGGCTCTGAAAGCGGTGTGAAGACTCTTCAGCCCGGATAAAAACGGCCGTGTACCGAGTAATAATAACGACACTCTTGATACTCATCAAAAGAGTGCTTCTTTAAATCATTGCAGGTGTAACCCGGCTTCCAGTGCGTATTGCCGGGCTTTGGTGGAATACCTGCCGCCTTTTGCTGGCTTATATAAGCTTGTACTTGCTGCTCTTCATGGGCTTCTGGTTCCGCTGCAACAACAAGCTGTTGCGACAACACCAACAGCATGGCTATACACCAGCGCTTCATGCGCTGAAACTCTCATCGCAAGTATTAATATAATCATCTACAAGCGCAAACATTTGCTCTCTGATCTCAACACTCTCATTAGCCAGATGGTGCTTACCGTCTGGCAGGAATTTGATCTTCACTGAAGGAAACTTGCTGCGAATTTTCTTCAGATTGTACTTCCAGTCTACCGTGTTGTCTTGCTCACCCTGCAACACCAGCGGTATCAATTGCGAACCAGGCGATGAAAGGAAATGTCTGATCCACACTTTCATCGCCAGCAACCACTGCATGGGTAAGCCACGGTATTGCAAAGGGTCAGACTCACGCAGAAATTGGAGAAACTCGAGGTCATGCGAATTGTTGCTGAAGCGTCGCGGCATGCTGTCCGTCAGGTGCCTATTGACGCTGAACAAAAAACGCAACACTGACCATTTGGCGGGTCGAACCAACGGCGCCAACAACACGACATGTTTGGGCTCAGCGATCAAATGATCAAACCTTCGGTCCAGCAAATACTGCATGATCACCGCTCCTCCAGTGCTTTGTCCAAAAAACATAGTCGGCTGCGCCGTAGTCTGCGCACTCTGCTTTACGCACTCATCTAACGCAGCAACATAGTCCTCAAAAGCGCCAATACTGGCCCTTGGCCCGGTACTCAAGCCGTGCCCAGGCAAATCAAACGCAATAACATTCACGTTACGCTCAAGCAGAAACTGGATCACATGTTTATACAAACCTGCATGATCGAAATAACCGTGCACCACGTACGCTGTAGAGAGTGCCCCTACGCGTTGAAAGCTATGACAGGCTAGATCGAAATCACCCGATTTGAACGTACCAAAACGATGAGTCAGATCAGCGAAACTGCTCGTAAAGTCGATGCCATAGAACTGAAAATAGCCGCGTATCGCATCACCATATGTCGGTAGTGCTGCAAAATCCATTGCCTGCAGCTGATGTTTCACGTGTTCCAGATCCATTGATAATTATTCTAGATCCAAACCGCTGCAGTCTTGATAAATTGTTGTAAATTGATCTTGCGAAAACTACGACGCTGATGCCTCGTAAATGCTATTGATCGCGCGGCTTAACGCCGAATGAAACTCTTCATCAGATTGCTGGGCTGACAAACCTTCTGTCAGCGCACGCGAGAAGCTGGCGATCATGCCGGTGTTTTGACTGAGTTTTTCGTTAGCCAAATCACGCTGATATCCACCAGACAAAGCAACTACCTTGAGCACTTTCTCATGCTTAACGCAGTCTGCGTAAAAGTTTGCCTGCTCAGGCAGGGTCAACTTCAGCATCACTTTCTGCGAATCATCAAGCGCGTCCAGCTGAGACAATATTTGCTCTTTCAGCAGCGCCTCACACTCCGCTTTCTCAGGGCTATTAATGTCTACCTCTGGCTCAATAATAGGTACAAGACCTTTGGCCATAATCTGGCGACCAATATCGAATTGCTGTGCAACAACCGCCCTAACACCCTCAGCATTTGCCGATTTAATCACCGAGCGCATCTTGGTGCCGAAAACATCTTTTGCAGCCGCTTTGTCCAGCAACTCATCCAAGCCCGGGATCTCTTTCATTACCTGCACGCCGTTGGCTTCGTCGGCCAAACCCTTGTCCACTTTCAGAAAGGGCACTACGCGCTTCTCAAACCAAAGATACTGGCTACTAGGCTTGCCTTCTACCTCGCGGTCTAGTGTATTCTCGAACAAAATTGCGCCGAGCACTTGCGAGCCTTCAAAAGCTTGATCGGTCATGATTCGTGTACGCATGGCGTGCACCATGTCGTACATTTCCTGCTCGCAGCCGTAACAATCTTCATCAACCCCATACAGCTTCAGCGCTTTAGGCGTACTGCCACCGCTTTGGTCTAATGCAGCAATGAAGCCCGTGGTATCCGCAATTTTTTTAAGCTGCTCAGCAAATGTTGTCATAATTGGTTCCGTCACTCAGTATTCAAACGTTAAATAGGTTTTTGGCCTTTGTCTCTAGTGTCTCTGCAAAGACTCAGAGGCTAAGACTCAGCGCGGCTTTTAAGTACCGCTACTGCGGGCAGCTCTTTGCCCTCAACAAACTCAAGAAAGGCACCACCGCCAGTTGATATATACGACACCCGATCAGCGATCTTGTATTTATCAACGGCTGCGAGTGTATCCCCGCCCCCGGCGATCGAAAATCCGTCTGATTCTGCAATCGCTTCTGATATAACGCGAGTGCCTTCACCAAATTGGTCAAACTCAAACACGCCGACCGGTCCATTCCAGATGATTGTTTTCGCTTGCTTGATAATACCCGCAAGTTTGGCCGCTGTATCAGGGCCAATGTCAAAAATCATATCATCTTCAGCAACATCGCTCGCTTGTTTCAGGTCTGCGCGTGCGGTTTCTGAAAATTCCCGCCCCACAACAACGTCTGTAGGCAAAGGTATATCGGTTTTACTCATCAGCGCTTTTGCCTGACCTTCCAATTCAACTTCAGACAACGATTTGCCAATCGGCTGACCAGAGGCCGCCAAAAAAGTATTGGCGATTCCGCCGCCGACAATCAGCTGGTCTACTTTGTCAGACAAAGTTTCCAGCACTGTCAACTTGGTAGATACCTTGCTGCCGCCAACAATGGCAAGCATCGGTCTGGCGGGATTGTCCAAGGCTTTAGTCAGCGCATCCAGTTCACCGGCTAACAATGGGCCAGCGCAGGCAACGGGCGCATACTTTGCAACACCATGGGTAGAAGCCTGGGCACGGTGCGCTGTTCCGAACGCATCCATCACATACACATCGCACAGTGCGGCCATTTTTTGCGACAGCACATCGTCGTCTTTCTTTTCGCCGGCATTGAATCGAACGTTTTCCAGAAGCACTAACTGCCCTTCACCCACGTCGGCGCCATCTAGCCAATCTTTGATCAATGGCACATCGCAATCCAGTAACTCGCCCAATCGGTCAGCCACTGGTTGCAGAGTGAACTCAGAATTTTCCTCGATACTACCGCCTTCTACCGGTCTGCCAAGATGCGACATCACCATGACTTTAGCGCCTTGTTGCAATGCGCTCACCAAGGTTGGAAGTGATGCCCTAATACGTGCGTCACTGCTTACCTTTCCAGCACTCACCGGAACATTAAGGTCTTGGCGAATAAGAACTCGCTTGCCAGCGAGCTCAAGGTCATTCATTTGCAGAATTGGCATATTTTCCTCACAGTTTGCTGCTTATAGTGTAGCAGCGCGACCCCGTTCAGCCACAGTTGATCGGTCGCGGTTGTCTAGCAAGAACCGCTGAGCATCTGATCGGCCACTTCCAGCATGCGGTTAGCAAAGCCCCACTCATTATCAAACCAGGTGAGCACATTTAACAAGCGACCGTTACTCACGCTTGTGTGCGCAATATCGACAATTCCTGAGTGTCTGTCATGATTAAAATCGCAGCTGGCAAGAGGCTCAGTGGCGCAATCCAACACACCTTCTAATTGCGTTGCACACGCTTGTTGAAACAGGCGGTTAACCTGCTCTGCGCTAACATCTTTTTGCAAACACACCACCAAATCCATAGCTGATACATTAGCTGTAGGTACACGAATCGCTTTGGCTGACAAACGGTCTTCGAGATCGGGTAGTAACCTGCCTATCCCGCGTACCAATTCGGTATCGACTGGAATCATGGACTGACTGGCGCTGCGAGTTTTACGCAAATCGGTATGGTGATAGGCGTCTAACACCGGCTGGTCATTCATCATTGAATGCAAAGTAGTGATATTGCCCGACGAAATGCCAAACGCCTCGTGCAGCAGCTTTAGTACCGGCACAATACAATTCGTCGTGCACGAAGCGTTGGAGACAATCCGATGGTCAGCGGTCAATTTCTGGTGGTTAACACCGCGCACGATCGTGCAATCTACATCGACACTGGCCGGCTGCGAAAACAACACGCGACCTGCACCCGCGGCCAAATGCTGCAGACCGGCTGCTCTGTCACCATGCACACCTGTGCATTCCAACACCAGGTCTATGTTCTCGCTATGCCACGGCAAATCCTGGATCTGTTCGTGATGTGAAACTGCGATTGGCGCGTCATTAACCAGCAGATTGTTCTCTTGTAAGTCGATTTTGCCAGGGAAGCGTCCGTGCGTAGAGTCGTAACGGCTCAAGTAGGCAATGGTATCAATGTCGGCCAATTCGTTAATGGCGACCAGATTTAGATCGAAGTCGGCGCTACGTTCTTGAAGGGCACGAAATACGCATCGCCCAATTCGGCCGAAGCCATTGATGGCAAGTCGTTTCATTGGAGCCGCTCAGACGCATTACAGCATTTGCTGCACGGCGCCCATCACGTTTTCGCTGGTAAAGCCAAACTCTTTCATCAGCTCATCACCTGGCGCCGATTCGCCAAAGCGGTCAATGCTGATAATGCGTCCATCCAGACCAACGAATTTGCGCCAAAAGTCGCCGTGGCCCGCCTCAACGGCAACCCGTGAACGAACGCTGGATGGCAATACAGACTCACGGTAGCTTTCATCTTGCTGTGCAAATAATTCAGCACAAGGCATGGAGACCACTCGCACTTTATCACCCAGTTGTTGGGCCGCTTCCACGGCGATGCCGACCTCAGAGCCCGTCGCGATAATGATCGCTTCAGGTTCACCTTCGCTGTCACGCAATACGTAACCGCCTTTTTCTATGGCCTCCAATTGCGCATCATTGCGCGCTTGGTGAGCCAGGGTCTGGCGTGAAAACACCAATGCGGCCGGTCCATCCTGGCGCAACAGTGCCGATCGCCATGCAGCCATTGACTCAACAGCATCACAAGGACGCCAAGTGTGCAGATTGGGTGTGCAGCGTAGCGCGGTGAGTTGCTCAACCGGCTGATGGGTGGGTCCATCTTCGCCTAAACCGATAGAGTCGTGCGTGAACACAAAAATACTCTGCTGCTTCATCAATGCGGCCATGCGCACCGCATTTCTTGCGTACTCCATAAACATCAGGAAGGTCGCACCGTAATTAATAAAGCCACCGTGCAAAGCAATGCCGTTCATGATGGCGGCCATGCCGAACTCTCGCACACCGTAATACAGATAGTTGCCTTGAGCGTCTTCAGCACTGATCGGGCTGGAGCAATCCCACAGCGTCAAATTCGAACCGGCCAGATCTGCAGAGCCGCCCAGAATCTCGGGTAACATGGGGCCAAATGCATTCAAGGCCTTTTGCGAGGCTTTACGGCTGGCAATGTTTTCGCCAGCGCTCTGCGCTGCAACCACACAGGCTGCGGACCGCTGCGCAAAGTCACTTGGCAGTTCACCACTCACGCGGCGCAAGTATTCGGCTGCCAACTCAGGGTATTCAGCCTGATAATCAGCAAATACCTGATTCCAGGATTGCTCATTAGCAGCGCCGGCATGATCGGCATTCCAAGCCGCATAAATATCTGCTGGTACATGGAACGGCTCGTGCTGCCAGCCGATAGTCTCACGTACGGCCGCAATTTCATCAGCGCCCAAAGGTGCACCGTGCGTAGACGCCGTGCCCTGCTTGTTTGGTGAGCCTTTGCCGATGATGGTTTTGCAACAAATCAGACTTGGCTTGCTGCTCTCTGCTTGCGCTTTTTCAATGGCTGCTTTCACAGCCTCTGGGTCATGGCCATCAACATCTGGCACTACATGCCAACCATACGCTTCGAAGCGCTTGGGAGTATCGTCGGTAAACCAGCCGCCGACCTCACCATCAATCGAGATATTGTTGTCGTCGTAAAGTGCAACCAACTTACCAAGGCCCAGTGTACCGGCCAAAGACGAGGCCTCATGTGAAACACCTTCCATCAGACAACCGTCGCCCAGGAACACATAGGTGTGATGGTCAACTATATTCAGCGCACCTCGGTTAAATTGAGCAGCCATTACTTTTTCGGCAAGCGCCATGCCAACAGCGTTTGCCAAGCCCTGGCCCAGGGGTCCAGTAGTCGTCTCAACACCAGGTGCATAGCCATATTCCGGGTGACCCGGTGTTTTTGAACCCAGTTGGCGAAAGTTACGAATCTCATCAATTGGCAGTTCATAACCGCTGAGATGCAACAGGGAGTACAACAACATGGAACCATGGCCGTTCGATAACACAAATCGATCACGATTTGACCAGTTGGGATTAGCCGGATTGTGCTTCAAAAAATCATTCCACAGCACTTCCGCGATATCGGCCATGCCCATAGGAGCACCGGGATGACCGGAATTGGCCTGCTGAACAGCGTCCATACTCAGGGCGCGAATGGCATTAGCTAAATCTGTGCGGGTGGGCATAGGTTTTGGTCTCTGAGGGGCAGGTTTTGAGGCGCGCTATTGTCGCTCAGCAGCACCATACGGGCAACCGCTCATCGGATAAGCGATGTAATTACTTGGTACTATATCAAAATATTTTGATATAGATGATGGTCACACGTATACTTCGGCTCCCTAAGCAGGCAGAACCGTACTTTCACCGCTAAACAATGGCAGCAGCAGAACCCCACAACACAACCGTGCAAAGCAGCAGATCGGCCTCAAGCGCCACTTTGGCCGCCTTTAACAAGGCAGCCGGAGATGAACTGCGACTGGAAATTTTGCGGGTACTGCACCGCGACAGTTACGGTGTGCTGGAATTGGCCAGTATTTTTGACATGCGTCAGTCTGGCATGAGTCACCATCTCAAAGTTCTGGCAAATGCCGGCCTTGTCAGCCGTCGCCGTGAGGGCAATAGCATTTTCTATAGCCGTTCACACCAAGCCCCGGTAGACGCACTGAGTAATTTACAACAGCACTTGCTGCAACTGACGGATGACCTGGTACTGCCGTCTAATATTGAACAGCGCTTAGCCGACATTCGAGAACAAAGAGCGACCCATTCGCGGTCATTTTTTGAGCAGCATTCAGGTGAATTCAGTCGACATCAGGAACAGATTTCGGAGTTTTCTGTGTACGCCTCTCCCGTGGCGCATCTGCTGGATTCATTAGCAGAACCGCAACGCGATAGCGTATTGGAAATCGGACCAGGCACCGGACAATTCTTAGGCGAGCTGGCGCAACGCTTCAATTCTGTGTTTGCGTTGGATAACTCGCGCGAAATGCTCGATGCGGCCCGTGCCAGCTGCTTGCAAAACCCACTGATAGACCAAGGCAAAATTGAATTCATTCACGGCGACACCTCAGCAGCCCTGCAACGCGGCTTGCGGGTAGATACCGTGGTTGTGAATATGGTGTTACACCATCTGGCGTCACCCGCAGAGTTGGTGCGCGACATCAATGACTTACTGTGCGACGGCGGCCAGTTGATCATCGCCGAGTTGTGCGCCCATGATCAGGACTGGGTGCGAGAATCCTGTGGCGATTTATGGTTGGGCATCGCACCGGAAACTCTAAGCGAGTGGACCAATCAGTACGAACTAAACGAGATCGGCAGTGGCCAATACCTTAGCTTGCGCAACGGTTTTCAATTGCAAATTCGACAATTTTCTAAAACTATTTCAACAACCTGGCAATAACTCAAAAGCCATTTCAAAAAAGGACTCCTTATGAGCGAATATTCTTTATTTACCTCGGAATCAGTTTCCGAAGGACATCCAGACAAAGTATCTGACCAGGTCTCTGACGCCATACTTGACGCCATTATCGCCGAAGACCCTAACGCTCGCGTTGCGGTTGAAACTATGGTCAAAACCGGCATGGTTATTGTTGCTGGCGAAGTACGAACATCAGCATGGGTCGACATCGAAGAGATTGCCCGAGGCGTTATTCGCGACATCGGTTACAACAGCTCGGAGATGGGCTTTGACTGGGAATCGTGTGCTGTACTGAACGCAATTGGCAAACAGTCTGCCGACATTGCTATGGGTGTTGATGAAGGCGACGAGAAAGACCTCGGCGCTGGCGATCAAGGTTTGATGTTTGGCTACGCCACCAATGAAACCGATGTATTGATGCCAGCGCCTATCACTTACGCGCATCGTTTAGTCGAGCAGCAGTCCATTATTCGTAAAGGCGGTTCACATGACTGGCTGCGCCCAGACGCCAAAAGCCAGGTAACATTTCGCTACGACGCTGATGGCAAACCAGCTGGCATTGATGCCGTTGTACTCTCAACCCAGCACAGCGCTTCAATCAGCCTGGCTGATCTGCGCGAATCAGTGATGCAAGACATCATCAAGCCAGTGCTGCCAGAAGAATGGCTGAGTGCTGACACCAATTACTTCATCAACCCAACGGGTAACTTTGTTATTGGTGGACCGGTTGGCGACTGCGGCCTGACCGGGCGCAAGATCATCGTCGACACATACGGCGGTATGGCCAGACACGGTGGCGGCGCTTTCTCTGGCAAAGACCCTTCAAAGGTTGACCGTTCAGCCGCTTACGCAGGTCGTTATGTTGCCAAGAATTTGGTAGCGGCCGGTTTGGCTGATCGTTGTGAAATTCAGGTGTCTTACGCTATTGGCGTTTCTGAACCCACGTCTATTAGCATGAACACTTTTGGCACTGGAAAACTGAGTGATTCCAAACTCATAGAATTGGTACGTCAGCACTTTGACCTGACCCCTGGTGGCTTGATCAAAATGTTGGACCTGAAACGACCTATTTACCAAAAGACAGCCGCTTACGGTCACTTCGGCCGCACAGAAGACAGCTTCACCTGGGAAAAAACCGACAAAGCCGACGCCCTAAAAGCCGCACTGTAACTCTTACTTTTTAACCTACTGGAATAAACAATGAACGCTAACGAGCAAATTACTGACACAGACTACAAAGTAGCTGACATGAGCCTGGCCGATTTTGGTCGCCGCGAAATCGCTATCGCAGAATCGGAAATGCCTGCACTGATGGCGCTGCGCACCAAGTACAAAGCAGAGCAACCTCTGGCTAATGCAAAAATCATCGGCTGTATTCACATGACTATTCAGACTGCCGTGCTGATCGAAACCCTGCGTGAATTGGGCGCCGATGTACGCTGGTCTTCATGCAACATATTTTCAACCCAGGATCACGCAGCGGCTGCGATGGCGGCGGTAGGTGTTCCTGTGTATGCGTGGAAAGGTCAGACTCTGGAAGAAGGCGACTGGTGTATTGAGCAAACTATTCTCAAAGATGGTACCCCTTGGGATGCGAATATGTTGCTGGATGACGGCGGTGACCTAACGGCGATGGTTCATGAAAAGTACCCTGAAATGTTGGCCAATATTCATGGTCTAACCGAAGAGACAACGACCGGCGTGCATCGTTTGCTGGAAATGATCGAAGAAGGCAGTCTCAAGGTACCCGCCATTAACGTTAATGACTCCGTGACTAAATCCAAGAATGACAACAAGTACGGCTGCCGACACAGCCTGAACGACGCCATCAAACGCGGCACAGATCATTTGTTAGCAGGAAAACGTGCGCTTGTCGTTGGTTATGGCGATGTTGGCAAAGGTTCTGCGCAAAGCCTCCGTCAGGAAGGCATGATTGTTCGCGTTTCAGAAATTGACCCAATTTGCGCCATGCAGGCTTGCATGGACGGCTTCGAAGTTGCATCACCCTATATAGATGGCATTAACGATGGCACTCTTGGCTGTATCGATACTCATCTGCTTGGCCAGACTGATTTGATTGTGACAACAACTGGCAACTCCGATGTTTGCGACGCCAACATGCTGAGAAGTGTTAAAAAAGGTGCTGTTATTTGCAACATCGGTCACTTTGATAATGAGATTGACACTCAATTCATGCGTGACAATTGGGCCTGGCAGGAAGTGAAGCCTCAGGTTCACAAAATTTATCGCGGAGCGAAGCCTGGCGCCGATGTGGATTTGCAAGATGATGATTATCTGCTTCTTTTGGCAGAAGGCCGCTTGGTAAATCTTGGCAACGCAACAGGCCACCCATCGCGAATTATGGATGGCTCTTTTGCAAACCAGGTGTTAGCACAAATGTACTTGTACGAGCGCAAATTTGCAGATCTGGACAAAGCCGCTCAGGCTGAGGCTATTAGTGTTGTAGTTCTGCCCAAGAAGCTTGACGAGGAAGTAGCGAGCTACATGGTGAAAGGCTTCAGTGGCGTGATCACTAGAATGACCGATGATCAGGCAAACTACATTAACGTGGACGTAGACGGCCCTTACAAGGTGGAAAGCTACAAGTACTGAGACCAGTACCGTGCAGAAACCCACAAGGAAGAGGCAATAGTCTATGACAGACTTAATCACTGACAAACGACTGAGTTTTGAGTTTTTCCCGGCGAAAACCGAGCAAGGCTTGAATAAACTCAGAGGTGTATGGGAGCAACTTAGCAAACTCAATCCTGAGTTTTTCTCAATCACCTACGGTGCTGGTGGCAGCACTAGAGAAACCACCTTCGATATTGTCAGTGAATTTTGCCGTGGCGCTGCGGATGTGGCGCCACATCTTTCCTTTGGTGGCGACAACGAAGAGGCCATGCTGGCTTTTCTTCAACAATACGCCGACCTAGGGATAAAACGTATCGTGGCCTTGCGCGGCGATACGCCCTCAGGCATTGGCACCTCCAAGCAGTTGGTACATGCCAATGAGCTAGTCAGTTTCATCTGCAAACATTTTGCTGAGCAGTTCGAAATTGAAGTAGCTGCCTATCCAGAAGTGCACCCTGAATCCAATTCGTATCATGACGATGTTCATTACCTCAAGGCAAAAATAGACGCCGGTGCCAGCGCTTCTATCACGCAACTGTTCTACAACGCGGACGCTTACTTCTATTATGTGGAAGAGTGCCAACGTCAGGGAATGGATGCGCCGATCTACCCAGGCATCATGCCGATTACTAATTTTAAGAACATAAGCCGGTTTGCGACAAAGAGTGGCTTTGACGTGCCACGCTGGATGCGTCATCGTTTTGAACCTGTTCAGGACGACCCACAAGCAACCACTAAGCTGGGCATCGAAGTTGTCAGTCGGCTGTGCGAGCAATTGCTGCAAGGTGGTGCACCCGGCATTCATTTCTACACAATGAACACGACCGAGCCTACTACAGAAATATGCGGTAATCTTGGCTGGACCGTGAGCTAAAGCAATAATGCGCATCAGCCGCTTATTCAGCACACTTCCTATTGAACGAGACGGCACACTTCCAGGTCTGCATACACTCGAGTCGCAATCAGCGCACTATCTGCTGAATGTTTTGCGACACAAGGCTGGCGACCAAGTGATTATCTTCGACGGTCATGGTGGTGAATTTCTTGCCCGTATAAGAACATTGAACCGCAAAACTGCAGAGGTCGAGCTACTGAAGTTCGACGCAGATAATCGCGCATCAACAAAGAACATCCATATGGCGTTTGCAGCGTTACGCGGTGATCGCATGGACTACGCACTGCAAAAATGTTGTGAGCTCGGTGTTAGCGAAGTAACGCCGTTACTGAGTCAACGATCTGAATTCAAACTAAGTAAAGACAAAGTCGCCAAGCGTTTACAGCATTGGCAAGGTGTGGTGCAGTCCGCCTGCGAGCAATCTGGCCTTAACCAGGTTCCACACATTCACTCACCTTCTAAACTGGCGGACTGGTTACCTGGCTTATCCGTTGGAAGTAACAAGCTGTTGTTACACCCTGACGGCGAACAACTGACTGCAGAAAGTTTGTTATCAGACAAGCGATCAAACGACTGGATAGTAGCAAGCGGACCGGAAGGCGGTTTTGATGACAAAGAGTGTTCTGACTTTATGGCTTCCGGATTTGTACCCTGCCGATTTGGACCGAGAATTCTGCGCGCAGAAACCGCACCCGTTGCACTATTAAGCGTTCTTCAGTTTTCTATAGGGGATTTGGCTGCGCGCTAGATTTCGACATCAGAAATGTCATGCGTCAAGTTCCATTACGGAGCGTTCCATGAAACTCAGATCAGGGATACTGGCGGTTTCACCATTTGCCGATACAACCATTAATTCTGCCGGACCTTTGCGGTCTTGCGAACTGTCGCCAGTAATTTCATCAGGCGTTAAGCGCATCAATCGTGGAGCACCTTGAGTCAGCACTGCAAGAAACGGCAATTTTTCTGGATCAGTTATACCATTTAGCACGGCAATGTTCTGACGTCTGCCATCCGCTTGAAACGGTTCTTCGTTAAGCGCTTCAAAAGAGACCATCGGTACTTTTTGCCCTCGCCATTCCAAGTGGCCAAGAAACCAGGTTGGCATGTCATCAGGCTGCTTCGGTGCTCGATGATGAATGATTTCAGCAACAGTCACATTGGGCAGCAACAAGTAGCGCTTTGTGACCGGCATCAAAAATGTAACCAGTTCGGCTGGTAGCTCGTCCACTTGTAAGGCTTGTTTCATACTGATTCAGAGCTCTCTACTAGGCGTTGCTGATTTTCTCTAGACGCTCAGCGCCTACCAGTTCGGTAATCGCATGTAGCAATTCCATTTCCTGATAAGGCTTGCCCAGATAGTTGTTTACACCAATCGAAAACGCGCGCTCGCGATGCTTATCGCCGGTGCGCGAGGTAATCATGATGATTGGCAAGTCTTTCAACTGGCTATGATGACGAACCTGATTTGCCACTTCGAAGCCATCCATACGTGGCATCTCAATGTCGAGCAACATAACATCGGGTATACGATCTTGCAGCAACGCCATGGCTTCAACACCATCGCGCGCAACGACCACTTCCATGCCCTGACGCTCGAGAAAACGCGACGTTACCTTGCGAACGGTAACCGAATCATCCACCACCATCACAACAACATTGTCCTTGTCGGCTTCAGCTTGTTCGTTTTGTTCCAGCGCAAACGATGGATCTGGCCCGCGCAAGGCCTGGGTTGCACTTTGGCGTATCACCGCCAGCAGGTCGAGAATAACAACCACCCGACCATCGCCAAGCACGGTCGCACCCGATACACCGTGCACCATTCCAAACTGAGGGCCTAAGGCTTTCACCACAACTTCACGGCTACCGTGCACGCCATCAACCTGAATCGCAACCGCGTGCTCACCAGCTCGCACCAGTACTACCGGCAATGGCGCGCCATGGGCGTGTACGTTGGCACTGGCTTCAAGGCCAAGCAAGCTGCCAAGATATCGTAGGTCGTAAGGCTGACCTGCGTATTCAAAACGCGGCGAGTCTGGTTGGTAGTACGCCTCCAGCTCAAAAGGGCTGACACGCACAATGCCTTCAATACTATTGAGCGGAATAGCATACATATCGCTACCAACAGACACCGTTAGCGCTCTATTGACGGATACCGTGAACGGTAAACGCACGACAAATTTGGTGCCCAAGCCACGCCTGGACTGAATATCCATGGTGCCGCCAAGCTGTTTTATCTCGGAACTGACCACATCAAGGCCTACACCCCGACCGGAGATTTGGGTGAGCTCGGTTGCCGTACTGACACCTGTTTCCAAAATAAATTGCAAAATTTCGTGTTCGCTCAGGTCTGCATCAGCACTCATCAAACCCGCTTCAATGGCTTTGTCGCGTACTCTGGATACATCAATACCTGCGCCGTCATCTTCCAAAATGATGACTACTTCATTGCCCTCGCGCATTAAACCCAGACTGACATGACCAACTTCGGCTTTATCGTAGTCCAACCGCACATCGGCCGGTTCAATTCCGTGATCTACCGCGTTTCGCAGCATATGTTCTAAAGGCGGCAGCATTCGCTCAAGAACGCTGCGGTCCATTTCACCTTCAATATTGAGAAGTTCGAATTCAACCTGCTTGCCCAGCTCATTACTAACTTGTCGTACTATGCGTCGCAGTCGAGGTACAAGGCGAGAGAAAGGCACCATCCGCGACTGCATCAATCCTTCTTGCAAATCAGTATT
This sequence comes from Pseudomonadales bacterium, assembly GCA_045105115.1. Classification (GTDB taxonomy): domain Bacteria; phylum Pseudomonadota; class Gammaproteobacteria; order Pseudomonadales; family JAUIET01; genus JAUIET01. The sequence goes on along the minus strand of JBGCDE010000065.1, from coordinate 102,537 downwards.
GATGCGCGATTGCTGCAGCAACAGCGTTTCCATGTCGCGCGCTTTTTCACTCATTGTGCTCTTTAAGTCGAGCAAGTCAGAGGCAGATTCCATCAAGGAGCGAGACAAGGTTTGCAATTGCGAATAGCGGTCCATTTCCAATGGATCGAAACTTTCCAAACCTTCTTGTTCTACTTGCTCCTGACGAAACAGTATTTGTGCTTCGGTTTCCATTTCCAAACGGCGCAGCTTATCCTGCAAACGTTCTACCGTGCCTTCCATTTCTTCAAGCGAAAAGCCGAACTCTGACACTTGTTCTTCCGCGCGAGCGCGCGAAATACTGGTCTCGCCGGCCAAGTTAACGAGGTTTTCCAGTAGCTGGCTGGGCACTCGCACCACTTCCTGCGTAGTGCGGCGTGCGCTGTCGGCATTTGCCGCAACATCACTCTTGCCAACGACGGCCGGTGCGTCGCCACTGGCGCGGTCCAACCTCACTACATTGTCAGCGACTGCAGCATCATCAACCACTTTGGTGCTGCTCTTCTCGACCAGGTCGGAATCATCCGCCTCAATAACCTCAAATTGGCCTTCCAAAACCGGTTCGGCATCATGCGCATCGTTGCTCGCGCCCACCAGAGAATCTGTGGCAGGTACGTCTTCTTCAATGGCTTCACTCGCCAACGCGGGATTACGCAATAAATCCACCTGATGCGTAATGTTGTCCACATACACCTGCAGCTCGGCAAAAAACTCCGGTGTGTAGCTCGAGCCTGATTGCTCAACGCGCTCTACAAACGATTCACAATCGTGCGATAAATCACCCAATTTGGTCACGTCAGCAAGCCTGGCGCCACCTTTCAACGTATGCAACGCGCGCTGTAATTCATCGACGTAGCGCGTTGCTGCAGGTTCGTCTTTCCAAGCATGAACTGTTTCATCAATATCTTCTAAAAGATCGACCGCTTCTTCTGTAAAGATTTCAAGTATTTCATTATCGACCTCTGTTTCAGCTGCTTGTTCAGCGATAGAGGTCGACATAACAGTCTCGGAAGGACTCAAGGGCTGGCTGTCGATTACCGGCGCTTGTGCGACGAACTCTGGTTTAGGCTCATCTATATCTATAAGCGCAACCACTTCTGCTTCTGCTTCTGCTTCTGCTTCTGCTTCTGCTTCTGTTTCTGTTTCTGTTTCTGTTTCTGTTTCTGTTTCAACGATTGAAGCCGACTCATTAACAACAGTTTCTTCGCTCTGCTCAGTTACGTCCTGTATCTGGTCGACCTGTGCAAATTCGGCTGCCGACTCCGCTTCTTCCAGGGCATTGGGTTCAGAAACTTCGGCGTTGGCTGCACTGCCATCAAAAGCGTGCATAAGCGAGTCGATATTAACGTCATGTTCATCGTTAAGTTCGCTGACGTTTTCGCGATCAATCGCTTCGGCGTCGCTAACATCATCGACAAGACCCTCCGCCGAGGGTTCGCCGTGAACATCAGCATCCGATTCGTAGTTTTCCTGATTGTCGGCATGCGTAGGCATTGGTGCTGCGTTACTGGCCAGTAGACCGGTGGCAGCCATAAATAGTGAACGACTGGATTTCGCCTGCTTGCGTTCGGAATCGTTGGCTATGGGTGCCTTTGCACTGAAAAACTGCTCAGCCATGTCTTCCGGCGTACCTGGCTCGAACTTATCTTTCATCCACCGTGAAATCAACAGCTCTGTGTCTTTACTTGAACTTTCAATCAGGGCATCAGCTTCGCGTTCGGCCTCGTCAACGGCTTGTTCACGGGCTTTCAGCTCCGATTTGTATTCGGCAAGCTCAAATCGCGCCAGTGCGACACTCGCCTTTTCAAACTCAGGTTGACTGGCCAAAGACTCGCCGCTGGACAATGCGTCTATGGCGGCGGCAAAGCCTTCCTGGCTCACATCAGCGAGTTCAAGAAAACTCTCTGGAAGCCAATCCAATGTCGCAGCTTGCTCATAGGCATCCGCCGACGTATACGCCAATGTTTCCAGTTCCGTCTGTTGTTGTTGCCCAGCCTGTTCAGCCACGGCGCGCTGATGTCTAGCGATGCGCAGCATCGAATCATCGGCAGAACGCCCGGCCTTTGCTTCCTGAAGCAAACTGGCGCAGGCAGACACGCTGGCCATCAAATCTGTCATGAATTCTGCAAATGGCTTGATAGGATCTGTATCAGCATCTGCTTCTACATTGTCCAACTGAGACCGGCAGTGTTCTATTTCAGCACTAAGCTCCTGGCCCGCCTCAATATTCTCAGCTGAAGATTCTGGCAACAAGGCGAGGTCAGAGCGAACCAGTACGGCAACATCTTCAATTAAGCCAATCGCGCCATCACTCACCGGACGCCGCAGTTGATGCAGTTCCAAAACATAGGTCTCCAAGGGACCCACATAATTGGCAATGTGCTCATAACCGGCAATCAACGCGCTGCCTTTCAGTGTATGCAAAGCGCGATGCAAACTGTCTGATACTTTGTTGTCGCCGCTATGGGCATCGTTAACAAACTGCTGCACTTGCTCAAGATGAGCTGCGGCTTCTGCGCTAAAGATACTTTGCAGCGCCAATTCATCTTCTTTATCGCGCTGCTCTTCAGTTTTTTCTACATCGCTTTGTTCTACGAGCGGTAGTGCGGGTTCATCCATCATCGCTACGACTGAGGCCAGCATTTCATCAGCGAACTCAGGGTCGCCTTCCACATCGACTTCGACTTCCGCTACCTCTTCAATGGGTACAGCCCCATTAGCAATCTGCTCAAGCGATACGATATCGCTTTGACCGGTACTTATTGCATCGGCTAACTCGCTAAGCCTGGCCGCTTCAGCGCTGGCTGAATACCCCCCAGTGACAAAGTCGTTCAACATGACCGGCGTCAAGAGTCGGACTTGGCGGGTTAGCTCCTTATGTGAAGGCGTGAGAGTTTGCGAACCATCTATCACTCGGTTCAGCATATTCTCTACGCTCCAGGCCAATTCTCCCATATCGTTGGCGCCCACCATGCGGCCACTGCCTTTGAGCGTGTGAAAACTGCGCCGCACTGTTTGCAAAGAGTCGGCTTCATCCATGCGATCGAGATGCTGATCCAGTTCTAACAACACCTCATCGGTTTCTTCAGAAAAAATCTCAACGATTTCGTCGTCAAGCTCTTCATTGTGCGCGTTGTTGCTTACATCAGCTGATACCGGCTCATTACTGGCATCTCTGGCAGCCGTCTGGTCTATCACCGCAGCCGGAACAATCACTGGAGGTTCAATTTCTGCAGGGCTTTCATCGAGAGCCGGTTCAGTGGCGGCCTGCATGTCGTCTTTTAAACGGGCCGCTGCGTATTGATCAAATTCATCGTCGAATACCATGAATTCTGAAATGTCGAGATTGTCGTCTTCGTCAGTATCTGATTGAAGATACAACTCTGGTCGACGTTTCCATTTATCAAGATCACTGACAGGAAAACCAAGTGCCGCAACACTTTCTATAGCCACATCAAGAATCATGTCGCTTTCAGTCAGCGTATCTTCCACTATGCGTTCCAGATAGTAGTCAACACTTGTTAGCGCATCCGCCAGGGTATCCAGCATTTGCCATTCTGGCACCCTTTGCCCCATCAACAGATGGTCGCATATATACCATTCACAACTTGCCAAAATTTGCGCGGCGCGCTCCAGTGGCAAAATCATCAAACCACCGCGAACCTCGCTCAGCAAAGCAGGCACACCGCTCAATCGTTGATGATCCCACTGATGCGCAATGAATTCGATCACCGCTTCTTTCGCTTGATCTATGCCATAGCGAGCTTCATGCACAACCGACTGAAAGGCGGCGGCTAGCTGCCGATCTTTCTCCGTAGTCTGGCTTGCTGATTCAATACTTTCCTGCTCTACGGTTTCTTTCAGCACCGCTTCAACGCTGATAATATTTTCAGCAATTTCCATCAATGCTTCAGGCGTCGGCTCTTTCTGCCCACTGATCATCTGCTCAATCGCTTCGGACTGGCGTCGCACGTTGCGCAAAGCATCGCCCAAGCCCAGCACCATCATAGTATTGATAACGCGAGTGAATACGGGCAAGGCCGGCTCAAGCTCAACCTCATCACGATCGCGATTACGAACATACAGGTCAATGTAATCTTTAATGCTACCCAGCTCTTCCAACAGCGCATCAACAACAGACTGCAAGGTCGCGCTGTCTGGCCCCATTGCTTCAAGCTCACTCGGTGTTTTGAGCTCATCATCCCACTGCTTTTGCAGATCAGTCACCAATGCCTGCTCAGTCTTCACTGTTTTCAGCAAGGTCTTAATGGATGTTTGTAAGGAATCTGCGGCGGGTTCTTTCAGGGAATCAGGACCACCTGCGGCGATATTGATGAGCATCTTATCTAACTCAAGCAACAGATCCGCAACTTCATTACTGATTGCCAAACTGCCTTCTTCGAGAACCTCAAACAAACCAAGCGCGGTTCGCCAAAAGTATTCCTGAGTTGTGTTCTGACTTATCTTATGAATACGTTGGCCTATTTGGGCCAGATATCGAAGATTTTTGTCGATGTCTTTATCACGAGCTATGTTCAACACTGCAACGCGAAACATCTTGCGCAGCTTAAGCATCAAGTCATCAAAATCTTCACGCGATACACGACTGGAAAAGGCCGCGGAAAAGTCTGCTGGTTTTCGGGCCAGCGTTGGCTCTGCGCCACGAACAGCTTTAAGCTCATTAATGATTGGCTGCAGCGCGTTAGGCGCAATATCGGCCTTCACTTTTTTGACACGCTCTAGCAAACCCGGCAACTGCAACAAGGCCGTCATCAGAATTTCCAGTGCGGCGTATTCGTCCGGAGTGGAGCGATTTACCAATGCTTGAGCAACAGCTTCTATTTCTTCCGCAAGCGTTACCAGATTGTTCAGCTGCACCATTCGCAAGGTGCCCTTGATCTGGTGCGCATGAGTCAGCGTAAAACGCAGCTTACTGAAGTCTTCGGTGTCTTGACTATACGCTTCGAGAGCCTGACGCGCTTGCTTGATGGTATCGTCAAGCTCGCTGTTCACCCATTCAAATGCAACATAATCCAGCTGTTGTTCCGCCATTGGATTGTGCCTATCGGCGCCTCTTATCAGGGTTTACAGTTTTACGGTGTGTTGAATGCTGTTTCTAGGCAGCAGTCACAACATCATCACTATCGTCCTTGTTACCTATTTCAAGGAAAGACTCCATTCCCTCCAACTGATCTGTCTGGTCGACTTCAGGTTCATCAGACGGTAGTTTAAAGCCCTCTACCGATTGTCTTAAGTCGTAAGCCATGCTGGCAAGATCACCAATCGAATCAGCGCTCGACTTGGTGCCCTCAGATGTCTGACTGGCAATTTCCTGCACCACACCCATGGTGCTGGAAATATTGCCGGCCGTCATCGCCTGCTGGCGAGCTGCGTTGGATATATTCTGAATCAGCTCGGCCAGATTAGTTGATACGTTTTCAATTTCTTCCAGCGCAACACCCGCATCTTGTGCCAAGCGTGCCCCACGCACCACCTCTGTGGTGGTTTGTTCCATCGAAATAACCGCTTCGTTGGTATCTGACTGAATGGTTTTCACCAATGCTTCAATTTGCTTGGTGGCGGCACCAGATCGTTCCGCCAGTCGTTGTACTTCATCGGCAACCACCGCAAAGCCGCGGCCTGCGTCACCGGCCATAGATGCCTGAATAGCAGCGTTCAATGCCAGAATATTAGTTTGGTCTGCGATGTCGTTAATTAACGAAACGATGTCGCCAATCTCTTGCGAACTTTCACCAAGACGTTTGATTCGCTTCGAGGTGTCCTGGATTTGCTCACGTATATTATCCATGCCGGTAATCGTATTTCGCACCAACTGCCCACCAGAATTCGCAATTTCCACCGAGCGTTCTGCAACATTCGCAGACTCACCGGCGTTTGATGACACCTGATCAATAGTTTTTGCCATTTCATTAATGGCCGTAGAGGCGCCAGAAATCTCAACCGCCTGCTTTTCAGATGCTTGCGCAAGACCCAGCGCACTTTTCTGGTTCAATTCAGCTGATGACGATACCGATACAGCTGTGTCGTTTATTTTCGACACCAACTCACGTAATTGGCCGATAGCGTAATTAACCGAGTCAGCAATTGCACCCGTAAAGTCTTCAGTTACGGTTGCGTTGGTTGTCAGATCACCATCCGCAAGATCGCCAATTTCATCGAGTAATCGCAGAATCGCTTGCTGGTTTTGATCATTGGTTTCAGCAGTGTGCGACAAACGACGTCGAGTGTTACGTAGCAACAAGTAGCCGATAGCGGCCAATGACAGCAACATCACCGCACCTGCCGCCAACGTCCACTGTGGTGTAAATTGCCGGCGCGAACTCAAACCACCAATGGCTTCAGAAAGCGTGCTGGTATCGGTCATCAGTTCCGGTGCACCGTTAGCGATCACATCCGCTGCTTCACGCGCCTCCAGCAAATCGGGTGAAGCCTGAAAAATCTCGTCAACCGAGCCACTCACAAATTCAAACAGTTTGGAAATCTCCACCAAACTGGCTCGCGCGTCGGCGTCTGTTACTCGGCTGATACGCATTGCCGCATTGCGATTCAACATGCCGTCCAAAACACTTCCAAATAAACTCGCGTCCAGATTGAACTGATCGGCCGCTTGATCGGCACCTTCGCCGCCTTCAAGCATTTTGTCTACGTTGCGTGCAATACGCTCCGCAAGCCAGGATTGACGTTGCGCCACTGCAACCTGGTCTGAAGGCGCACCGCTTTCCAGAAGAATCTCCACAACATTATTGTATTCCTGCTGTAGTTCTGGAATCGAATCGTTCAGAGTTTTTGCCACTTCATGCAAAAACAGAATTCGATCACGATTGGCGTACATTGTGCCAACCGCTGCTTTAACAGGAGACCATTCAGACGTTAACGCGCTGAGCTCATCTGCCAACATCGTTTTTGGTGACGGTAAGGAATCACCCCCATCATTGAGCAAACCCAGGTTTTGGCTGAATTCACCAGCCGAGTCGTTCAACATATCGAAGGCTTCGCCATCACCAGCGATAGCCAAACGAGCGCTGGACGATACTTGCTGAGCAAGTACTCTCAATTCAGCCGTTATCTCCTGATAACGTGCGTCGTGTCCGGCATCGCGATTGGCAACAAACATACTCCATGCTGCAAAGGCAGCTGCTGCAATAAATATCAGGCCAATGAGAAAAATGGGGCCGTTACCGGGGTCGGCGCCTCGGTTCATATCTTTGCTGCTCATACGCTGGACTCCCAGGTCTTAATCTTGAAAAATATCATAAGGTATTACTGTGCCGCGGCATTAAAAAATCGCGGGTCTTTTACCAACTCTTGCAGGCTGAACACAGTCCAGCTTTGTTTGTCATTGTGATACTTACCACGAAGATAGGCAGCAAACGGCGCCAACTCTTCTTCGACGTCGTCATTGGCGCTGTAATTCTCGATCGCAAAATGCTGCATGCCATACACTTCGTTCACCAGCACGCCAGAATAGAAATCACCCATGTCCAAAGCAAGCACTCGCTGCTTCTTTCTGTTGCTGCCTAATTGACCACCAAAAAAAGCTTCCAGATCAATCAGAGGAAGCAGCCGGCCACGTACATTTGCAACACCACGCACCCAAGGCCTAACCCCGGGAATACGTGTCGCGCTGGGCCGTTCAAGCAATTCGGCCACTTCGGTCATTGGTACCACGAAGCGCTTACCGCACAAATTAAAGCCAATACCACTCCACATGGTTTTCGCATCAACTTGCTGTGGTAAACCGCGCTGTCCTGAAGTACTGCTTGCCGCAATTGTTGCCAGAACACCATAGGGATCGTCAGCCGTTTCCATGTATTGTTATTCAGGCAATCAGTGAATTAATAGTTCGCAGTAGTATTTTCTGGTCAACCGGCTTGGTTAAAAATGCGCTAGCACCTTGGCGCTCACCCCAAACACGGTCGGCTTCCTGGTTCTTTGTTGTCACAATGACAACAGGTATGTTGGTAGTACGGCTGTCCTTATTCAGCTGGCGAGTAGCCTGAAAGCCATTCAGTCCCGGCATAACGATATCCATCAAAACCAGATCCGGGTGCTCAGCGCGAGCAATGTCCACGCCCTTCTCACCATTTTCTGCTGTCAGTACATCAAAGCCCGCTTTGTTTAACCAACTCGACATGCGAAATGTCTCAGTGGGAGAGTCATCAACGATGAGAACGCGTGCCATATAAGCGTGTTTCCCTAACTTGCTTCTTTGAGTTCTACCTGGGCTTCAATAGCGCCGAGTAGTTCGTTTTTACTAAATGGTTTGGTCAAATATTGATCAGAACCGACAATGCGACCTTTCGCTTTATCGAACAATCCATCCTTACTCGACAACATGATTACCGGAGTAGACTTAAATTCGCTATTGTTTTTTACCAACGCGCAGGTCTGATAGCCGTCCAGTCTGGGCATCATGATGTCGACAAAAATCAGGTCGGGGCGGTTATCTGCAATTTTCGCCAAGGCATCGAAACCATCAATTGCGGTGATCACTGTACAGCCCTCTTTTTGCAGCAAGGTTTCAGCGGTTCGCCGAATAGTTTTGCTGTCGTCAATGACCATTATTTTTAGCTTGTCTAGATTTGCTGCCATATTTTCGCCTGCATCGCACCTGGGTTGTGCTGCTGTGTTGTCCTAGTTAGCACGCTTTATCAGAATAACTGCCGCCTGGCAGCGTATATTGTGCTAATTTCTCCACAAATTAATAGCCCACAAATGTACATAAATAAAGCTATTTCGCGTTAAAACCCTTATAAAAGCTACCCAGCCCACACTTTATTCAGAAAAACTAATTTAAGGAAAACCAATGTCAGTAAAACTAGGCGTAGTTATGGATCCAATTGCGGATATTAACTACAAGAAAGACAGTACGCTCGCCATGCTCTGGGCTGCCCAAGACAGGGGCTGGAGCCTGTACTACATGGAACAACATGATTTGTATATTACAGGAGGTGAGCCTCGCGCGTCGATGCGAAAACTCACTGTTTTTAAAGACCCGGAAAGGTGGTTTGAACTCAGCGCAATAGAAGATGAAAATTTAGGCAATCTGGACATTATCCTGATGCGCAAAGATCCGCCATTCGATAATGAGTTTGTTTACTCAACCTACATACTTGAAGCCGCTGAGCGTGCTGGCAGTTTCGTTGTTAACCCACCGCAAGCCTTGCGCGATTCGAACGAGAAAATCACGGCAACCTGGTTTCCAGATTGCGCACCACCGCACTTGGTGACGGCGGATGATGCCCGCATTCGAGCGTTTCATGCGGAGCATGAAGATGTGATTTTAAAGCCTTTGGACGGTATGGGTGGCACGTCGATATTTCGAGCCCGGGTTAACGAACCCAATATTGGCGTGATCATCGAAACGCTAACCGATTTTGGTAAAAATACCATTATGGTTCAAAAGTTTATTCCCGAAATCAGCAACGGCGATAAGCGAATTCTAGTAATTGACGGCGAACCTGTTGATTACTGCCTGGCTCGCTTGGCGGCGAAAGGCGAAACCCGCGCCAACCTTGCAGCCGGCGGGCGCGGTGAAGCTCGCCCTTTGACAGACCGAGATCGCTGGATTTGTGACAAAGTTAAGCTATTTTTACAAGAGAGGAAGTTATTATTTGTTGGCCTGGATGTGATTGGCGATTACCTGACCGAGGTAAACGTGACCAGCCCAACCTGTATTCGAGAAATTGATGCAGCGTACGGCACTGATATTGGTGGTCAATTTATGGACTGCATCTTTGAAAAATATCAGGCCAGGAAACGATAACACCGTCAGTATGCTCACGGGCTCCGGGCGATGAATGAATGGAACTCTTGCAGAACTCTGCACAATACCCACTAAGAGGCGGCAATGGCTCAGGCCCAAATAGCGAATAACATCAATTATGTGTCGTTCAACCTTGACCGGCTGGGCACTGCCCTGTCGTTCGCGGTGGCGGCCCACGCGGCAATTTTACTTGGCATCACCTTCACTGCTGAGATCAACAATATTCGCACCCAGCAACTGGAAATTACGCTGGCTCAGTTTCGTGAGGAAAGCAATGACGAAGCGGATTACCTGGCTGATCAAAATCAGCAAGCCAGCGGTACGGAGTTGGAAAAAGCGCTGCTGTCCTCACCTGAACTTTCGGAGTTTCAGGACGTAGAGGTCAACCAAGTCAGCAAAATGGCCATGCAACAGCGCATGGAAGAATCGAAAGCGAACGATGCCAATACGGTACACACTTTGAATGAAGCCAAGGCCAAAGTGCAGATAAGTGATCGTTCCGAAGAAAAACAGAAAGTCGAAACGCAAGACATGTTGAGCGAAGACGAGCTGATGGGTGAGATTGCGTCGCTGGCGGCGAAGCTGGATCAGTACAAGGAAGAGGCGGCCAAGCGGCCTCGTGTTCGGCGTATCACTTCGGTATCAACCAAGCGTGCCATGGACGCTCTGTACCTGCTTAAATGGGAGCGTGAGATTGAGCGCACGGGTAACCAGTATTATCCCGAAGAAGCGCGCACACGTGAGCTGTATGGCGACCTGAGCTTAATGGTAACGGTGTTGCCCAATGGCGCGGTGTCCAATATTCAGTTGTTGCAGTCTTCTGGTCACAAGGTGTTGGATGACGCGGCGATTAATATTGTTGAAAAATCTGCGCCATTTGAGCCATTCTCTTCGGAGATGTCGCGTGAGATAGACAAGCTGGAAATTGTTCGTACATGGCATTTCCAGAAAAATCAGCTTGATACCGATGTTCGGAAAATTTCCAAGGCTGAGTAACTGCACGGACCGAGTCGCATGGAAGGTCTTGCTATTAAATGAAACTGGTGATGAGGTGAGTGTTCGCTTGTGCGACACGCCGGACCCAAAACACTCGCTTCGCTCGCGGGGCCAGCTTTAAACCCATCCCTGGGGGCTTGATTTTCGACATCCTGTCTCAAACAGTCGCTCAAGCCAACACTCACCTCATCACCTATGTGCCACCGAATTGCTCGTGCGTGCAACCAAGTCCGAAGACTACATTTACTTGTGCGGCCGTACAGCGAATAATGGGCTATGAGCATTCCTGATTTCGACAGTCTCGCCAACCACTTTCTATTGGCTATGCCTGCACTGCAAGATTCTATTTTTACCAGCAGTCTGACGTTTGTATTTGAGCATTCGGAAGAAGGCGCGGCCGGCCTGGTGGTGAATAAGCCGATTGGCATGGCGGTGGAAGAAGTGTTTGTGCAGCTGGAGCTGCCCGCTGATGGCCGTAAGGCTGCAGATGATGTCTTGGCCGGCGGTCCGGTCTCTCCTCATCAGGGCTTTGTTCTACACCGTGACAATGATTGGGATGAAACCTTGCAGGTTGGCGATGTGTGCATCAGCACATCGCTGGATATCTTGCGCTCTTTAGCAGCCGATCAGGGTCCGGATGAAGCATTGATTGTGCTGGGTTATGCGGGCTGGGCGCCAGGACAGCTTGAGGAAGAACTGTCGCGAAACGCGTGGCTGACTTTGGAAGCCGACGCCAAAATAATGTTCGACACACCACTTGAGAAGCGTACTGAACTGGCAGCTAAAAATCTGGGCTTTGATTTAAGCATGCTCGGAGTTGAAGCTGGTCACGCGTGAGTAACACTGGCATGCAAGGCACTGTGCTTGGCTTCGATTTCGGTCTGCGTCAAATTGGTGTTGCAGTACTGAGCGCTCCAATGAGCTTCTCTACACCACTTTGTGTGTTGCGATCGCGCGGCGAAAAACCCGACTGGCAAGCGCTCGAATCTGTCATCAAAGAATGGCAGCCCAAGTTATGTGTGATTGGTTTGCCATTAAATATGGACGGCTCGGCCGGAGAGTTAGACAGTCGCGTGAAACGCTTTGCTCGTCAACTCGAAGGGCGTTTCGGGACACAATACGGATTTAGCACAACGCTTCATGACGAGCGTTTAAGCAGTCATGAGGCAAAAGAAATGATGTCAGAGCAAGGTAGTAGCCGCGACTACGTGCAAAACCCAGCCGACAGCCTGGCCGCAAAAGTTATCTTGGATCGCTGGGCATTAGCCCAACAGTCAAGCTAGCGACGCCTAACCTGAGGACCGCCTGAAGGTTGGTCTTGCATGCTTAGACTGCCACCACCACCCGACGGGGAATTACTGGCAATACCGAGATCAGCTTCAATGTTAGCAGCAGCACTTCTGCCGCCGGGTTTATCATCGCCGAGTTTGATCATTAAGCGCAGATCGTTCGCCGAATCAGCATGCGCAAGCGCGTCTTCGTAAGTAATTTCGCCGGCGGTATACAACTCATACAAGGCTTGGTCGAACGTTTGCATACCTTGCTCACCGGATTTTTTCATCAGCTCTTTAAGCTGGTGAACTTCACCCTTGCGAATCATATCCTGCGCAAGCGGCGAGTTCAGCAGCACTTCGACCACGGCACGGCGACCGTTGCCGTCAGCGGTAGCGATGAGTTGTTGCGCAACCATGCCTTTCAGATTAAGTGACAAATCCATCCACAGCTGATTATGTCGTTCAGGCGGAAAGAAGTGCAATATTCTATCAAGCGCCTGATTTGCATTGTTAGCGTGCAATGTACACAAGCAAAGGTGGCCGGTTTCTGCGAAAGTAATCGCCTGCTCCATAGTTTCTTGCGTACGCACCTCACCGATCATGATGACATCGGGTGCCTGGCGAAGCATATTTTTCAACGCCACTTCAAAAGATTCACAATCGATACCGACCTCTCGCTGAGTGACAATACACGAGGCGTGTTGGTGGATATACTCGATCGGATCTTCAACACAGATGATATGTCCTGTGGCATTGCGATTACGATGCCCAATCATTGCAGCCAACGATGTTGATTTACCTGTACCAGTGGCACCTACGAATATGATCAAGCCGCGCTTGGTCATTGCCAACTCTTTTATGACATCTGGCAACATCAAGTCTTCGACTGTTGGGATGTTGGTTTCAATTCGGCGCAAAACCATGCCCACCAAGTTGCGCTGATAAAACGCACTGACACGGAAACGACCTGTGCCTCTTGCACTGATGGCAAAGTTGCATTCGCGCTCTTCTGCGAAGTCGCGTCGTTGTCGCTCATTCATAACGCCAAGTACGGTTTCGCGTGTTTTCTCAGGGCTCAGTGGTGTGGTTGTCACCGGCATCACTCGACCATTGATCTTCATACTGGGCGGCACACCCGCTGTAATGAATAGATCGGATGCGCCTTTCTCAACCATCAACGTCAGGAGTTTATCGATTTGCACTAGGGTGCCCTCTGCTTATATTTGCTTAGCTTTGCGAAACCGCTTTTCACTAAAAGTTCTCTGGTGTTTTGGCTTTTTCTCTAGCCGCATCGCGACTGATAAGTCGTTTCTCCACCATGTCTTGCAAGCATTGATCCATGGTCTGCATGCCAACTGAACCGCCGGTTTGAATTGCCGAATACATTTGCGCCACTTTGTCTTCACGAATCAGGTTTCGAATCGCAGACGTTCCGATCATGATTTCATGCGCAGCAACACGCCCGCCACCGCTTTTCTTCAACAAGGTTTGCGATACAACGGCCTGCAAAGATTCTGACAACATCGAGCGCACCATGGCTTTCTCCGATGCCGGGAAAACGTCGACGATACGGTCAATTGTTTTTGCAGCCGAGGTTGTATGCAAGGTACCAAATACCAAGTGGCCTGTTTCCGCCGCCGTCAGTGCCAAGCGAATAGTCTCAAGGTCGCGCAGTTCGCCAACAAGAATAATGTCTGGATCCTCACGCAATGCCGAGCGCAATGCTTCTCCGAAGCCATGCGTATCGCGATGTACCTCGCGCTGATTGACCAGGCATTTTTTACTTTCGTGTACGAATTCGATGGGATCTTCAATCGTAAGAATATGCTCGTACTTGTTCTCGTTGATAAAATCCATCATCGCGGCCAAGGTTGTAGACTTACCTGAGCCGGTTGGGCCAGTCACCAAACATAAACCGCGTGGCACCAGGGAAACGTCACGGAATACCTGACCCATGCCTAACTCTTCCATGGTCAGCACCTTGGACGGAATGGTTCTGAATACAGCACCGGCACCGCGGTTTTGATTGAAGGCATTAACACGAAAACGCGCAACCCCTGGTACTTCGAACGAAAAGTCGGTTTCAAGGAATTCTTCAAAATCCTTACGCTGTTTGTCGTTCATGATTTCATAAATCAAAGCATGAACTTCGGAATGATCCATGGCTGGCAAGTTAATTCGACGTACGTCGCCATCAACACGGATCATAGGCGGTAAGCCCGCCGACAAGTGCAAATCAGATGCGCCTTGTTTCGCGCTGAAAGCCAGCAGTTCAGTAATATCCATATGAGTCCTATCACTTAGTATTGAGCGCAGCCACGCCGCCTGAAAACGGCTTGCTGATTCGCCATCGGAAATCTTGTGGTTCGACTAAAAGCTTAGGCTATAATTTCGGCCTCTGCCGTGGCCACATTGCGTAACTTTTGCCTACGTCACGGCTTGGGCCAACCGCCTCGTTCCTGGACTATCCGATTATCCACTTGCCTATGCCTACGCTGGAAGAAAATTTCGCAAAACTGCAGAGCCGCATTGAAAATGCGTGCAATTTAGCGTCAATAAGCACAAATAATGTTCAATTAATCGCAGTGAGCAAGCGTCACACCGCCGACAAGATCAAAGCGCTCCACGCATTGGGCCAGCGGCATTTTGCTGAAAACTATTTGCAGGAGGCTCTGGAAAAACAGGCCGTACTCAGTGACATGGACATAAACTGGCATTTCATTGGCCATATTCAAAGCAATAAAACCAAGGCCCTGGCCGAGCACTTTGGATGGGTTCACAGTGTAGACCGAATTCAGATTGCCACGCGCTTGTCCGCACAACGCCCAAGCAACTTGCCAGACCTGAATATCTGCTTGCAGGTCAACATTGACAACGAGCATAGCAAAAGTGGTTTTGCGCCCGAGCAAATCCCTCTTGCATTCACAGAAATCAATTCCCTTCCCGGCTTGTCGCTCCGAGGCCTGATGGCCATTCCCAGTGCAGCGGCAGACCCAGAGCAGCAACGCGATTCGATGCTCAGAATGCAACACTTGTTTAATAGCCTGCAGGGTCCGGCGCATTTCGATACATTATCAATGGGCATGTCCAGAGATCTGGAGATTGCCGTGCAAGCCGGTGCTACAATGCTGCGCGTTGGTGAGGCCTTGTTTGGGCCACGCCCGAATTAACAATTAACGTTGGAGCCTGACAATATCGTGGCAAGTAATCCTCGCATCGCATTTATTGGCGCTGGCAATATGGCCAATGCGATTATTGGTGGGCTAATCGCAAAAGGCGTTGACCCAAGCCAGATTATTGCGGCCGACCCTTATCAGCCAAGTCTGGACAGTTTGCATGAACAACATGGCGTTGCATGTGCGGTTGATAATACAGCGGCTGTTGCAGGTGCCGATGTAGTGGTTTTGGCGGTGAAACCGCAGGTTCTGGAAACTGCGGTTCAGGAGATCAAAGACAGCGTACATGAAAATTCTCCGCTATTGTTGTCTATTGTTGCTGGCATAAGCGTTGCTAGCATGGAGTCATGGCTTGATGGCCAGCCCGCTATCGTTCGCAGCATGCCAAACACCCCGGCTTTGGTGCAGTGCGGCGCTACGGCCCTTTTTGCCAATTCACAAGTGAGTGACGCACAACGCAGTAACGCCGAGTCTATTGCATCGGCTATAGGGATTACCGCCTGGGTAGAAGAGGAATCTTTACTTGATGCGGTTACCGCTATCTCTGGTAGCGGACCGGCTTACTATTTTGCGATCATGGAGGCCATGCAATCAATCGCCCAAGATATGGGCCTTGATGCGGAGTTGGCTGAGCGTTTCGTTCATCAAACAGCGTTGGGGGCAGCACAAATGGCCATCAATAGCGATGTTGATGTTGGAGAACTTAGACGTCGCGTCAGCTCGCCAGGCGGTACAACATTGGCCGCACTTGAACGATTTGAATCGGGCAACCTGCATGGCTTGTTCGCGACAGCACTCGAAGCAGCGCGGCAACGAGCGCAAGATATGGCCAAAGAGTTTGGCTGAAAGTACTAGAAAGTAAGAGGTTAGGTAAATGGAAGTAGCGTCTGATATAGGTACGTTTCTGGTTCGCAGCGTAATGATGCTGTTTTTGCTGGTGGTTATGATCAGGGTATTGCTGCAAGTAGCACGCGCTGATTTTTACAATCCGATTTCGCAAGCAATTGTTAAGATCACCAACCCACTTTTATTGCCATTGCGACGTATCATTCCCGGCTTTGGCGGCTTGGATATGGCGGGCATTGTGCTCGCATTACTGATCCAGATTCTAGCCATCATCTTGCTGTTCAGTATGAATGGCTATGGTTTTCCACCGGTTGCCAACATGATTGCCTGGGCGGGCCTTGGCTTGATCGCACTGATTCTGGATATTTACTGGGTGATGGTACTGGTGGGCATCGTGGCCTCATTTGTGGCACCACACAACGATCACCCGATACTGTTGCTTATTCGCCAATTTACCGAGCCCGTGCTGGCGCCATTTCGTAAACTATTGCCTGCTATGGGTGGTTTGGATTTGTCGCCAATTTTGTTTTTTCTGGCGCTGGGTGTGTGTCAGATTTTACTCGCCAATGGCGCAGCTGCAATCAGTGTACCGCGGTCTTTGGTGCTCGGCTTCTAGCTGCTAGGAATACCTGTGTCTGAATTTCCTGCCGACTCTGTTGGGCTTGTATCGCCACAGACGTTTCGTTATGAACAAGCTTTTGAGCTGGCTTGCGGGCGCACTTTGTCTGGGTTTGAGCTGGTTTTTGAAACCTACGGCGAACTGAACAGCGACGCCTCCAACGCGCTACTAGTGTGCCATGCACTGAGTGGCCATCATCATGCGGCTGGCTATCACAGTGTTGATGATCGAAGACCCGGTTGGTGGGACAGCTGTATAGGTCCTGGCAAACCATTTGATACCGATAAGTTCTTTGTGGTCAGCTGCAATAATATTGGTGGTTGCCACGGCAGCACCGGGCCGGCCAGCATCAATCCCGACACTGGCGAAGTTTGGGGCGGTGACTTCCCACCGCTGCGAGCGCGCGATTGGGTGAACTCTCAGCTACTGCTTGGCAATCATCTTGGAATCGATTGTTGGGCAGCCGTGGTTGGTGGCAGTCTCGGGGGCATGCAAGCCATGCGTTGGGCGCTGGAATACCCGGACAAACTCAAGTACGCGATAGTCATTGCTTCGGCCATGAAACTGACAGCACAAAACATTGCTTTCAATGAAACCGCCCGCCAGGCAATATCATCAGACCCCGGTTTCGCCAATGGTGACTATCTAAAATCTGGTTCGCGCCCTAAGGATGGCTTGGCCTTAGCTCGGATGATCGGGCACATCACCTATCTGTCTGATGAGAGTATGGGCAAGAAATTTGGCCGTGAACTTCGCTCTGGTACGTTCATGCGTGGTAGCGACGAAGAAATCGAATTCCAGGTGGAGAGTTACCTCCGCCACCAAGGAGAGGTTTTTTCGGATAATTTTGACGCCAATACCTATCTACTGATGGGGCGAGCGCTGGACTATTTTGACCTCGCGCGTGAATACAATGACGATCCGATCGCCGCTTTTCAAAACGCTCAATGTGACTTTCTGGTGGTTTCCTTCACAACCGATTGGCGATTTGCCCCTGAGCGCTCTCGGGAGATTGTAGAAGCATTGCTTGGTGCACGAAAAAACGTTAGTTACGCCGAGATCGAAGCCAAAGAAGGCCATGATGCATTTCTGATGCCCGTACCCCGTTACATTGATGTACTCAATAGTTATATGTCCAGAGTGTCCAAGGCAACTCGGCAAGGTGATTGTTCATGACCTATGAACAATCTGCCATTGAGCAATGGATAACAGCTGATTCGCGCGTATTGGATCTAGGCTGCGGCGATGGATCGTTATTGGCGTTCCTCAAACAAAGTCGGTCTGTGCACGGCTGCGGTATCGAAATTGATGCCAAGCTTATCAGCAGTGCAATCGCCAATGGCGTCGATGTTCTCGAGAAAAATATCGACGATGGCTTGGACGTGTTCGGCGACAACAGTTTCGACACTGTGGTAATGACCCAAACTCTGCAAGCTATTCGTTATCCTGACCGGGCTTTGATCGAAATGCTCAGGGTTGGGCGCGAAGGCATTGTTACGTTTCCTAATTTTGCGCATTGGCGCTGTCGTTGGCATCTGAACTTTCACGGCCGCATGCCTGTTTCTGAATTCATGCCTTATAGCTGGTACGACACACCAAATATTCATTTCTGTACAGTGAAAGATTTTGAAGATCTTTGTGCGGTCCTATCAATACGCATTCTCGACAGAGAATATCGCAGCGAACACAACAGCTTTGAGCCACTAGTACAAGGCATGCCCAACTTGTTCGCAAGTCACGCTATCTACCGAATCAGCTTATGAACTCTTTTCTTAAAATCACTCTAGCTATTGCTTTGTTTTGTGTAGCGGTATTTACCCAGGCTGAGCAAAAAGAGGTGTTTGGAGATTTTGAGGTTCATTACAGCATTATTCCAACGAGCTTTATTCCGCAAGAAGCTGCGCGCGCTTATAAGATAGTTCGCGCCGGTAATCGAATGCTGTTGAATATTTCGGTCAGGCGACTCACACCCGATGACCCCTTGAACGAAACGGCAGCCCAAGCCGCCACAGTATCTGCAGTGCGGCACGATTTGATGCGTCCGTTTGATCTTGATTTTAACGAAATCAAGGAACCTGGCGCTATTTACTATGTCAGTGATTTCCCGGCATTGAATGAAGAGCTATCTCGCTTCAAAGTGAAAGTGCAAGTTCCTGAGCAGCCACTGTTTGAGTTTGAATTCATCAAGAAAATGTACGTAGAAAAATGAGCTTGCAACGCGGCAGTAATATACTGATTGCCAGCTCCAATCCGGGCAAGCTGCGCGAGTTCGAGCGAATATTCTCCGCTATTGATGTGCGCTGTAAACCACAATCAGAATTTGCTATTGATGACGCCGTGGAAGATGGCTTGAGCTTTGTTGAAAACGCCATTATCAAAGCGAGACACGCCGCCAAACACTCAGGCATGCCAGCACTTGCGGATGATTCTGGCCTGGAAGTGCCCGCACTTAATGGCGCACCTGGTATTTATTCTGCACGTTATTCGGGTGCTGATGCGAACGATGCTAGTAACAATGCAGCACTTCTGAACAACATGCGCGAACTAAAAGGCGAGCAGCGACGCGCCTGCTTCCAATGCGTTCTGGTGTTAATGCGTCACGAACTGGACCCAACGCCGCTGATCTGTCAGGGCACATGGTGGGGAAGTATTCTTGACCAACCACGCGGCGCTGAAGGCTTTGGCTATGACCCACTGTTTTATGTTGAGCAGGAAGGATGTACTTCGGCTGAATTACCGCGTGATCGAAAAAACCAGATCAGCCATCGTGGACGCGCACTGCAATTGTTAATTCAGCAACTTGCTGAACAGTGAGTGATATTCCTGCAGGTCTGTACATCCATATACCCTGGTGTGTGCGAAAGTGCCCCTACTGTGATTTCAATTCACATGAGTTTGGCGGCCAGCTGCAGGAAGAAAGCTACCTGCTGGCCCTGCAACAAGACATAAGCAAGGAAGCGCAAAGATTCAAGCATAGAACGATCAATAGCGTATTTTTTGGCGGTGGCACACCAAGCTTGTTCAGCGCTATGGGCATTGGTCGAATTCTCGAAATGGTAGCTGCTAACTTTCACGTAGCAACTAATGCGGAAGTAACGCTGGAGGCAAACCCGGGAACGGTCGAACAGAAAAAATTCTCTGCTTTTCGAGCAGCCGGTGTGAACCGAATTTCTCTAGGTATTCAGAGCTTTGACGATAAGCATCTGAGCGCTTTGGGACGAATACACTCAGCTGAAGAAGCTCAACGGGCAATCAGGTCAATTATTGATGCCGGTTTTGAGCGCTGGAATCTCGATCTCATGCACGGCTTGCCAAACCAGACGCAGGCTGAGGCAATCATTGATTTACATACGGCACTTGCATTTAAGCCGTCACACCTTTCCTGGTATCAACTGACTATTGAACCTAATACCGTATTTTACAGCGCGCAGCCGAGCTTGCCGAATGAAGATATTCTTGCCGATATCCAGGACGCTGGGCACACTTTGTTAGCATCAAATGGCTTGATGCAATACGAGGTATCAGCTTATGCATCCTCAGGGGAACGCTGCCAGCATAATCTGAACTACTGGCAGTTTGGAGATTACGCTGCACTTGGCGCGGGTGCCCATGGTAAATTTTCTGTTGATGAATCTGACGGATTTACAGTGGGCCGTTACTGGAAGCAGCGTCAACCGAATACTTACATGAGCGAAGCAGATAAAGAGGCCGGCCGTCGAAATTTAACAGGGCAAGACCTGGCCTTTGAATTTATGCTCAACGCGCTGCGATTGATTGAAGGTTTTAAGATTGAGTTATTTGAAGCTCGAACCAGACTTCCTTACTCAAGCATTGCAGCGACTATCGAGCAATTGATCCACGACGGTTTACTTGAAAATAATCAGCAGCGAATTTCAGCGACCGCGTTAGGGCAACGATTTCTTAATGATGTAACCGCTCGTTTTCTGGATGAGTAAGACAAGCTGACATGAGCGCCACCTTATTCCCGGAATCAGGCTGGGTTAAGTTCAGTCACGATCCTGAGATGGTCGCATGGCGCCGACATGCATTGTCGCCAGTGGCTGAATGCACAGTAAGCACTTGATGATTTGAATGGGGTGTGTGCAACAAGTTTTTACGCTTCCTGCTTCCATTTCTTGTAGATACTCCATACCTTATAGGATTGAACCATGGATTATTCTGATGAGACTGAACAAAAGCTTACTTCTTGTTGGCCTGTTACTGACCACCTCGGCATGCGCTACTCAGCCAAAGCCGGAAGAAATTTGCACAGCGGAATGGATAAAGCCCCGCGTTGACTCGGCTATGCAGGAATTTCGTGGCAATGCTGACGGCATACTCTCTCAGCTGAAAGCAGCGGGAGAAAATACGACTGGCGAGGATGGCGCAGCAGCAATGCTTGGTAGCGTTGACGTATTGGTTAATCTAGTAAAGCTGATCAGCACGTTTCAAGGTGGTCAAACCTTCGAGGATCTAAACACATTAAGTAAAACCTGTAACGACCCTGACCTGCTTATTGAGTCCTTCACTGGCTTGCTAAAAGAATACGATATGCCGGATTCCTTTATTTCCTTATTGGAACAACTGAACGAGTTTAAGGCAATCGCAGAAGACGCAGTTGGAGATACCTAGGATTCCTTAGCGTTAAGGTGGCCGACCTTTACATAAATCAGCGCGCCATCTTCTTTGGTAAAGGGTTGATGGCTGCTTAAGTGCGGGCTGCGCAGCCAGCTTCCTTTCGGGTAGGCGCCGTGTTCATCATGAAACATGCCTTCCAACACCAAAATTTCTTCACCGCCCCAATGGGTATGCTGTTTAAATTGCGTGTCAGGATCCCACCTGACCAACGCGACACTCTCACCTTCGAATTCATGAAGTGGCATCACCGCAAGACCAGGCACTAAACCAGGACGCCACGCAGTAGTGTTGGTGTCTATCCATTTCTGATCCTGATCATCCCGCTCAAACTGTTGCAGCTTAACAAATATGGTAGCGCCTTCCGGTCCAACCCTTGGCGTGTGCGCCGTACCAATCGGGTTTCTCACATAAGAACCTGCGCGATAATCCGCATGCTCATCAGAGAACACACCTTCCAGAACAAGAAATTCTTCGCCACCCGTGTGCGCATGAGATGAAAATTCACTGTTTGGTGCGTACCGCACTATGCTGGTTGCTCTGGCCACCTCGTCGCCTACGCGATCGAGCATCATCCGTTCAACACCCGGCATGGGTGACGCCACCCACTGGTAATCTTCCGGCGTCATAACGGTGCGTTCATCGAAGTTCGCGTTGAGGCGCATTTCTGTTTCATTGTGCATAATTCGCGGCCTTAATCATGGGGCTATTTGGATGCGGGATTTAGAATGAGTGTTAATCCAACAAGAATATTAAATCCCACACCCCATGCCCAAGCTTCGTTCCACGCCGTTCAAATTTAGTCTCAGGCCGGAAGTCTGGTCTTGCAGTGAATTGCCCTTTCCCAGCTTTGTTTTTCCAGCGGGTCTGTTGTTCCAACAGCGTTAAACAATACTCTGCATAAGGCTGCCAGTCGGTTGCTATATGCAGACTGGCTCCTGGCTTTAGTTTTAGCGTCAGTAAGTCCAGAAACGATTGTTGAACAATACGACGCTTATGGTGACGCTGCTTCGGCCACGGGTCGGGGAAATACAGTTGCAAACGATCGATGCTCTGGTTGGACAGACACTGGTTCAACACCGCTATTGCATCGGCTCTGTACACACGCAGGTTTGTTAGACCGTGTTCCGCGGCACCAGCAAGAAGACGCCCGACACCGGGTGTGTGTACCTCAATGCCTATGAAATCACGCTCAGGGTCCACTAGTGCCATTTCCAACAAGGAATCGCCCATACCAAAGCCGATTTCTACCACCAGTTCCGCGCGTCGACCAAACAACGTATCAGGCGCGATCAAGCCTTGCTCTAACTCCAGTCCGAACTGTGCCCAGTTAGCGTCAAGAGCATCTGACTGAGCAGCCGTCATGCGGCCGGTGCGCAGCACAAAGCTGCGAATAGCGCGGTGTTTTTTCGACTCGTCCTTATCTTGAGCGGAGGTCATGTTTCTATCTGGAATTAAGGCAACACGTTAAGGCGATACGCGGTATTTGCCAACATGGCCCAGGCGGCGATGAAACATAAGCCACCTAATGGTGTAATTGGACCAGGCCAGCGCATATCCGTTAGCGTTAACAGGTAGATGGATCCTGAAAACAGCACAATGCCTGTAAGAAATAGACGCGCCGCCCAATCGAGAGAAGCGCTGTCACGAAAATGAAGCATCAGCAGCCCTGTCAGCACCAAGGCCAGTGCATGGAACATTTGATATTGAACGCCGGTTTGAAAAGCCGCCAGTGATTCCGCTGACAAACGCGCTTTTAAGGCATGCGCGCCAAATGCGCCAAACACCACAGCAAAAAGGCCTGACAAGCTGCCGGCCATTAATGCAAATTTTGCCATGGGTACTTACTCGCGAGTGTTATGCGACTAGGGCAGTTTTTACTTTCTTCATTGCATTCTGTTCCAGCTGGCGAATACGCTCAGCGGAAACTCCATACTCTGCTGCAAGCTCATGCAATGTAGCTTTACTCTCGGCTAACCAACGTTTACGCAAAATATCACTGCTTCGCTCATCCAGCTCACTGATGGCCGAATAGAGTTTTTGCTGCGTGTTGGCCTCCCAATCTTCGTCTTCAAGACGTTGCGCAGGGTCTGCGTTACTGTCTTCCAGATAATGAACCGGGGCGTATGCGTTCTCGTCATCAGCGTCAGTGGGTGCATCAAACGTCATATCGCTGGCAGCAAGCCGGCCTTCCATTTGTTGCACGTCTTTTAATTCAACGCCTAAATCTTTAGCGACGGCTTTGGCTTCATCATGACTGAGCCAAGCCAGTTTTTTCTTGTTGCTGCGCAAATTGAAAAACAGTTTTCGTTGCGCCTTGGTGGTGGCGATTTTTACGATGCGCCAGTTGCGAATCACGTACTCGTGAATCTCGGCTTTTATCCAGTGCACGGCAAACGACACCAGGCGTACACCTTTCTCAGGGTTGAAACGCTTAACGGCCTTCATCAAACCAACGTTGCCTTCCTGAATCAGGTCGGCTTGTGACAATCCATAACCGCTGTAGCTTTTTGCAATGTGCACCACGAAGCGCAGGTGAGAAATAACCAGCTCGCGCGCCGCTTCCAGATCTTCCTGATAGTAGTAGGATTCAGCTAACTCCTGTTCTCGCTCACGGCTTAATACAGGAATTGAACCAATCGATTGAATGTACGCACCCAGATTGGCACCGGGCACCAACATCGGCGCAGGTATCATGCTGTTTTGCGAGGTTTTCATCAGTTGTCCCATCGTTGTGTTCCTATGTGTCCTATTCTAGCACTCCTGTAATTAGAGTGCTAATTTAGGCAAAGTTCCCTAAGCTCTTAATATTTAACGGATTAATCACTATTTTGGGGCGTATTAGCGGATTTCAAGGGCAGCAAGGTAAACGACACCCTAATTGATCATTATTTGACCTCTATTCCGGCTCAATTCCCCTAAGATGTCGATACACAGCCACCCAGGCACCAACAACACCCAACATCGACGCGATGGATATCAGCAAAACTGCATCCAGTACGCCAGGGCCCTGCAAGCCAAAGCCACCTCCGTAGGCCGCGTTCAGAGCCTGCAAGGGCGGCTGAATCCAATAGTACACCGCGGTCAATATCAGCATGCAACTCACTCCACCGCCCAAGCCGAACAATAAGCCATAGTAGATAAATGGGCGTTGCACGTACGCGTTGGTGCCGCCAGTGAGCTTAACGATCAGAATTTCAGCGCGACGATTCTCAATACTGAGGCGTATCGTGTTGCCAATAATCAACACAATGGCCACCGACAGCAAAATCGCCAGCGCCCAGGCCATTCGTTCCATCAGCTGCATCAACTGGTACAGACGTTCCAGCCATTGCTGATCAAGTTGCGCCTCGTCAACTAAGTCAAGCTGAGACAGTTCTTTCTGCAGCGTCTGGCTCTCGGCTGGCAAGTTATCTGACGGCGCGAGAATAAGCGCGATAGAGGCAGGTATGGGATTCTCGTCGAAGCCTGCAGTGATCCCGACCATGCCTGAGCGCAATTCGAATTCCTGCAACGCCCGCTCGCTCGACAGGTATTCGGCCGACTGCACAGCCTCGCGTTTACCTAGCTCGCTGGCGAGCGCTTCACCGGCATCAATTGACGCGGAAGAAGACAGATACAGTGATATTTGCGCAGACCCTTGCCAGTCTTCGCGTAAGCTCTCGGCATTACTCAATAGCACATACAAACCGCTAGGTAGGGACAAGGCAACACCGACCAACAGCCAGGTAAGCAAAGTACTCATTGGCGTTGACCACAAACGTCGCCAGCTTTCGGTAAACGTTAGCCAGTGGTGCGAATAGTAAGATCGCAGCTGCTCACGAAACCCAACACTGCTCTGGCTCGCGCCACGACGCGCGGTATCAACCAAAAGTGTCACCCTGTGCTTGTGCTGCCTCACTAGACTGTTCATCAGCAAGCCGACTAACTTCAGTGTTTTCAAACAAGCGGCCTTGCTGCAGGGTAACGGTGCGATGCTGCAATCTGGCTATCAACGCGAGATCATGCGAGGCAATCAAGGTAGTCACACCCACTTGGCTAAATTGCTGAAAAATATCCATCACATCGGCTGATAGCGCCGGATCCAGGTTTCCTGTTGGCTCGTCAGCTAACAGTATTTTCGGCCTATTAACCACGGCCCTTGCTATACCAACACGCTGCTGTTCGCCACCCGATAAATTCTGCGGAGAATGCTTCATGGTGTTTTCAAGCCCCACTTTCGCCAGAGCCGCTCTAACGCGACGTTCAATATCGCGCCGCTCAAAACCAGCTATTTCCAACGGCAATGCCACGTTATCAAACACCGAACGATCCAGAAGCAGCTGATGGTTCTGAAAAACCACCCCAATCTGGCGCCGAAGATAAGGAATGCCGCTGCGCGAAAAGGTATTCAGATTTTGTCCCGCAACCGACACTTCACCCGAGCTGGCTCGCTCCATCAGCATGATCAATTTAAGTAACGTACTTTTACCAGCGCCGGAGCGCCCGGTAAGAAACACCATTTCACCACGATCAATTTCGACACTCACGTCGGCCAGCGCTTGATGCCCATTCGGGTACTGCTTGCTGACACGGTCAAAAATAATCATCGGCTTGTATCAAATATCCAGCGAATGGCCGGCAAACAGCGCAGATACAAACTCATCAGAATGAAACACGCGCAGGTCATCGACCTGTTCGCCAACGCCAATGTACCGAATCGGTAGATCCAGCTGCTTGCCGATCGCGAAAATCATGCCGCCTTTGGCGGTGCCATCGAGCTTGGTCAAGGTCAAACCGGTGACACCTACGTCTTCCTGAAAATACTTGGCCTGGCTTAAGGCGTTTTGACCGGTGCCGGCGTCCAATACCAGCATCACTTCGTGTGGCGCCTCCGGATCAATTTTTTTCAGCACACGTACCACTTTTTTTAGCTCATCCATTAACTGGCTTTTGTTATGCAGGCGACCAGCTGTGTCAGCGAGTAACACATCTACATTGCGCGCTTTGGCCGCTTCCAAGGCATCAAACAATACAGAGGCGCTGTCGGCACCGGTATGCTGCGCCACCACTGGCACGTCGTTGCGTTCACCCCATACTTGAAGTTGTTCAACAGCTGCTGCCCTAAAGGTATCCCCTGCGGCTAACATCACTGACTTGCCTTCGCTTTGGAAGCGCTTTGCGAGTTTGCCAATGGTGGTGGTTTTACCAACACCGTTCACACCGACCATCAAGATAACGAAAGGCGATTTACTGTTGTCTATCTCAAGTGGTGCCTCTTGCGAGGCCAGCAAGCCACGCAGTTCACTCTGCAACGCTTCCAACAAGGCTTCAGGGTCATCGACTTCTTTACGGCGCACGCTGCGGGTCAGGTTTTCGACAATCTCGGCGGTAGCCTCCATGCCTAGGTCGGCGGTGATCAGCAAGGTTTCAAGCTCTTCCAACAAATCGTCGTCGATTTCCTTCTTACCGAGCAGCAGCTCGCCCACACCATCAGTGAAGGTGGAACCGGTTTTTCTCAAACCTCGTGACAGGCGCGCAAACAAGCCTGGCTTGCTGCTCTCTATCTCCTCACTTGCTGCGACCTCAGGCGCTTCGACTTCTGCCACTTTCTCAGGCTCTGCCACTGACTGACTTTCCAGCTCGGCATCCGCACCTGCCTGTGCGTCTGCTTCATCGCCGTCCTTAGACTTTTTACTAAACCATCCCATTGACACTGCCGATTTTGAATTCATGGAAGCGACTGTTTACACTGCGTAACCACTTTGGCAGCACCCTACTAACAGCAGGCCGCATGAACCGTAAAGCAGGCAACAATGCAAACAACACCGTGCGCATTATCGGTGGTCGTTGGCGGCGCCGTAAACTGGAATTTCCCCCAATAGAGGGCTTGCGGCCAACGCCAGATCGGGTTCGAGAGACAGTTTTCAATTGGCTGCAGGCGGAATTATCGCGTGCAAGGGTGCTGGACGCCTACTGTGGCAGCGGTGTTTTGGGTTTGGAAAGCCTGTCACGCGGAGCCGCGGATGCCACTTTCGTCGATAGCTCGTCACAGGTTTGCCGGCAACTCAAGCAGCATTTAGACACGCTAGAGGCCGAAAACGCCGCCGTTCACCAACAAGCATTTTTACGATGGATTGAGCACGCTGCCAAACAAAGCAGCAGGTTTGACATTGTATTCATTGACCCACCCTACGACTCACGCCTACAGCAGCCCAGTATTGAGGCTTTATTAGCATCCAAGCTGCTCGCGGCAAACGGTCTCTTGTATACAGAGTTTCAGATTGGTAGTGAGCCCTCACTACCAGACCAACTGTCGATTACCAAGACTCTGACTGCCGGAAACAACCGTTATTTGCTCGCGCAGCTGCTCCCCGAGAGTCACAATCAGAGCTGCGCCTGAGCCCCAGGTAAGTAATTGTCGTAACCGCGTTGGTGTTAGCCTGCGAACATCAGAACTTCGGTGTATACTGCGCGGCCCGCAAAACGGCCATCAATAGGACTCGGCATGCGAACAGTACTTTACCCGGGCACATTCGACCCCATCACAATCGGTCACATAGATTTGGTGCACAGGGCAGTAAAAATGTTTGACCGGGTGATTATCGCCATCGCCAGTAGCGAGAAAAAGGGACCGTTGTTTTCCCTTGAAAAGCGCGTCGCGCTGGCTCGCGAAGCCTGTAAAGACATTAAGGGCGTTGAGGTTGAAGGCTTTGACGTGCTGGTCTCCACGCTGGCGGCAGATCGCAACGCGGTTGTACTGCGCGGTTTGCGCGCTGTGTCCGACTTCGAATATGAATTTCAGCTCGCGAACATGAATCGCGCGATTGATCCAAACTTTGAAACCGTGTTTCTGACCCCTTCAGACCACTTGTCGTACATTTCTTCGTCGCTGGTCAGGGAAATTGCTTCGCTGGAAGGTGATGTCAGCAAGTTTGTACCCAAGGTTGTTAATGATGCGCTGAAGGAACACTTTTCCTGAGTGTCGACTTCGCTTAGGCACCTTTTCCTTCAACGTTGGCACTTGGGACAATAAACAGTAGCCCGCTGCCCAAGCCTTAGCCCTTTCATCTGAGTTCCACAAACGTCGCATGGTTCGCCTTCGCGGCCGTAGGCCTGCAACGATAAGCTGAAGTAGCCCGCGTCACCGGTGCCACCAACAAAGTCCCTGAGTGTGGTGCCGCCCTGGTCAATAGCCTCAGCCAGTACGGCTCGAATTGCCTGCTCAAGGCGTTCATAGCGCGGCAATGCTACCTTGCCAGCTGCCCGCTTGGGCGATATGCCTGCACGAAACAAGGCCTCTGTCGCGTAGATGTTACCCACACCCACTACCACGTGGTTATCCATAATAAAGTTCTTGATAGCGACCGATCGCCCCCTGGAGCGATTGAATAAGTACCTGGCCGTTAAATCGTCAGACAATGGCTCTGGACCCAGCTTTTCCAACAAACTGTGCGAACCATGGTCTGGTAGCCAATGAATCGAACCAAAGCGGCGCGGATCGCGAAAACGCATGGTCAAGCCATTATCAAAGCGAAGATCAAAGTGGTCGTGCTTACCTGGCTCCTCGTTTCGTTCAACCAGTCGCAAGCTGCCCGACATGCCGAGATGAATCATCAATTGCCCGGTTTCGAAGTCAAACAGCAGGTATTTCGCGCGGCGATCCAATTGACGCAGGGTTAAACCAAACAAGCGTTGCTCAAGATCGGTTTCAACCGGCCAACGCATACGTCGGTCGCGCACAATGGCGTATTCAACCCGTGCGCCCACTACATGAGGTGCGAGACCTCGCCGGGTGGTTTCAACTTCGGGCAGTTCGGGCACTGTTTTCCATGCTCCATTTACACGAAACCCGGCAAAAGCCGGGTTTCAGTCATGTACTGGTTAAGGGCTGGCTACTTGATTTTGCCTTCCTTATACATCACATGCTTGCGAACAACGGGATCGTATTTCTTGATTTCCATTTTTTCGGGCATGGTGCGCTTATTTTTGTCCGTAGTGTAGAAATGGCCAGTGCCAGCGGACGAAATCAGTCGAATTTTTTCTCTCATGGTCTGTATACCTATTTAGAGGGTTAACGAGCGGCTTAGACCGCTTGGCCGCGCGTGCGCATATCAGCAAGCACTTTCTCGATACCGTGCTTATCAATAATTCGCATACCTTTAGTCGATACACGCAGCTTAACAAAGCGTTTCTCTGACTCTACCCAAAAACGATGGGTATGAAGATTTGGTAGAAAACGGCGACGCGTGCGATTTTTCGCATGCGATACGTTGTTACCTGTTTGCGGCTTTTTGCCGGTCACTTGGCATACTCTGGACATGGTTTCCCCCCAAAAATCGAGCGCGACATTAAACCAGACTGCCGCCAGTAATACAATAGCCGGATGGAACTGCTTTGCCCGGACTGGATAGCTTCACAAGCCAAGCAAGGGTAGCGGCGATCAACGTTGATCGGTCGTGCTGGTAATGTCGCCGGCAAACATTTCTTCCAGCTCTTCGGCCGCTGATTTAGCGAGATCGCGCATTTTTTCTTCGTTATCATGCAAATGTGCGTGAGCGTGCAATCGTTCCAGATCATGCTGCCTGAACCGCTCGACCAGATCACGCGCTTCAGCCTCAGGCATTCCGGTACCCAGCAACACCTCGCGAGTCATATCGACAGCGGACAAAAACGTTTCCCGGCGCACCAAATGCACCTGCTCATCCATCAGCTGGTAGGCGTGTTTTCGATTCCGCGCCCTGGCGTAGACCTTCAAGTTTGGAAAACTCTCCTTCACCACCTGCGCGATGCGCATTGAGGTATCCGGGTCATCCACGGCCAGTACGAAAATTTCGGCCTCTGCCGCACCTGCGGCATGCAGTAGCTCCAGACGCGAAGCATCGCCGTAGTAAATCTCGTTGCCATAAGCCCGAACAAAGTCGATTTGGGTTTGGTCAATTTCCAAAGCGGTAAAATGAATACCCTTGGCTCGCAACACACGGGCGATAATTTGGCCGAAGCGTCCAAAGCCCGCTATCAATACCGGCGGTGCCTCTTCTGGCATCTCGTCGAACGCTTTATCTTCGCCGCCATCTTGTTGCAGACGTTCCACAAACCATAACAAAAGCGGTGTTGTCATCATTGACAGCGTAACGACCACAATAAAATGCTCTGCCACGCCAGTCGGCAAGACCTGCTCGGCAACAGCAATCCCAAAAATGACAAATGCAAACTCACCACCTTGAGACAAAACAATGCCCAATTGACGAGCATCAGCGCTACTTAAACCCTGCCATTTGCCCAGAGCAAACAATACCGTTGCTTTCACGGCAACCAGGGCCAGCACTGCAATTAAAATATCCAGAGGTTTATCGCCCATCAGTCCGATATTCAGCGACATACCAACGGCAATAAAAAACAGACCGAGTAACAAGCCTTTGAAGGGCTCAATGTCGGCTTCAAGCTGATGCCTGAATTCAGAATCGGCAAGCAACACACCGGCAATAAAAGCGCCCAGTGCCATCGACAAACCGGCGTGCTCTAACAAAGTAGCCATTCCAAGCACAATAAAAAGCGCCATGGCAGTGACAACTTCACGCACATTGCTGTGGGCAACCACTCGCATGGCAAGACTGAGCAGCATTCGACCAAACACCAGCAGCACAACTAATACGGCGATTGGCGGCAACAGTTCTTTCGCGGTAAATGGCGCATCACTTCCGCTGCTTGAGAGCAGGGGAATGAGTGCGAGTATTGGTATAACAGCCAAATCCTGAAATAGCAGATTGCCAAAGGCCGTGCGCCCCATGCGAGTATTAAGCTCATTGCGTTCAGCCAGTAACTGCAGCGCAAAGGCGGTGGAAGACAAGGCTAAAACAGATGCTAATAGCGCCGCAATTTTGAGTGAATAGCCATCCAGCATCAGCAATACGGCCAATGCCGCCGCTGTAAGCCCCATTTGAGCACCGCCGAAACCAAAGATTGAATTGCGCAGCGCCCATAGTCTAGAAGGTCTTAATTCAAGACCTATAATAAATAACAGCAGTACAACACCCAACTCAGAGAAGTGCAGAATGTCGTCGACATCGGTAATCAGGCGCACACCCCATGGGCCGATGGCTACGCCGGCGGCCACATAACCCAGCACAGCGCCCAAGCCAAGCTTTCGAAACAAAGGGACGGCCAGCACGGCCGCCGCCAAATAAATTAAGGCGTTACTCAACATAGCAATTTAAAAACCTGGCTCGATAAGTCATGTCAACTAATTGCTCGTCCCACTGGTTGCCAGTGCCTTTCGGCACGCGTTTTCTTGTGCCACTTTCTTGACCAGATTTTCGGCCAATAGGGATACACCGCCGGTTGACACCGCGGCACCTATACTTGCTCCGCTTTTGAGTAAACCACCAGCATCAACGGCCGGGCTTGGATTAGCCAGGGTGCCACCCAGCTTCATGAACTTAACCACACTGCCCACGTTCAGCCCAACTGTTTGCTTTGCATTTGGGGTAATCAGAATGTTCAGAGTTTCATCATCCAGGTTAACACTGCCGTCACCAATGATTTCCATCTTCTCGGTTTCAACCACCAACGCTTTGCTTGTATTCATCAGACCATCCTCTATGTCGAAATGAACAAGCGCGCAATGCAGCTTGGTCGTGGGGTCTGTTTTTGCGAACGGGTTAAGCTTGTTCAAAGTTTCCAGCAGGATGTCAGAACCAATAAGCTCAAAACTGTCATTCTGAACCACTGCATCATGCACCAGCAAATGAACAACGCCCTGCAGAGCGCCGGCCATTTCAGCCGAACTATTGCCCTTGGTACTTAAGCCAAGCTCAAGCTCGGTTTTGCCCCCAGCAAGCTGCTCTTGTGGCACCAGACCAAACGCTTCCAGATCGACGCCATTCATTTCAAAGTTCAGTTTTACAGCAGCGCCGGATTCAACTTTCTCAATATTGCTTGAACCGGAAAAACCACCGCCACCAAACTTAGCGCTTAAA
This sequence comes from Pseudomonadales bacterium, assembly GCA_045105115.1. GTDB lineage: Bacteria > Pseudomonadota > Gammaproteobacteria > Pseudomonadales > JAUIET01 > JAUIET01. The sequence goes on along the minus strand of JBGCDE010000065.1, from coordinate 70,228 downwards.
GGTTCGATAAGCAGTGAACCTTGCTCACCTTTTGCCAGTAACGCGAAATCAGTGAAGCGAGCGTCATACAATTGCAATATATCGGCTGTTAGCTTCACATCGACATCACCTTGTTCTAGCCATCTCCAGCTAATGGCTTCGTCGCTGAAAATTTTGTTTTTGGCAGCAGCGGAATTAGTCGGTTGCTCAGGTACTTCGGGTGCTTGCGCTTGCGTCTGTGCCTTGGAAAGCACCAACGCTTTGCTGTGCAAACGAGCATTGACAGTGGCTGCGCCATTGTCGAATGCCAGAGAAAACGTGCCGGCAATATCAGACTCGCCAAAACTGGCTTGAATAGCCGCAAGCTTATAGGTCGATGCGTCGATGTTTATTTCACTTTTCAACTGTAAAGGCAGATACGGTGTGGCGGCATCTGGCAGTGCGGCAGAAATATTTGACTGCGGCGCAAGTTTTAGCAGCAACGCCAAGCTGTTGCCGTTAAGACCGTTAACATTAAATTCACCATCGCTACTCAACTCCAGCCCTTCACTGTCAAGGGCGATGCTACCTTTTAGATCTTTGCCCTGTGTAGCGAGCGCCAGTGCTGTCAACTCCGCTCGTAGATTCATATCATCCAGCGTCACGTCTGAATCTTCACTCAACAGCAAAGAGTTAAGCTGCAGATCAAGTACCAGTCCGTTTTTGGCAAACTCAAGCTTGGCTAAAACACCATTAAGCGTTTGCTCCGGCAGCAACAGCTTGCCTATCTGAAGCGACAAATCAGTCTTGCGCAGCATGCCCAACCATGACCAATCAATAGCTGCTTCATCGGCGGTCAGCGTCACTGACTCATCGACGTCTGCGTCTTCCACTTTCTGGCCTAACAATTTACGTAAGTCAAGATCAGGTACAAGCAGCGCTAGCGTTGTTCGTGCGCCAAGCTTGTAATCAAGTGTTCCGGCAAGCATTAAGACCTCACCCATGGCAAGGCGCAAATCCATTGTGTGCTCATCGGAACGCTGCAGTGAAAGAGAGTACTTTGTTTCACGCTCTCCAGCGTGGACGGTCAGGGAATCAACGTCCACAAACCTGGCACCCAGTATCCGAGCAAAATCCAGTTCAGGCGCGTATTGCGCAGCAGGTGTCGCCTCGTCAGCTGAAGAGGATAGATAAAGATGAGCGTTGCGAATTTGAATATCCCAGAATGGTGCCGTACCTCGCCAGGCGCCTAGCGGATCAACGCCGGAGTGAAATTCCTCGGCACGCAGTAACTCACCGCCATCCGGCGCAAGCACTAGCAAGCCGGTGGCGTTCAATGCCGAGGTAGAGGCATCAATCTCGAGACTGTCTGCGCTAAGTGTGTAGCCGGTACCATATTCCAGCAGACCCACAGCGCGATCTGGAGCCAACACTACAAAAGCAAACACGCTCAGCAACAAGACCACCAAAATCAAAAGCAAGTAAACAACCCATTTAACGATCCTGATACCCACGATACTGCCCCGGCTCACAATTAATTCGCCAGTCTAAGCAACCGCCCAACAAATAGGTATCAGTGTTTGTAAATATTTTCTAAGCGCACGTTCCTGTGCGGGTCACAACCAGCCGTTCTCTGCGAATGATACCGATCGCCCGCTGCCAACCACCAGATGATCCAGCACTCTCACGTCAATAAGCGCCAACGCTTTCTGCAAGCGCTCTGTAATACGATGATCCGCCTGACTTGGCTCTGCCACACCGCTGGGATGGTTGTGCGCAAAAATCACAGAGGCGGCGTTATAGTGCAATACTTTTCGTACCACCTCACGTGGGTAAACTGCGGCGCCATCTATCGTGCCCTGAAACAGTTCATCAAACGCCAGCATTCTATTTTGCGCGTCCAGAAACAGGCCACAAAATACTTCGCTGTGCCGACCGGCCAATTGAAGTTGCAGAAAGTCGCGGGTAGCTTTCGGTGAACCCAGAACCGGGCGTTGCTGCAACTCACTACTAAGATAGCGACGTGCCATTTCCATGATGGCCAGCAATTGCGCGGCCTTGGCAGGGCCCAGACCAGACACGCCAGTCAATTGTTTCGCATCGTATTCAAACAGGCTGCGCAGCCCGCCACAGTCGGCCAGTATGCTACGAGCAACGTCTACTGCAGACTTACCCGGGGTGCCAGTACGCACGAATATCGCCAGCAACTCTGCGTCACTAAGCGTGCTGCAACCATGATTTAATAACTTTTCACGCGGCCGCTCAGCCACCTGCCAATCGAGAATGCTCATCAGACCTCCTTGTCTTAAAGCGTGTGATATACCTTTTTTTAGGCTTGCTGTATCGTACCACCACACTCCAGCGACTATCCTTAGGCAATGTACGAATTAAGCAACAGAAATGTCTTACTTGGTGTCACTGGCGGCATTGCTGCTTATAAGGCCGCGGAACTGCTGCGTCGCCTACAAGACCAAAACGCCAACGTTCGAGTAGTGATGACGCCGGCCGCAACTGAATTTATCACGCCACTGACCATGCAGGCGCTGTCGGGTGAACCCGTGCATCTGGATTTGCTGAATCCGGAAGCAGAGGCCGCTATGGGCCATATTGAATTAGCGCGTTGGGCCGATGCTCTGTTGGTTGCGCCAGCCAGTGCGGATTTTATTGCGCGCATAGTGCACGGCCAGGCAGATGATCTATTAAGCACCCTGTATCTTGCGTGCTCGGCGCCAAAATTCATCGCCCCGGCGATGAATCAGGGTATGTGGGCGCAAACCAGCACACAAAATAATATTGAAGCATTGCACAAAGACGGAGTTAGTTTGCTTGGGCCAGATAGCGGTATACAAGCCTGCGGCGACGTCGGCGCGGGTCGCCTTTTGGATATCGACCAAATAGTCTCACAGGTATCCGCGCACTTCAGTACCGGCGCTTTGGCCGGCCTGGATGTTGTGGTCACTGCTGGACCCACTCAAGAAGCAATTGATCCTGTTCGTTTTTTGAGCAATCACAGTTCAGGAAAAATGGGCTTTGCGCTGGCCAGAGCCGCCAGCGAAGCGGGCGCCAAAGTCACACTGATTGCGGGTCCGGTTACCTTGAGCTGCTCAGAAAACATACAGCGCGTAAATGTAAAAAGTGCGAAAGAAATGTTGGCTGCTACACTTGAACACATGGCCGGGTGCGATATTTTTATCGCCACAGCCGCGGTTGCCGACTACACACCGTTGAATGTTGCCAACAACAAGATTAAGAAAAATTCGTCTGAGATGGAACTCAAACTGACTCGCACAGAAGACATTCTTGCGACAGTCAGCGCACTCTCTACTCGGCCGTTTTGTGTAGGGTTTGCCGCTGAAACCGACCAGGTGATCAGCTACGCCAGAGGCAAGCTGGAACGGAAAAATCTCGATCTGATTGTTGCCAATGACGTATCAAATGCGGAAATTGGCTTTCAGAGCGACCAGAACAAGGTCACTTTGGTGAGCAAAGAGCAGGAACTTGATTTGCCGCAGATGAGCAAACTCAGCTTGGCTGCCGCGTTAGTTGAAGAAATCGGCAAACGATACAAAAACACTTAACGCAGTTGGTGAACGAGCACAATACCGCTCGACATCAGATGAACGAAGACGCAAGTGGGGCTAAATCACAATGGCTAAAGCCAAAAAAGCAGACGCAGCTAACGATATTGAAATAGCCGACGCGCCGAACGATAGTGAAAAGGCCGCAAAAGCCAAGCCTAAGCACAATAATGCTTCTAGCACGCCTGACCAGCATTGGTTGCCGCCTGCTATATCTTTTCTGTCGATTGCAGCGATCGTAGGTCTAGTTCTGATAATCCTGATTCCGCAACGTCAGGCAACTGATCTTCAGCGTCATACCGAATTGTATGCAAGCAGTCAGGCAGTTATCGTCAAGCAAAGCATTGAACAACTACAGAATCGGCTGGAGATGATGGCCGCCGCACCTGAAGTGCGTAAAACTGTTAGCGATAAAAGCACCGACGCAATGCACCAGATGAGTCAACGCTTGAGCGCTGCGTTTCCTGAGGCAAGCGGTGCCATGGTGATTCCGCTTGACTCCAAAGGCATCACGGGCTTGCGCAAGCACGGCTTGAAACTGCGGAACAATATTGAATCGAGCATGGTAAATCGTGCCGAAGATGGCGATAAGACATTTCCAGAAGCCTACAAGTATCAAGGCGAGACTCAATTCACCTTGGTCGCACCAATACTCGAAGCTGATGAAATGGAAGTAAACGGAGCCATTTTATTACGTATGTCTATGGCGTTTTTACAAAGTGCGATTGACAGCCAAGTGGAAGATCGCGGACGAACCGAGTTAATTCAAATCTTTAGCGGTAACGAGCAAGTCTTGCTCAGCAGCAGTGGTACAGGCGACAGTAACTTGGCCCCGCAGAACAAACAAATTGGTGAAAGCAACTGGTGGTTACGATTTACGCCGTCAAAAGTAGTCGCCACCGAGCTGAGCATTCCTCTTTGGAGTTTGCTCGCTTTGTTGGGTATTCCGGCGCTCGGCGTTCCTATTTGGCATTTTTTGTCACTTCGAAAGCTCGGTAATCACATGCAAGACGACTTGGATAATGTGATTAGCTATACGCAGAGTCTGATGTCAGGCAACAAACGCATGCCACCCGTTTTTCCAAATTCGAAATTGAATCAATTGGCTAATCTTATTGCGAGTTTCAGAACGCCAGCGGCTTCTGACGATGTCTCTCGGGATACAGCAGCGCCTGGGGCAAGCACATCGGCCGCAAGCGCGCCCAAAAAAGCAAAAGTTAAAACGCCTGCGGCTTCATCGAGCACAGCCACAAAAGCAGCGCCGGCCCCAAAGCTTGCAATACCTGAGCATATTTTTCGCGCCTACGATATTCGAGGTGAAGCGGACAAGTATTTGACCGACGACGTTGTAAAAGCCATCGGCAGAGCAATCGGTAGTGAAGCTCTGGACCGCTCACAAAATGAAATCGTAGTGGCCTGTGATGGTCGCTTATCCAGCCCACGCATCAAAAAAGCCCTGTGCGAAGGCTTGCTTGCTAGCGGGCAGAACATTATTGACATCGGTGAACAACCAACACCGCTGCTTTACTTCGCTACTCACCATTTGGAAACAGGCGCTGGAGTAATGATCACCGGCAGCCACAATGGTGCCGAATGTAATGGACTTAAACTGGTGCTGGAAGGTCGTCCTTTGGCTGGCGAGCACATACAGAACATCAGGCAGCGAATAGATGAAGGACGTTACCACGAAGGCCAGGGTAGTATGCAGGAAGCCAATGTTGCTGACGCCTACATTGAAACGATCGCTGGAGATATCGCTGTAGCGCAAACCCTGAAAATAGTTGTTGATGCCGCTAATGGTATTGGTGGCGTGATCGGACCACGCGTACTCGAAGAGCTGGGCTGTGAAGTGATTGCTTTGCATTGTGAGGTAGATGGCAACTTCCCCAACCACGCCCCTGACCCTACGATTGCGAAAAATCTTGATGACCTCGCATTCATGGTCAAGGAACACGAAGCAGACTTTGGCATAGCGTTTGATGGTGATGCTGATCGCGTTTGTGTTGTCGATTCAAATGGCAACGCGATTGCACCGGATATTCTACTCATGCTGTTTGCCCAAGATATTGTTTCTCGCAATCCAGGAGCCGACATAATCTATGACGTTAAATGCACACGCCACCTAAGTACGGTTATCAGCAGTTATGGCGGTAGACCAATCATGTGGAAATCAGGGCATTCGTGCATCAAAGAGAAAATGTTGCAGACAGGAGCCTTGCTGGGCGGCGAATTTACAGGTCATATTTGCTTTAAAGAGCGCTGGTTTGGTTTCGATGACGGAATTTATAGCGCCGCCAGATTGATTGAAATTGTTAGCACTTCAGGGCTTAAGCTTGAGGAATTAGTAGAAGAATATCCGGCCAGCAAAAGCACACCTGAGATCATCGTTGATACCGGTGAGCAACAGAAATTTGATATAGTCGAAGCTCTCACAGACAATGCGCAATTTGGCAGTGGCAAAATAACCACGCTGGATGGTATCAGGGTTGACTACCCAGACGGCTGGGGACTAATTCGACCTTCAAATACGGTACCTGCCATCACTTTGCGCTTTGAAGCTGATAATGATGAAGCGCTGCAACGCATACAAACCGTGTTTCGAGAGCAAATCGGACTGGTAAACCCCAACGTAGCCTCTGCATTCTGACAAACGTCCGAAATCCGATTATGATGCGCAACATCTTTAGTGATGGTGTCGCATCGTTATGTCTTTGTCACAGAAAAACGCGCTCAATATAGCCAAGGTACTGGCCGAGGCTTTGCCGTACATACAGCAATTCACTGGCAAAACCCTGGTTGTTAAATACGGCGGTAATGCCATGGTAGACGAGCAGTTGCAAGCCAGCTTTGCACGTGATGTTGTTTTGATGAAGCTGGTGGGAATGAACCCGATTATTGTGCATGGCGGTGGACCCCAAATTGGCGACTTGCTAGAGCGTCTGAATATCGAGTCACACTTTGTTGACGGCATGCGTGTCACCAGCAGTGAAACCATGGACGTAGTCGAAATGGTTCTAGGGGCCGCGATCAACAAAAATATTGTCAGTTTGATTCAGCAACATGGCGGTAAAGCGATTGGCCTGACCGGCAAGGACGGCAATCTAATTCGCGCTGAGAAACTTAACGTCACTCGCGAAAGCGCTTCTATGCAAGCGCCTGAGATAATCGATATCGGCCATGTCGGCTCAGTCGCCGAAGTGAATACCGAGGTGCTTGATGTCATGCTGAAGTCTGATTTCATTCCCGTTATTGCACCTATTGGCGTTGGTTCAGACGGTCAGTCCTACAATATTAATGCCGATCTAGTGGCAGGAAAAATTGCTGAGGTATTGCAAGCTGAGAAGCTCATACTTCTGAGCAACGTACCTGGCTTGCAAGACAAACAGGGCAATACCCTCACCGGACTCAACGCCGAACGCGTTGAAAAACTAATTCAGGACGGCACTATTCATGGCGGAATGCTGCCGAAAATAGACTGTGCATTACAGGCTATTCAGGCTGGCGTTCGCGCCGCACATATAATCGATGGTCGCGTACCTCATGCAGCGCTGCTGGAGGTCTTTACAGACAGCGGTGTCGGCACTCTTCTGACGGCGTAATTCAAACCCAGCGACATGAAACCGAACACCACACACGCCGTCTAGAGCGGCAAGCAGCAGATTAATGTGTGCATAATGTAGCTGTGCATTGTGTACCCTTAGCGAAATCGATAGCATTGGAAGCTTATAACCTTAGGTTACGGCCATGTTAAACAGCGCAAGGAAAGAACCCAGACGTCAGCAAATATTGCAGGCTCTAGCGCTGATGCTTGAAGAAACGCCAGGCGAGCGTATTACCACGGCAGGCATCGCACGACGCGTTGGAATCTCTGAGGCCGCTCTTTACCGACACTTCCCCAGCAAAGCCAAAATGTTCGAAGGCCTGATCGCGTTCATTGAGGAAACTATTTTTAGCCGCGTCCATCGTGTACTCGCAGAAGAAGCCGCTGCATCACGACGATGCGAGGCAACAATCACGCTGCTATTGCAGTTTGCCGAACGCAACCCAGGTATTGTGAGACTTTTAACTGGCGACGTATTGGCGGGCGAAACACGCACTCTTAGACATCGAGTGAGTCAATTCTATGAACGAATGGAAACTCAACTGAAGCAAATTTTGCGTGAAGGTGAATTGCGTGAAGGTTTGCGCCCGATCGCCCCTGTTTCTATCACGGCGAATATGATTCTTGCCACCGCAGAGGGCCGAATAGCTCAGTTTGTGCGCAGCGATTTCAAACGCAGCCCAATGGAACATTGGCCAAAACAGTGGGCGTTAATTCACACCCAAGTGTTTGCTCAAGAACAACGCTTGGCCCAACCTGCCTGAATGATTGCATTGCGGCTGTATTTGGCGCCGCGATTGATTAGCTGCCAGAGCTGGCCTGAGACGAGCGGCGATGACCATATCGCAATTCTTGCAGATGCTCAAACCGCTCCATATCGCTGGCGTAATTGCGCTTAACTGCTGTAATTTCTTTCTTCCTCGCTCGGATTTTCTTGCGAGTATCATCCACTTCCACTTCCATCGTACCGATATTCTCAATCAACGCCTGGGGAACATCTCGTCCCGCACGTTCGGAATTGGCTGCCACTTCTTGCTGACGTTCAATCTGACCTTTCAAAGAGCGCAGATTACCGCGCAAGATTGATAGTCGAATATTAATTTCATCAATGACGCGATTTTGGGATGCTTCGATGTCAGCCACACTGCTGTAGCGACGCATCAGCATTTCATCTTTTTTTCGTTGCTCTACCTTTAGCTGCTGTTGTGTTAGCGCTTCACGCTTTGCTGCAATTTGTTCAGCCGTGGCCTGAGGAAGAACAGTGCGCAATACATCGCCACTGGCATTGATCACTTCGTAGCCATATTTGACGTATTCTGGCGGCAATCGACTGTCGATCACCAACGTTCCCTTGGCTGTTTTGTAACGGAAATATTCCATACCAGCATGGCTAAAAGCGCTGCACAAAAGCACCGTCAACAAGGTCATTACCTGAAGTCCGGGGCTCAAGAGCCTGTCGTTACTATATGTATTGCTATGCATCGCTTAACGCTATAGATAACCGTAATCATGATTTTAGCCAAAAAACGTTGAACAATCACTGAACGGGGCAATATAGATCGCCTAATAGAGAAAAAGTACTGCTAAATACCGAATTCTTCACGGTATAAGTGCATTTGCTGCAGTTGTGCACTGCTACTGGCACCTGCTGCCTCCAGAAATGTGATCAGGTTCGCAAAACTGACAATGCTGGTGACGGGTATACCATATTCAGCCTGCAGCTCCTGAATCGCAGACTGGTCCGCTTTGCCGCGTTCTTGCCGATCAAGCCCCACTACTATGCCAGCTGGCGTCGCACCCGCCGCATCAATCATGTCAATTACTTCACGAACCGCGGTACCCGCCGTAATCACGTCATCCACAATCAGCACGCGACCGGCCAACGGCCCACCAACTATTGTGCCGCCTTCGCCGTGCGTTTTCGCTTCCTTCCGGTTGTAGGCAACTGGAATATCTCTGCCACTGCTCTCACTCCATGCAATAGCAGCCGCACTGGCCAGCGGTATTCCCTTGTACGCCGGCCCAAACAACATATCGAATTCAAACCCGGCCGCTTCAACCGCCTGCATGTACGCATTTCCCGTGCGTCTAAGCGCTGTGCCTGAGCGAATTAAACCGGCGTTAAAAAAATACGGACTGCATCTACCCGACTTGAGTGTGAACTCACCAAAGCGGAGTACATCGTTTTCCAGCGCCAACTGAATAAAATCTGTTTGATAGTCATTCATTTGCAATTATGATACACGCTTAAAGTTCCAGGGGCGATCATGAGAGTCATTAACTTCTGCGCGGAAGGTTTGGAGGAAGCCGCGCAAAAAGGGTTTTTCGAGTGGGCGACGAAACAAGACGCTGACTTTATTTGCGTGCAGGATTTGCGCGTTGGTGAATACGACATCAAGAACGACGCCTGCTTCCCTTCGCAATACAACGCCTACTTTTTTGACGCCGTTGAATCAAATACGAATGGTGTCGCCATCTACACTCGTGAATTGCCCAAGGCCATCATGACGGGGCTTGGCTTCGCAGAATTTGACGTAGACGGCTTATACGTTCAAGCAGACTTTGAGCGTTATAGCGTTGGTTCTTTTCTAGCACCCATCGCAATAGAAGGCGAACCGGAATCGCAAGAACGCAAAATGCGCTTCTTCGATCAGTTTCTAGCGCATTTCTCTAAAGTACGAAATAAACGCCGCGAATATATTCTGACTGGCAACTGGAACATTGCCTTTGAAAATACGGATATGCAAAACCCGCGTGAAGTGACTGGTTTTCTTGAAGAAGAGCGCGATTTGCTCGGTCAGCTGTACGACGATCTAGGCTATGCAGACGCGTTTCGCCTGGCCGAAACAGATGACGACGAATACACCTGGTGGCCAGAAGGCGAGCGAGACCTTAACGGTTGGCGGGTTGATACTCAGGTAGTGTCTGAAGGTTTGCGCGGAACAGTGGAACACGCCGCTGTCTATCGCGGCGAACTATTTTCAAACCACGCTCCGGTCATTATCGATTATGAGATGGACCTCTAGCAGCGGCGTGAAAGCCACTGCCAGAGTGCTACTAACTGCTAGAGCGATGCTACTGCGACAACGCCATTTTCTGCACTTGCATAATTTGGCGTAGGCCGTGCTGAGCAAGATCCAACATGGCTTGCAGCTGCTCCGGTGAATAGGGTTCACCCTCAGCCGTACCCTGCACCTCAATAAAACCTTTTGCGTCACGCATTACAACGTTCATATCGGTCTCAGCGCGTGAATCTTCCGCGTAGTCCAGATCAAGCACCGCTTCGCCTTCATACACGCCCACGGAGACTGCAGACACCATTCCAATGATCGGATTCTCTTTCACACGCTTAATGTCGATCAGATGCGCCACGGCGTCGCTCAAAGCAACCGCCGCACCGGAAATCGAGGCGCAGCGCGTTCCACCATCGGCCTGCAACACATCACAATCGATGGTGATGGTGTTCTCGCCAAGCTTTTGCATATCCAGAGCAGCTCGCAGTGAACGACCGATCAAACGTTGAATCTCTACCGTTCTTCCCGATTGCTTGCCGCGCGCGGCCTCACGGGCCACACGTTCGTTGGTGGCACTAGGCAACATGCCGTATTCGGCTGTAAGCCAGCCAGAACCGCCCCCGCGCAGCCATCTGGGAACCCCTTTTTCAACACTGGCGGTGCACAGCACGCGCGTATTTCCAACTTCAACTAATACTGATCCGGCAGCGTGGCTGGTGTAGTTACGGGTAAATTTCAAACTGCGCAGTTGATCTGCGCGGCGGCCACTGGGTCGTTGCATGAATATTCCTGTTTTTCGGGTTGTCGTTCTTGGGCTAGAGATGAGTACAATACGCGTCTACAGCGTGCGCAACGTGATAGGCACAGCGCACTACTTACAGTATGACAGCCTTTTGAATAGCACTGAACAACAGAACAAAGCCGGCGGACAACTGTTTACGGTTTCCGCGCCATCCGGTGCCGGCAAAACAAGCCTGGTGCAAGCACTGATTGCAGCAGTACCTAACATCAGCGTGTCGGTGTCACACACCACTCGATTGCGACGCGCCGGTGAGCATGACGGCGTTAACTATCATTTCGTTGATCAAGCTCAATTCTCTGCAATGCGTGTAGCGGGCGACTTTCTTGAGCACGCCACAGTATTTAGCAACAGCTATGGCACCTCAAGAGCGGAAGTTGAAGCCATACTAGCCAGTGGCAATGATGTAATTCTGGAAATTGATTGGCAGGGTGCTGAGCAGATCAAGCAACAGCTGCCAGAGACAATGTCGATTTTCATACTGCCACCGTCATTGCAGGCGCTGGAAGAGCGCCTGACGGGTCGTGGCCAGGATGATGCAGCCGTTATAGCCGGGCGCATGCAAGCGGCTGTAAATGAGATCAGCCACTACGGCGCTGCCGATTATTTGGTGGTTAACGAGGTCTTTGAGACTGCGTTGGCTGAGCTCGAGCATATTGTGCAGGGCCAGCGCCTTTCCTTGGCCCGCCAGCAGCAACAACACGCCCATTTATTAGCTGAACTGCTAGCCTAGGCAAACCGTCAAAAGAAGGTGGCCGCTTCTAAATAGTCAACTTTGTGCACACATGCTCTCTACGAATTGTTTGTGGGGGGCATCTACGCTACAATATCGGGTTCGATCGAGGCGATTTGCCTCGCTTTACACTCACTATACTTCGCCGTATTTTGCTGGATATAGCTCGATTAGCAGCGTGTTCAGGCAAAGAGTCTAACGGCAGCACATTTAAGGTACCGGAAATGGCACGCGTTACAGTTGAAGATTGTCTCGAAAATGTAGGCAATCGCTTTGATCTAGTGATGATCGCAAGCAAAAGAGCCAGACAAATAGCCACTGGCGGCAAAGAGCCATTGGTGAAAGAAGACGGCGACAAGCCCACGGTTATCGCTCTTCGTGAGATCAAGGAAAACCTGATCAACGACGACATTCTGCGCGAGACCGAGGAAGCCGAAGAGAACTTCGAGCATGAAATGGATCTAGTCGTGTCCGGTGAAACTGAAACAGGCGGCATGACTCAGCATCAGGGGCTTGGCGCATTCCGTCGCTCTGAGTCTTACCAAAACGACGCAGAAGCCATTGCACCGCCGCCAGCAGCTAGCGAAGAGCAGCCCAGCGAACCAGCCGCAGCAGCACCTGCTGACGATCTGGATACCGACGCACTGATTCGCGCACTGCAAGCTGCGAGCAATGCAGAGCCAGACGCCCCTGCCAGCGAATAGTTACCAGCAAGCGGAACTGGCCTGCTTACACAAAGTAATGCAGCCAGTTTCCCTCTTGCGCCGCCTGCCACTAACGGATTAGCGACCGTTGCAAACAATCGATACCCTAGCGAACTCACTTTGTGAGTACCTGCCTGCTGCTCAGATTCAGCAAGTAAAGCGCGCTTACTATTTCGCCGAGCAAGCGCACGACGGCCAAACCAGACGCAGCGGTGAACCCTACGTTACCCACCCCCTGGCCGTTGCCTACATTCTTGCCGACATGCACATGGACGACCAAAGTCTGATGGCCGCCATGCTGCACGATGTAATCGAAGATACCGGCGTTGATAAAGACGCGATCGCTGAGCAGTTCGGAGAAACCGTGGCCGAACTGGTGGACGGTTTGTCAAAGCTTGCGAAAATAGGCTTCAGCTCACGTGCCGAAGCGGCGGCTGAGAATTTTCAGAAAATGGCACTGGCCATGTCGCGCGACATCCGCGTAATTTTGATCAAACTGGCTGACAGATTGCACAACATGCGCACGCTGGGTGTGCTCAGTGTGGATAAAAGGCGCCGAATCGCGGTCGAGACTCTCGAAATCTATGCGCCGATTGCCAACCGCCTGGGCATGAATACGACCCGGGTTGAATTGGAAGACCTGGGATTTACCGCAATGTACCCAATGCGGGCACGGCGGATTGAAGCGGCGGTTCGCTCCGCCAGAGGCAATCGCAAAGAAGTATTGCAGCAGATCAAAGCGGCCCTGGAAGACCGCTTGGGGAATGAGGACCTAAGCGCCAGAGTACTGGGCCGAGAAAAGCATCTGTTCAGCATTTACGAGAAGATGCGTACCAAGCGAAAGTCCTTTTCAGAAATTATGGACGTGTATGCTTTTCGCATTGTTGTTGAAGATGTAGATACTTGTTATCGCGTGCTGGGTGCCGTGCACAATTTGTATAAACCGGTGGCTGGTCATTTCAAAGACTATATCGCTATTCCTAAAGCAAATGGCTATCAAAGCCTGCATACCGTTTTGTTTGGCATGCACGGCGTGCCGATCGAAATTCAGATTCGAACTGAAGGAATGGAAGAGCTGGCTAACAAAGGTATTGCCGCGCACTGGCTATACAAAAGTGGGGATGACAATACAGACGTCAACTCTCATACCCGTGCACGGCAATGGGTGCAAAGCTTGCTCGAATTGCAGCAAAGTGCTGGTAATTCTCAAGAATTTATTGAACACGTTAAAACCGATTTATTTCCGGAAGAAGTTTACGTATTCACGCCCAAAGGTGAAATTCGCGCGCTGCCCAGCGGCTCTACCGCTGTTGATTTCGCCTATGAAGTGCATACCGATGTTGGCAACAGCTGCGTCGCCTGTCGTATTAACCGGCGTTTCGCGCCATTGAGTGAGCAATTGCAAAGCGGGGAAACAGTGGAAATTATTACCGCACCCGGATCGCAACCCAACCCTTCCTGGTTGAACTTCGTTGTGAGCGGCAAAGCACGCAGCAATATTCGTCATTTTCTTAAAAATCAGCGCCACACAGAAGCCATCGAACTCGGGCGCAGGCTACTTGATAAAGCCTTGGAAAATCTCAATACCAGTTATAAGAAAATGGATAAGAAGCGTATTCAGACGCTGCTGGACGAAACAGGCTACGACAATTTCGATTTGATTCTGGAAGACATTGGTCTTGGCAATCGAGTGGCTTATTTGACTGCACGACGGCTGGTGCCGGAAAAAATTGTGAGCAAGGCCAGCGCCAAGCCCAGCAGTACCAGTGACGACTCTTTCGTTATCAATGGTGCAGAAGGAATGATGGTTAGTTTTGCCAAGTGCTGCCACGCCATTCCGGGTGACCCGATTGCAGGCCACATCAGCGCTGGTCGCGGCATCGTGGTGCATGTCGCCAATTGTAGAAACATTGCCGAGTTTCGTGATAATCCCGAACGTTGCATTGAGCTGACCTGGCACGACAAAGCCAAAGGCGAGTTCCAGGTAGAGCTGCGTGTTGAGTTGGCGCAACAACGTGGTGCGATCGCGGAACTTGCCAATAAGGTGAGCAGTCTTGACGCGCCTATTGAAAAGATAAACACTGAAGACCGGGACGCAAAAACAGCTGTGGTCCGGCTGGAGATAGGGGTTCATGATCGGGTACATCTGGCCCGTATCATGAAGCGCATTAGAGCGATGAAATCCGTTGCGTCCGTATCCCGAATGAAATCCTGAGTACTAAGCTGAGCACTGAGTAGACTAAGCAATGAGCACAAAAGAAGTTATTCATACCGATCAATCCCCTGCTGCGATTGGGCCATACTCTCAAGCTATTAAAGTAGGATCGACCGTTTATGTATCCGGTCAGATTCCGCTTGATCCAGACACCATGGAACTGGTCGAAGGCGACATCACTGCACAAGCGCATCGCGTTTTCCAAAACATGCGCGCAGTAGCAGTTGCGGCAGGCGGCACCTTAGATAACGCGGTAAAAGTGAATATATCTCTTCCGGATCTTGGCAATTTTGCGGCGGTGAACGAAGTGATGAAAGAGTACTTTAACGAACCTTATCCGGCCAGAGCTTGCGTTGGCGTTGCCGCCTTGCCCAAGGACTGTGATCTGGAGGTAGAGGCTATTTTAGCTTTGTAGTTGAGACAGCAGTCAAGCGGCTTGCTTAGCGGCTGACCAATTGGATCACCTCTCCATAACCATCACGAAAATCCGGGTAGCGAAATTGAAAACCGCTATCCAGTAAGCGCTGGTTGTTACAACGCTTACTACCTACTTTGCGCTGCGAAACCTCATTGTCATTGTGGGCTTGAACACTCTCAGGATAAGCAATACCCAATCGTGCAGCCAGCCAACGCTCTACCTCAAGCTTGCGCGCGGGCTCGCTGTCCACACCCAGGTAGCACGCCTGTACTGCCTGACCAAGCACATCCAGATTCAACAAATGCAAAATCGCTGCGGCACAATCGTAACGATGAATGCGGTTAGTAAAGTGATTGCTTGCGCTGAACCGACCTTCGCGCACCGCGTCTACAAGCCGGGTACTTGTCGAGTTATAAATACCCCCACAGCGAATACTGGTAGAGGGTACTGCACTGTCTGCTAACATCTGCTCGCACTGCAGCATTACTCGGCCACTAAAACCGGTCGGTACTGCATCAGACTCTTCATCAACCCACTCGCCGTTGTGCTGACCATACACGCTGGTACTCGAAACAAATACTATCCGCTTCGGTGGCTGGCGAAGTGCCGCCAGCACATTACGCACGCCAACCACATACGCTTGCTGATACCCCTCATCACTGTATGAAAAAGGCGTAAACGTCAGCAACAAGTAATCGGCTACGCAGTCTGATAACAATTGGCTAACAGCAGCTGCATCCGTGTAGTCGACACGGTGGCCAGAAATCTCTGGCGCCAATTTATCAACATTGCGTCGCGCGCCGTGCAGCTGCCACACAGACCTGGTGGAATTCTGGGCAGCAATCGCATTGCCGATCGCACCACAGCCTATGATGAGCAGAGAAGGTTTTTTCACAGTGCTATTGTACGTCAATGCGCTATGCTTGCACTGCATTTGAATTGGGTACAGGTTGCGACTTGACGCAAGAAATTCTTAACCAGAAATCGCTTAGCGATCTAAAAGGTGTCGGCCCCAAAACCCGCGAACGGCTCGCGCGTATAGGTATCGAGTCGCCCCAACAACTGCTGTTTCATTTACCGCTTCGCTATGAAGACAGAACGCAACTCACTCCCATAAGCCAACTGAAGCCGAACTCCCACTGTCTGTTTGAGGGCGTTATCAAAGCAGCTGGCATTGTGCCGGGCAGGCGGCGCAGCTTCGTGATTAAGTTGCAGCAGGATTATTCCGCCATCAGCATGCGTTTGTTCCATTTCTCGGCCGCACAGACTCGCGGACTGACCGTTGGTACACGTTTGCGTTGTTTTGGCGAAATCCGGTTCGGGCGTAACAGTCTTGAGTGCTTTCACCCGGAATATTCGATTCTTGACGACGACGCTTCAGACCCACCCTTGCCACAGGCTTTAACACCGGTATACCCAAGCACTGAAGGTTTGCACCAGGCAAGTTTCAGAAAATTACTGGATCAGGTATTGCCATTACTCGGATCGCATTCAATTGATGAATTGATACCGGCTGATTTCATTGCAGATCTGCCAGAAGGCGAAGAAACATTGGCGATGTTTGCACGATTTCCTTTGGCCAAAACCTTGCGAATATTGCACGCCCCACAAAAATCCGAACAAAAGTTACTGTCAATCTGTCAACAACGGCTGGCATTTGAGGAACTGTTGGCGCATCACCTCAGCTTACTCAAAGTTCGCCAACGAGTTCAGCAAATGGTGGCGCCCAGGCTTGCAGGCGATGATGCACTGCATCAACAGTTTCTGAGCGCACTCGGATTTACGCTAACCGCGGCACAAGCACGAGTCTCTGACCAGCTGCGCGCGCAACTCAGCGAGAAAACACCGATGCTTAGACTCGTGCAAGGTGATGTAGGTTGCGGCAAAACCGTTGTCGCAGCACTTGCGGCATTACAAGCCATAGGCAGCGACTACCAAGCGGTGCTGATGGCGCCGACCGAGATATTAACTGAGCAGCATTTTCGCGCGTTCAGCGACTGGTTTGGTCCACTGGGTATCACGGTTGGCATGTTGTCCGGACAACAAACAGCAAAGCAGAAACGCGAAACCTTGGCTGCCATTGCAAATGGTGACGTTCACTTTATCGTAGGTACCCATGCGGTTATTCAAGATGCTGTGAGTTACGAGCGACTTGGTTTGATTATCATTGACGAACAGCACCGCTTCGGCGTTGATCAACGACTTAGCTTGCGTAAAAAAGCCATGGAATCCGGTGTCTGCCCGCACCAGATTATTATGACCGCCACACCTATTCCGCGAACATTGGCAATGGCCGCCTACGCTGATCTGGACGTTAGCATTATTGATGAATTACCGCCGGGGCGAACGCCGGTACATACCAGTGTTCTGGATAATGGCGCACGTGACCGCGTTGTTGAACGTGTTTACAAAGCCTGCCAGCAGGGCAGACAAGCGTATTGGGTATGCACGCTGGTGGAAGAATCCGAGGCCATTCAATCGCAAGCCGCCGAAAGCACAGCTGAAGAGCTGCGCACGGCATTGCCTGACTTACAGGTTGGATTAGTGCATGGCCGAATGAAAGCTGCAGAGAAAGCCGAGGTAATGAATAGCTTCAAATCTGGCGCTACCCAGCTTCTGGTGGCCACTACCGTCATTGAAGTGGGTGTAGACGTACCGAATGCCAGCCTGATGATTATTGAAAACGCAGAGCGACTGGGTCTCTCACAGATTCATCAATTGCGCGGTCGAGTAGGTCGTGGGCGCGAAGCTAGCCACTGCTTGTTACTTTACCAAAAGCCACTGTCGGTCAACGGCAAGCGCAGACTGGACACGCTGCGAAACAGCACAGACGGGTTTTATATTGCTGAGCAAGATCTCGAAATTCGCGGTCCTGGTGAGGTGTTAGGAACACGGCAGACCGGTATGCTGCAATTTCGAATTGCCGATTTGGAAAGAGATGCTGAGCTACTCGAGCTGGTGCAACACACTGGCGAATCGTATATGCACCGGTATCCTGATGGTGTTCAGGCGCTTATTGATCGCTGGATTGGTGACTCTGAGTCTTATGGAAACGCGTGATTGTGGCTGAGCTAGCGATACTCCAGAGACATGACCACAGTAAAATCCGGTGCCGTGCGAACCGCTATATCTTCGCTCAAGCCGATGTTCAGATTCCAGCGTTTATCCAGCTGCATTCCGACACCAAAGGTTAATTGCACCGACGTTGAACCCAATGACTTGATGTCGGTGTCGTAAAACGCGGAGTGTGCTTCCAATTGCGCCTTGAGTGTTAACCATTCGTAAAACACAGGCAGCGCTAAAGCAGCCGAACCATACACCACACTGTCATTTTGCAGCTGTGGAAGCAAATCAGAATTACCCGGCAGAACTACGCCGAGGCTGCCATGAAACGACATTCGCCAGTCGCCCGCTAATTGACCTCGATAAGCATTCAGCCCCAATGCCACGTCCCAGGATTCGGAGCCTATCAATTTCTCGGCATTACCAGTGGGCGCTTCCAATCGAAGTTGGGCGCTAAGATTCGCATGCTGAGAGGCCAATAATTGATATTGGGCGAGCAGTGCTACATCACCCACGCCCGAGCCACTGCTGTCCAGTCGCGCAGAAGCCTCCGGTGTGTTTACGGTAAATAACAATTGATCGCGAGAAAACTCTTCGCGACGTGCATTTGGCAAGCCAAAGGTTCTATGCCAGCCTTCCACAAAGCTGTCCATAAACCCGCCATCATGCGAGACAAATGGAATATCCATGCCTATGACAAAGCGCTTAGTGAACGCATGGCGAAGCTTAAGTGTTGCCGTGCTGGATTCACCATCAAGGAAAGCTTGCTCAAGCCCCTGGTCATCTATTGCAAACTGACTGGTTTGTTCGATAGTAAATGCAGCGGTGCTTTGCCGCGCAGCTAATTCGCGGGCATCTTCAATATTGGGCAAGCCAAGCGAGCGCACGAAAACCGTTCTATTCGCGGTTGCAAACGGCGAGTCATCGGCAGCAAGCCGGATTGAGTACACTTGGGCAAAAACCAGAATGGCTGCCAAATAGAAAACTGAGCGTGTCGATTGCATACTTTTTTCGCTACGTTGTGCGGCACGGCGAATGTAACATAAGCAATTGTCGTATACAGAGTTTCGTATCAAGATGGACCCAATTACTCAGGGCGCATTCGGTGCCGCTGCCGCACAAAGCAGCGCACAACCAGGCCGAGTCGGTATTGCAATGCTTGCCGGTTGGCTAGCGGGAATGGCCGCCGACCTGGACGTGCTGATTCGCTCTAGCGCTGACCCTTTGATGTTTCTTGAATATCATCGGCATTTTACTCACTCGCTAATTTTTATTCCGGTCGGAGGTCTTATTGTCGCCGCGTTTGTCTTCTTCGCATTTGGTAAGCGACGACAATGGCCATTCAGGAATTTACTTCTGTACTGCACGCTGGGCTATGCGACGCATGGCTTACTGGATAGCTGCACTTCGTATGGCACCTTATTGCTGTGGCCATTTTCAGACAAACGCTACGCCTGGGATACTATTTCAATCATAGACCCACTGCTTACCGTGCCGGTTCTTGTATTACTTTTTGTGTCGCTTCGCAAACAAAGTCCCTGGCCAGCTCGTGCTGCGCTGAGTTGGTCTATCGCTTATTTGTGCATTGGCTGGTGGCAGCATGAGCGCGCTTTAAACACAGCCACAGCGCTAGCGGAAAGTCGTGGCCATAAACCAGTGCGCCTGGAAGTAAAACCGGGTTTTGCAAACCTGCTATTGTTCAAATCCATTTACAGCACTGGTGATCGCTTTTATGTCGATGCAGTTCGAGTAGGTGTCGATACCCAATGGATTACCGGTGATTCTATCGCTAAGTTAAACCCTGACAGAGACTTGCCCTGGCTTCAACAGGATTCCCAGCAGCGAAAGGATTTACAACGCTTCACTTGGTTTTCTGACGGCTATGTAGCATTGCACCCGAACAACCCCAATGAAGTAATTGATATCCGTTATTCGATGTTACCAAATGAAGTTGAACCCTTATGGGGGATAGAGCTTGACCAGAATGCTGGGGCTTCCGAGTTCGCAAAGTACCGAACACATCGCGATGACCCGGAGTCTCGGCTAAGCGAGTACTGGAAAATGTTGCGCGACCGTTAGCTCAGCGGCCCAACGATCGAGATCGACTAACTACAGCGTTTTCAAAAACTCCAGCAGCTCCAGGCGCTCGTTTTCACAGAGCATCGTGAGTGGCTGGTCGGTACCCATCCCGGGAGTAAAGCCGGCAGCGTACTCATGCCCACTATTGCTATTGCCTGGCAATCCAGTATCAAAAATGAACCCTGTATCGGCTTGATAGTCATCCTGCTTGAATCCAACCTTCAACGGATCAAACTCGCGACTACCGACCAAAAAAGATTCGGGGCGTACTTTACCATCACACACTTCACCATTGGCGCGCTCACCTTCGAGATGCTCCGGCAATAGCAAGTCGTATAAGCTGGGCACTGATCCGTTGTGTAAATAAGGCGCAGTAGCCCAGACGCCATTCAGTGGCCGCGCTTTATAGGCTCGCAGAGACGCGTAAGTATCTGCGGTAGTATCCGGCTCGTATTCACCGGTTTTAACGCTTGCCTCCAGATCATTGTTAAAAAACGACGCGCCAAGCATATACGCCTGATCTGCAACTCGGCGAACTACTCCTTTGTCGCGATCAGGGGTACCAATCACGCCGGCTGTAACCGCAGTGAGAATTTGTCGCACAGGTGCGGTGTTTCCAATGACCACCTGACCCACATCGGTACCCTGATAGGTTTGACCAATATTGCCTGAACGACCAAGGTATCGGGTAGCATTCATGGCCATGGTTTGATCGGTGCCCAGCTTGTCAAGGCGCAGCATTTTTGAGGTAATTTTGCGATCCCAGGCATCACGATCAATCAGTTCATGGCACGACACACAGTATTTCAAATAGTGAACTTTACCGCGTGACACCTTCTCTTCATCAATCGCATAACTCGCATTAATAGCTACAACATCTTCTGGAAACGCTTCTCGCCACAACGGCGACTTCAGGCTCTTAAGCGTACCTTCCATGCGTGACAGATTTACGCCATCAACCGAAGACTGAAAATCAATGCGGTGACGTTTCACTTTTTGACCACTGATTAGTGCCGATAAGCTCCAGCCTCTGAACCAGGATTTTTCCTCTGTCCAGTCAAGACTCGCAAAAACGCCGATAACCTGTCCGGTATTGCGACCCAAAGCACCAACACCTGCATTAGACTGCAGCCCGTTCCATTGCACGTAATCTGTTTGCGCCACATCCCATAAATATGGGTAACTAACTGGCGCATTAGCTTCATTGAAAAAATGCCGCATTGCCGATTCAACTTCCGCTTCAGTTAGACCTGGATAGTCTGAATCAGCACGCCTGAGATTACTAACCATGCTCTCAAAACCGACCCTCCCAAAAATTGTTTCGTTATGTTCGCTTAGAACATACTCAATTTGTTCGTCTGTGAGCAAACGCTGCTCGGCTTTATTAACGGCAAGGGCCAATAATTCACTGGCCTGGCGCTTGTTGATTACGTGTTGCAGTACGCGATTATAAATTCTTCCAAAAGCGTCTAGGCGAGCGTAGCCATAAGCGTGCGTTGACTGATTGATTTGGTTGTACTGACGTGTTCGCTCCGTCCAGATACGCAAGTCCTGTTCTATTTCTTCCTCGCTTGTGTAGCTACGGCCGCCACTGACAGCACGCCAAAAACCATTCCGCTCAAGCACAGCGTTTAGAAATCGCTGCTTCTTCGCAGGATCAGACAGAGTGCTTTGCATCGCTTTGTATAGACTTTCAAGAAAACCATCCAGGTCAGCCATTGCTGGACCGCCATCAATGCGCACCGACATACCTTCAAAGTTTATTTGCCCGGTATGGCAGGTTGCACAATTAAACCCAAGGTAGTCTTTGCTCTGGTATTTGTCTTTAACAAAACCCACTGGCAGCCCATTTGGATTGAACAGAGTTGGCTTCTGCAATAGATAGCGAAACTTGTCCATGTTTTGATTATCACGAAACAGGCTGACCGCCTTTGCCGTAGAGTCTACTTGTTCCAGTTCCAGAAAAAAGTCGTAAGGTATTACGTTAGATCCCTGGGTAACGTTATAAAACCACAAGCTATCTGCTCGACCCCAACCTTGCTCCAAATAGCGTGGAACATCATGATCATCATCCAGCGCTGCATTCATAACAGCCATTGCACCGCGATGTTCATCACGATCAGCGTGTTGGTATATTTTTCCTGCCAACAAGACCAATGTGGTTGGCAACAGCGCCAGAACGAGGGAAAAGAAGCCCAGCAACAACAATGCCTTGACCCAGGAAGACCAGCCCAGAGCATCAGGCCCAATCTTTACTTGGCGATACTTACTTTGAATAGCGTTTTTCATAAGCTGCTCCTTCAGCTGAGTTGGATATTATTCTTGTTGTTCAATATCCAGAGAGGCAATCATACTCTGCCTTTTAGCTTGTAACAGTACCCTAAGCTGCAAAAGCGAGGTATCCATGAACCACTTTACGTTACGGTCTTGCCAAATTTCGGCGTACTGTTGCAATTGTTCGTCACGAACAAAACGGTAGGTATACGCCAGGTATGGATCTGCACCCGTTAAATAATGTTCTGCGTACAAGCCTTCAAGCTCACTACGCCACAGTTTTATGCCCTCATAGTCATTCGCCGTAAATCGCTCACCACTGATACGGTCTAGTGCGACCGCTGAATCCACTTCGGCGAACGATTGGATTATAGCGGCCACGATCGGTCCGTAATCTGCTTCATGACAAGCGCGTAGCAAATCAATTCGCAGCGGCTCTAGCGTAGCTTCAGCAACATAGTCTTCAAGCTTTTGTCGCTGGCCAGCTGAATTGCCTATACGCTCAAAGCGGCGAAATTTCTCAAGCAGTTCGTGCTCCATCGCGGACTTGATTGGTTGCACAGCTTGCTGCTCGAATTCACCGACAAGCGTTTGCGCAAGTTCTTCAAGTAATTGTTCACCGCGATAAACAAACATCGCTGATTCAAGTTGATCGCGCTGCCCAACACTGAGTTCGTAAGTATTCGATTGTCTACGAAGATTGATGTCATACGCCAAGTCTAACTGTCTGACCGCCGCATCAAGCCCTGAACGTAGCAGCAATAACTGAACGTCTTCAAGTGTTGCTGCTTGAGCGCTTGCCGGTAGCAGCAATGCGAAGAAAGCAAGAATACGCAGCATTATATTGACTAGCGAGCTTGCTCTGCGGCTAGCAACTCATCCGTAGGCGTATTGAAGATATCGGTGTCCAATGCACCTTCCGACTGCGCCACCACGCAGGTCACTGCCGCGTCACCCGTGACATTCACCGCTGTGCGTAACATATCCAACAATCGGTCAACACCAATAATGAGCGCAATGCCTTCGACAGGCAGATTAACTTGTTGCAGCACCATGGCCAGCATAATGAGACCCACACCCGGCACACCCGCCGTTCCAATGGAAGCCAGTGTTGCGGTGGCAATCACCGCAAGATAGCCACTCATGCCGATATCAATGCCGTAGGCTTGCGAAATAAACACCGTTGCCACGCCTTGCATAATCGCGGTGCCGTCCATATTAATCGTCGCACCCAAAGGAATCGTAAACGAGGCTACCGAATTGTTCGCCCCCAAGCGGTGCTCTGCCACACTCATGGTGATTGGCATGGTCGCATTACTTGACGCAGTACTGAATGCAAACAGTTGCACTGGGCGCATTTTCAGCAAGAAAGTCACGGGGTTCAACCGTGCTAACACTGTTACCAGGCCGCCATACACAAGTGCCGCGTGCAGAATTAACACACCGGCTACGGTCATGAAGTACCAGGCCAGCGTGCCCAGAATATCTATGCCAATATCAGCAAACAAAGCCGCCAGCAGACAGAACACACCGTACGGAGCCATGGTCATCAGAATATCGACCATGCTCATAATTACTTCATTCATATCATCGAAGAAAGACCGAATGCGCGCGCCTTGCTCGCCCGCTTTACTAACGGCAATACCGAACAACAAAGCAAACACTATGATCTGCAGCATATTGCCGTCCGCCATCGCTTGCACAGGATTGCTTGGGAATATGTTGATCAGCACCTGTTTTAATGACGGTGCTTCTTTGGCTACATAGTTGCTATCTGTTTGCAGTGCAATGCCTTCGCCAGGCTGAATCAGCAACGCGGCAGTCAGTGCCAGAGTAATAGCAATTGCCGTGGTGAACATATACAGACCCAGCGATTTGCCTGCAATAGCACCCATACGCGAATTTTCTGAACCAAGCCCGCTGCTGCCACAAACCAAGGATACGAACACCATAGGCACTACTAACACTTTCAGCGCGGCAATGAATACTTTGCCGATCACATCAAACAAACCGCCAGTGATGTAAGTAGCAATAAATTGGGCGCTCGCACTCTCTGGGCCCAAGCCGGCCATTGCGAAGTGTAGGGTGATACCAACCACCAGCCCCGCCAGCATGGCGATCAGAATTCGTGCTGTCAGACTCATGCTTTCGCCTCTGTGTTAGAAAAGCGGGCCAATCATCTGATTAACCCAGCCAGTGCCAGCGCTTAAAAAATTGCGGGTAACATCTTCTGTAGGCGCAATTTCTCTTTGGTGCCTTTTGGCCCTGTCAGCGCAAAGCCCAGCAAATTTCCTGCAGGGTCTTTGAATTGAGCAACGACATCTTCGCCGTCCGCATCAATAGTCCATTCACCTTCTGCATCTCGCTCTGGCGGGGATACAACCACGGGGCACGCTGGTGTTTTTATGGTCACCGGCATAGCTGGATACGCCACTTCGGTGGCCTCGCCGGCCAAGGTTTTGCCCAAGGCTCGGGCCGATGCCATCAGTGGCGCCACATAAAACAACACATGGCCTTCCACCTCGGCGCAATCGCCCAGCGTATAGACATTCGCCGCACTGGTCTCCAACAATTTGTTGGCAACAATACCGCGGTTACATTTGATTCCAGCGGCACTTGCAAGGTCGATTCGCGGTCGCACGCCAACAGCCGACACAGCTAGATCCGCTCGGATTTCAGAGCCATCATCCAGAATGCCAACCACTCCACCGTCAGGGTGTTTATTGATGGCCTTAACCAATCGACCAAAATGGAACGTAGCACCCATGCTTTCCAATGCGTTTTGCACCGCTTTGCCAGCCACTTCTGGCAGCAAGGTTGGCAGGCTGTAGCCCAACGGGTCTACGGCTTCTATCTGAAAGCCACCATTGGCCAGATCATTGGTAAATTCACTGCCAATCAAGCCACTGCCAATAATCAGTAATTTCTTGGCCTCACTCTTCTTAACCGCGGTTCTGAAGTCGTCGTAGTCCAACAGATCATTCACTGAATAGACCATATCCAGCCCATCACCTTCTAGCGGCGGACGGATAACATCAGCGCCCCAGGCCAGCACCAGCTTGCTGTAATTGACCGTGGTGGACTCACCGACGCTGAGTTGCTGATTGGCCGTATCAATGTGCGTTACATTGGCAAACGTCCACACACTGGCCTTCAGCTGCTGTGCCATTTTGCCCGCATCGGCCATTGCAAGGTCGTCAGCAGTGGTGTCTTTAGTGAAGCCCGTGGACAGCATTGGCTTTGAATACGAGCGGCCATCGTCCGCTGTAATCAATATCAGCTGAGTGTCCTGGTCATGTTTTCGAAACTCTCTGGCGAGGTTATAGCCTGCCAAACCAGTACCAATAATGACCACGGGGCGGGCTATATCAGCTGGTTCGTCGTCGTCATGATGGGGAACCTCTGCGGTTTCGGTGACTTCGATCATTTCGAAGTCTTCCTTACCAACCCCACAATCCGGACACAACCAGTCCTCTGGAACATCTTCCCAAGGTGTACCCGGCTCTATGCCGTCTTCAGGCCACCCTTTGGCTTCGTCATAAACCCAGCCACAGACAATACATTCCCACTTTTTCATCATCCTACCTCTTTGCGGCGCATACCGTTACTATTGCGCATGTTAACCCGCTATTTTAGACCGGTAAGGGAGTGTCAGCAATCAATTCACCATCTGCAATGGACCCAGCGCCGCGCAGCAAGCTAAATATCTACTGGCGATTAATGCGTGCCGACCGACCAATAGGCACCTGGCTGCTGCTATGGCCCACCATGATGGCACTTTGGGTAGCTGCTGGCGGCTTTCCCAGCGTGAAGAATTTGCTGATTTTCGGCTGCGGTACCTTTCTTATGCGCTCAGCTGGCTGTGTCATCAATGATTACTTTGATCGGCATTGGGACGGTGCGGTGGAAAGAACGACCGCACGCCCGCTCGCCACGGGTGAAGCAAGCCCTGAAGAGGCCCTAGGCCTGTTCGCAGCACTGGTCACGCTGGCCTTCTTGTTGGTACTGCAGACCAATCAGCCAACCATTATGCTGTCTTTTGGCGCACTGGCAGTAGCCTGCTGCTACCCCTTGATGAAGCGCATCACCCAGCTACCGCAGCTGGTGCTTGGTGTCGCATTTTCGTTCGGCATTCCGATGGCGTTCACCGCTGAGGCGCAGAACCTGCCGACTCTGGCTTGGGTTTTGTTTTGCGCTAACGTACTTTGGACTACCGCGTATGACACCTACTACGCCATGGTTGACCGAAAAGACGATTTGAAAGTGGGTATCAAATCCACCGCGGTCCTGCTTGGACGCTACGATCGCTTCGCGATTGCAGTATTGCAGGCCAGTACTTTGTTGTTGCTAGTAGTGTTTGCGCAACTCGCCCAATTGCATTGGCCATTCTATCTAGGTCTATTGCTGTCCATAGTGTTATTTGCAAGACAGTATCAAATCACCGAGGATAGAAAGCCCGAAAA
Organism: Pseudomonadales bacterium; assembly: GCA_045105115.1. Lineage (GTDB taxonomy): Bacteria > Pseudomonadota > Gammaproteobacteria > Pseudomonadales > JAUIET01 > JAUIET01. Next base: position 43,329 of record JBGCDE010000065.1, on the reverse strand, counting down.
GTGCTTTCAGGCGTTTTTGAACAATCATTGGATAGGCGCCTGTTGGTTCGCAGGGCTGGCAATTGATCTGGCATTGTTCTAATTCGTCTTACCGTTAGGAAGGAGACACACAGTGAATGATGAAATTAGCATCCCGAAACACAAACACGAGTTGCTGGAAAACCATATGTTCGGGGTGTTGAGTACAATCCGACAAAAAGATGGTTTGTTATCGAGTAACCCGGTCAGCTACACCTGGGAAGATGGCTACCTGAAAATTACAACGCTGAAAAGCCGGATGAAGTACAAGAACATTGTTGCTGACCCCCGGGTATCTTTTTGCGTGCTGTCCACCAGTGACGTCATGGATTATCTCGAGGTCCGCGGTGTTGCCAGTGTAGAAGACGACCCGGACGCAACACTGGTACACAAACAATTTATGCACGCCTATGGCGAGCCACCTCCCGCAGACATGGACCCGCCCGAAGCAGAGCGAGTGATTATCACAATTCATCCGCAACAGACTTCTTCACCTACGTTATACGGTGGGCGCTTTGATGGTGAACCCCCCGCTGGTGGAACGTCAGAATAGTCAGCGACGAACAGGCAAGAAAAACAGGTAAGAAGACAAGCACTATCAGCGCCTCAATTAAGTACACCGTAGAACTGCTGGGCAGCATTGATCAGGTTTCCGCTGAGCAATGGAATGCACTGAATAGCGAGAACTCTCCATTCACGCGGCACGAATTTCTGCATGCTATGGAAGCCAGCGGCTCGGTGTGCACAGACACTGGCTGGCAAGCCTGCCATGCCGCTGTCTTTGACGATCAACAAACTTTAGTGGCCGCAATGCCAGCGTACGTGAAGTCGCACAGTTATGGCGAGTATGTTTTCGACTGGAGCTGGGCAAACGCATATCAACGCGCGGGCCGTGACTACTACCCGAAAATTTTAACCGCTGTTCCATTCTCTCCTGTCACCGGCAAGCGTTTTCTATGCTGTGCATCGGAACAAGAAAATACCGAACTGCCAACTCTTATTTTTGAGAAATTTAAGCAGCTGGCAAGCAGCATCAACGCATCGTCCTGGCATGTTTTGTTCCCTGATGACAAGCAAGCCACCCAATTAGGCGATCAAGGTTTGCTGCGAAGGCTTGATTGTCAGTATCACTGGTTCAATGATGATTTCGAAGATTTTGACGAGTTTCTTGCAAGCTTTGCATCACGCAAGCGCAAGAACTTACGCAAAGAACGTAAGCGTGTGGCCGAGCAAGGCATAGAGCTACAGCAACTTAGCGGCTTTGATATTCAGCAAAGGCATTGGGAAGACTTTTATCAGTTTTACCACATGACTTATTACAAGCGTGGTGGAGCCGGGTATTTGAATCGCGAGTTTTTCGAACTGATCGCAAAGAGTATGCCCGACCAACTGGTGATGGTTATGGCAAGCCGCGACCAGCAAGCGGTTGGCGCGGCGCTATGTTTTAAGGACGAACACACACTGTACGGTCGCTATTGGGGCTGCGCTGAAGAATTTGAATATCTGCATTTTGAGGCCTGCTACTACCAGGGCATTGATTATTGCATCAAGCATAAGCTTCAGCACTTTGACCCAGGTGCGCAGGGTCAACACAAAATTCAACGCGGGTTTGTGCCGGTCTTTACTCATTCTTGTCACTGGCTGGCTGATGAAGATTTCGAGCTCGCCGTAGATCGATTCCTTCGCGAGGAGACCGAGAACATTCGCGACTATCGCGTACAGGCATGCGATATGTTGCCTTTTAATAGTGACTATGTTGAAAACCCTAGCATTGCCAAACGACTTGGCAGTGGCGCAATGTATTCCGGACTGGAGACGAAAGTTGGCAAAGATCTATGAGATTGATGGCGTAGCGCCTGTTATCGACCCAAGCAGTTTTGTACACCCGGATGCGGTCATTATTGGTGACGTTATCATTGGTGCGAATTGTTACATCGGCCCCTGCGCCAGCCTGCGCGGTGACTTTGGTCAGATTTTTGTCGCAGACGGCTGCAATATACAAGAGGGTTGCGTGCTACACAGCTTCCCTAATAAGCAATGCCGGGTTGATGAGAACGGCCATATCGCACACGGTGCTGTGCTGCACGGCTGTCACGTTAAACGCCATGGTTTCGTTGGCATTCGCGCAGTGGTTATGGACGGCGCCGTTATAGGCGAAAGCGCGATGGTTGCTGCGATGGCGTTCATCAAGGCTGAATTTGAATTACCCGATCGTTGCATGGCAGCTGGTATGCCAGCGAAAATTGTGCGCGAAATGGACGACACGCAAATCAAATGGATGCAAAACGCGCCATTGGAATATCAGGAACTGGCAAGACGCTCTAATGCCTCATTGAAACCTACAACACCACTGCACGAAATAGAGTCTGTTGAGCCACGCTTATCCGTAGGCGACCGCGCTACTCGACCTTATAATGAAACCAAGAAAGGCTAAGTGGCTTTGCTTCGGAGATTCAAACGACAGATAGGAACTTACTGGCACTTAGTTGAGCATCAAGACCGGCTTTGAATTGAGTGTCGGCCAGCGAGACACGCCGTGAACCCATCCATGGGGGCTTGTGTTCGGGGGCCCTCCCTCACACAGTCTCGCTGGCCGACACTCAACCCAAAGCCTCGGTGCCACTGACAATACTTAAGCAAACACTATTCGAACAAAACCTAGCCAACTTTAACCCAATGCAGCAGTCGATTATTCGCCGGCATTTCGTAATCGCTTTCCAGAACGAAGCCTGAACGGTTGGCCAGTGAATTCACTGCTTCGAAATCACGAATTGCGCTGCTTGGGTCGCGTTGATTTAGCCAGTCGTTAAATCGGGCATTGCTGGCACTTGTAAATTGCCCCTGGTAATTGAAAGGGCCATAAACACATAGTTCGGTTCCGGCGCCCAGCGCGCTCAAATGCGCAAACGTTTTTTCAACATTTTCCCACGCCATAATGTGCAGAGTATTGGCGCTAAACACTGCGTCGAATTTGCCCGATGGCAAATCAGCATCTCGAACATCAAATATTTGTGCCTGTTTCAAATTGGGGCAGCCGGCGCTGTTCACCCACTGTTGTATACCGGATAGGTTTTCTAAAACGTCGCTGGGTTGCCACATCAAATGCGGTAGCCTGGAGGAAAAAAAGGCGGCATGTTGCCCGGTACCGCTGCCAATCTCCAGAACATGATTCGCGTGCGCAAAGGCTTTTTCAAGCACTTTGAGAATCGGTTCTTTATTGTTTTCGCACGCCTGAGAGAAGGGTCTTGTGTTAACTGACATTGGCGGCAATCAATTCCAGCTTTTTAGCCCTACTCAGCTTTTTGATTTCGGCTTCCAATTGGCTTGCCTGACTTCGATCGCCGACTGATTGCTGGTACACCAGTCGCCTGGGCTTTCGACCGCGAAAAAACTTTGCGCCAGTCTTGCCACTCATATGCTCTTGCCAGCGCCGTTCTACATCGGTGCTAATACCGGTGTACAAGGAGTTGTCTGATGCTTCAATTATGTAAACCGTCCACATCAGCGGATGATAGCAATGTCCAGCGTGCTTTTCAGGACGCTTACATCATAGACTGCTGGTAATTTTCCAGACCCACTTTTCCGATCAAGCTCAGCTGGGTTTCCAACCAGTCCACATGATCTTCTTCAGAGTCGAGTATGCTCGCAAATAAATCACGACTCACGTAGTCAGCCTTGCTTTCACAATACTCGATTGCGTCCCGCAAATCGGGAATGGCGATCATCTCCAGCTTTAAATCACACTGCAGAATCTCTTTGGTGTCTTCGCCAATCATCAACTTGCCAAGATCCTGAAGATTTGGCAAGCCTTCCAGAAACAGAATTCTCTCAATCAGCTCATCCGCATGCTTCATCTCATCAATTGACTCATGATGTTCGTGATCATGCAATTTGCCCAATCCCCAATCCTTGTACATCTTGGCATGCAAAAAATACTGATTGATAGCGACCAATTCATTGGCTAACACTTTATTTAAGTGCTCAATAACTTTTTTGTCGCCTTTCATATTACTTACTCCACTATATTGATGGAACGGGAGTTTGAGCAGGAAGCTTCAAACTGTCAAACGAAATATTTATAACTATTATGCTCAGCTGCAGGATTCAAACAACAAAGAAGTACAGCGACTAAAGGCAATAATGAGATTGATTTAGATTAAGGGAAGAAAGGGTCAATCATCAGCCTCTGGCTGACGACAACATAGAAAAATCAGGCGGCGTTATAGAACAAGCCTGGATTGCGTTTTGCGCTGCGAAGGCATTCAAACAATACCTGCTCTGCACTTTCGAAACAGGTGCCGCATTGCGACGACACCGGCAGCTGCGCCTGAATGTCAGCCATGCTGCAAGCACCGCGATCAATCACGTCGCGAATCTGACGGTCAGAAATATTGTTGCAAACACAGATAATCATTGGGGCTAACCATTCTTTACCAGCTCTAATGATAATAGGAATGAGAATGATTATCAAATACCTTTGGTCGATATTTGATCAGAAATACTTACGCAGCGTTCATTTATTCGGATTGACCGCCTTCAACTCGTTAACCGCATCAGTAATTGAATACGCTGGGCGCGCCAGCATTTCAACAGCGTAGGCAATATGACGAGCAGGCCAGAGCTCATTGAACAATTCAGCCATAGCCAGACCACCGCCGATCAGAAGCAAATAGGTGTCAGTCACCGCAGCCACGTGAATATGGGTGTAAGCCTGTGGGTCTGATTCCTTCAAATCACGAACCAGCTCACCAAGGTATGTGCGTAAACGTTCGTAATGATCAAGACCGGGCTTGCGCAAAACACTGTCTACTGCAGGCACTTCTGCTGCCATATTGATAAATCTGCAGCCCCGCAGTTCGGAATTCGCGCTGTAGGCTTCCATTAAAACGGCGGGGGCCATATAGCGCTCGAATGCGCCGCCTGCTTCGCTGACAGCTTGCCGGATTAGATCCAGCTCTGCCTGATTCTGCTGTTCGAGATATTCTATGCAAAGTGCTTCTTTTGAGGAAAAGTGCGAGTAAAAGGTAGCTTTCGCCACATCAGCTTTTGCGATGATTTCGCTGATACTGCTGGCGTGATAGCCCAAGTGATAGAACAACTCATTAGCAGCAGACAGAATGCGCTGACGTGGGGATGTGGCCGAATCTGACATCGCTTAACTCGTAATGTACTTATTAGTTACCAACTGTCCCTGCACCATAATGGACCTGCGGTAAAAAGTCATCTCTGACTGCTTTTCGGTTTCAATTAGTTACCTTTTGGCTCATGTAACCCCTTTTTCCCGAATATCGCGTTTAAGCAGCCGACACCATTGAAAACGCGAGATTTTAGACATGAACAGATACACTCTTTTCGTAGCCAGCCTTAGCTTGTTAGTTATGGCCTGCGCTGACAAAGCGCCCCACAAGCAAGCCCACAAACATCATGATTCAAGTGCCGTCACTGTCGGCAGCGCACGCGCTGAGCTTGAGCATGAAGCCGCTAGCGACTTGGCCATGAGCTCTGGCCCCGCTTCATTTCGAAAGAGTGTAAGTCAAAAGTTCGCGCTTTATCCGACAGCTCCCTCTGCTTTTGCCGATCGAGAGCATTACCTGGCATTTGAGCAAAATGGGGTTCAGCGCAGCGCAGAGCAGCCTGTTTCCACATTCAGTATTGATGTGGATACCGCCGCTTACAGCAATGTTCGTCGCATGCTGCAACAAGAAGGCCGCTTGCCACCAAGTCATGCTGTGCGCATTGAGGAAATGATCAACTACTTTGATTACAACTACCCGCAGCCCGGGAACGCTCATCCTTTTAGCGTGAGCACCGAACTTGCGCCGTCTCCATGGCATGCTCAGCGACAATTGTTGCAGATAGGCATCAAGGCGTTTGAACAGGAGTCCGAGACTCGGCCAGCCGCCAATCTGGTGTTTCTAGTAGACGTATCAGGCAGTATGCAAGCGCCCAACAAATTAGGGCTGGTGAAAAAGTCCTTGCGCATGCTGACCCGGCAGATGAATAAGAACGACCGTATAGCGCTGGTTGCATACGCGGGTGCCGCCGGGCTGGCACTGCCTTCCACAAGTGCCCATGAGCGCAGCCGTATTTTTCAAGCCATAGATAGTCTGACGGCAGGCGGTAGCACCAATGGCAGTGCCGGTATTTTGCTCGCTTATGAGCAAGCCAAGCAGCACTATATAGAAGATGGCATTAATCGCGTCATCATTGCCAGCGACGGCGACATGAACGTAGGGACTGTTGATCTCGACGCCCTGAAAGACTTGATCGCTGAAAAGCGCAAATCGGGTATTAGTCTCACCACGCTTGGTTTTGGCACCGGTAATTACAACTACGCACTCATGGAACAGCTGGCCGATACCGGCAATGGAAATGCCGCTTACATCGACAACCTCAGCGAAGCCCAGAAAGTGCTTGTACAACAGATGAATGCAACGCTTCTGACAGTAGCCAGTGACGTCAAAGTTCAGATTGAGTTTAACCCCAAACAAGTCGCAGAATACCGTTTGATCGGTTACGAAAATCGCCTGTTGCAACGCGAAGACTTTAGTAACGACCAAGTAGATGCTGGAGATATTGGTGCTGGCCATACAGTGACGGCCTTGTACGAAATTACGCCCAGCAGTGCATCGCACAGACAAATCGCTGATTTGAGATATGAGAAAAATACCACCAAGCACTCTGAAACCGACGTAAACGGTGAATTAGCCTACGTGAAGCTTCGCTATAAGCGCCCGGGTAAATCTCGCAGCATTGAACTTCAGCAAGTCGTGAATCCCCTGGATAATGAGCCTGCTTTGGCAGATGCCAGCGACAATCTTCGCTTTGCAGCCAGTGTTGCCGGCTTCGGGGGTTTACTGAGCGGTGGTCGCTACAGCAACAACTGGACATTCGATGACGCGCTAGAGTTGGCCCGCGGCGCTCGCGGCAAAGACCCACACGGCTATCGTGGTGAGCTCATTCGTCTGGTAGAGTTAGCGCAAAGTTTCTCTGAGCACCCCAAGGACTCTGGTTGACCAATTATCTGCATCGCTTGCGCGCTGACGAGTCATTGATGATGGCTTATCAGCGCGGTGACGCGTCAGCTTTCGAAGTGTTGTATGCCAGGCATAGATTAGCTGTGTTTGCGTTTCTGCGACGAAGTGGTGCACCGGCCGACAACGTAGAAGCTTTGTTTCAGGAAGCCTGGATGGCGATTATTCGCAATATAGACAGCTATCAGCCAAGCGCCAGTTTCAAAACCTACCTATATCAGGTTGCGCACAGAAAACTGATTGATTACTGGCGAAAACATAAGGAAGAGGTGTCTCTGGATGACAACGTGGTGGACACTTTACCCGAGCACAACAGCGCCCTGGGAAATCCGGAAGTCGAGCTTTTGAACGCGCAAGTGTCGCGCGTTATACAACAGCTGCCCGATGAACAAAGATGTACTGTGGTATTGCGCCAACAAGGCTTTTCACAACGCGAAATCGCTGATATTACTAAAGTCGGTACTGAAACCGTTAAGAGCCGCCTCCGGTATGCCACCAGATCTTTGCGCACCGCGCTGGCGGGAGTTCAACATGAATAAACCAGACCATGCACAAGAAAAGGATGAGCAACTGCCCAAGCAGGTCAGTCGAGTACTGGCCGCCGACAACGAAGCGCCATCTGCTGCGACAGATCAGCGAATTCTGCAATTTGCTGTGCAACACGCGCCCGTTACGCAATCTGCCCGATGGAAGACCTGGATGCCTGCCGCTGCGGCCTGCTGTCTTGTTGGTGTACTAACACTTTCACTTTTACCAGAACAACAAGCCGAGCGAACTAAAAGCATGGACATAGATATGCAGGTGACTAAAAGTCGCGGAGCGACCCGGGAATTGGCCGCGCAGAGCAACGCAGCAGACGCAATCCTGGCGGATGAATTGATGTTCGAAGAATCAGAAGCCGCTGTAAGCGCGCCGACGATTAGTCTCGCTGCAGCCAAAGCGCCAGCAACTGACTTGGCCGCAAAAAAAATGAGCACCACTTTGCTATTGCCACCCGAATTTTTTGAGCAGCTAGTGGCATTGACTGATCAAGAAGGTTTCACTAAGACTTTTGCGGCCGGTTTGGCTAACGGCAAAACCAGTCGCTCGACGATCCAGCCAGCAAAGAAGGTTGAACTATATGCAGCAGAAGCAGATTCACCCTCACTGATCCACACAAAACCGAGTCAGAATGACAAGCGCAACGAAGAATATGAAACCTTGCGTCGCGAGTGTCACTGCGGTTTACCCGATTCTTTGCAACAGGCCTTAGCCATGCTTGCCAGCCAAAGCATTCAGGCAGACATCAGTGAGCCGCAAGCAAGAGACAATAAGCAATGAGTATTTTGCAGGGTTTGGGTTTCATCTTGTTTGCGATACTGTTGTACAAGTGCGCACAACCGTTTCCAGCGAAATGGCGTAATTATCAAAGCAAAGAACCGGGCGCACTGGCAGACGTAATGTTCAGCGTTGTGGCCTGCGGGTTTTGCTTGTGGGGGCTCATCGCAATTTTTTACTTTCCGCACTAATTTGCATTGGTCCTAATACAACCGGGAAACACTTTGAGCGCCAATACTATTGAAGACAATCGTGATCGCCACAACCTGCAAGCCATGGATGAGATCTGGCTGTTTGGTTATGGGTCTTTACTGTACAAGATTGACTTTCCCATTCTAGAGCAACGCAAAGCAAGTATTCAGGATTGGGCTAGACGCTTCTGGCAAGGGTCGCATGATCACCGTGGCACACCTGACGCACCCGGCAGAGTGCTAACGCTGATAGAACAAGCTGGCAGTATTTGTCAGGGCCTGGCTTTTCGGGTTGAGCCTCAGGTATTCGAACACCTGGATCATCGAGAAAAGAATGGCTATCTTCGCCAACTCGTCACTTTGAACTTTGAAGACGGGCGACAACAACAGGGCTTGCTCTATGTTGCCGATAGAACCAACGCGGCGTGGGCTGGGGAGGCATCCACAGCACAGATTGCCAGCCAGATAAAAAAAAGCATCGGCCCAAGTGGTCGAAATGACGAATATGTTCTGAAACTAGCCACTGCATTGCGTGAGTTGCGTTATGTAGATGAACATGTGTTTAGTATAGAGCAGGCACTACTAAGCCTTTGATATACACTGGCAGCTGTTAATAAAAAAATCAGCGTGGCTTCATGCGAACCTTCCTCAAAATCGTACTGCTATTAATTCTCACCGTCGTAATACTGGCTGGTGGCTTGTACTGGTGGTTCACCCATCAGACAGAACAAATTCCAGTCACTGAAGCCTTGCTGGAAACCTGGTTCGAAAAAGACGCCGTGCGACCCGACTTCGTTGCTGTCGAGCGGGAAGATTGCGCCGACACCAACCCACTCAACAATGCCTACTTTGGCGCACTGCACGTGCATACGGCTGTATCGTCAGATGCGTATGGGTTTGGTGTAAGCAAGCTGCCAGATGACTTCTACAATTTTGCTCGAGGCGGTGAGATTGAACTGCGCCTGCAAAATGAAACAGGGCCTGTACCCAGCCTACGGCTTGATAAACCTTTGGATTTCGCAGCCGTTACAGATCACGCCGGTAATATGGGCGAACAAGCTCTGTGTCTGGACCCAAGTTTTGAAGGCAGTAACGGACTTATCTGCAAAGTACTTCGCGGCGAATGGACTTTGCCTGTTGACCCGTCGTTAGATGGAATTGTTCGCATGCTCGCACTGATAGGTTTGCAACGCGGCAGACCTGAAATACTGTGCGGCAAGAATGGTGACCGTTGCTTGCAACGCGCCACTGAAATGTGGGCGCTCAACCAGCAAGCTGCTGAACGCTGGTACGACCGCAGCGCCAACTGCGAATTTTCGACCTTTGTTGGCTATGAGTACACGCTGGCAACTAAAGGCGCTAATCTGCATCGAAACATTATTTTTAAGAATGCCACCGTTCCACCAACGCCGATCAGCGCGCGCGATGTCAAACAACCTGAGTTGATGTGGCAGTGGCTAGACGAATACTGCCGTGAATCCGGAACCGGTTGCGACGCGCTGTCTATTCCCCACAACAGCAACTGGAGCAGCGGCCGTATGTTTTACCCCTATACGCTGCGCGACCTTCCTAGAGAAGAGCAGATCAAACAGGCTAGCTTGCGCGCAAAATATGAGCGCTTGGTAGAAACTATGCAGGTCAAAGGTGATAGCGAGTGTCGAAATGGATTGAATTCTGTCATTGGCGGAACTGACGAACTGTGCAACTTTGAGAAGCTGCGACCACCCGAGGAAGTTTTCGAGGATTGCGGTGAAGAGCAAGGTTCAGGTGGCATGCGTCTGGCCGGCTGTCTCTCGCAATACAGTTACAGCCGTTACGCACTGGCTGCCGGTCTTGAAGATGAACAAAAACTTGGCGTTAATCCGTTTAAGTTTGGCTTGATCGCCGCCACCGATTCACATAACGCCACCGGAGGTGCTGTTGCCGAAAACAAATATCTGGGAGCAACCGGCACCGATCGCAGTATTGCGCGCAGGGCAAGCAAGCCCTTTGACGTACCTGGGGGCATCGCTAAAGGCTCGCCTGTTCAATACAACCCAGGCGGTATTGCCGGCGTATACGCGCCGCAAAATACCCGTGAAGATCTGTTTGAGGCCATGCAACGTCGGGAAACCTTCGGCACCAGCGGACCTCGCATACAACCCCGATTTTTTGGCGGCTGGGATATCGACGAACAACTGTGCGAGCAAAACAATATGCTCGAAGCCGCCTACGCGAGTGCGGTGCCAATGGGCTCAGATCTACCCAACAATGCCGGCGAAGCAGCCACGCCCGGTTTTCTGCTTAGCGCTAATAAAGACCCCGCCGCTGATGCTACCGCTCTGCAGGCCATACAAATCATCAAGTCCTGGAGTGACGCAAATGGCGAGACACATCAGGCCGTATATGACGTTGCTGGAGACCGTAATAATGGAGCAAATGTCGATACCAACACCTGCCAGCGAAGCGGACCCGGGTTCACCCGGTTGTGCGCTGTTTGGCAAGACCCTGACTTCAATCCGGCTGTTTCAGCTGCTTATTATGCGCGCGTTGTTGAAAATCCGAGCTGTCGATGGCTGGCTTACGATTGCATGAATGCCAAGGCAGATCAGCGCCCGGAGAGCTGTGATGACCCTTTATATCGAAAGTCTATTCAGGAGCGAGCCTGGACTTCACCCATCTGGTACAGCGCTGAGGGTGATGCTAATCTTGAATAATGCAACGCTAGCAATCTATACGGAGCATGGATTTCACACTGCAAGTGTTTTACCATCTGTCGTCAAGTTGAAGTAAGAGGCACCATGGAACCACAGAATACTAAGTTGCCAGCGTCCAGCACATTGCCAGCCAAAGCCCACCCGGAACTTGGCAAGCCAGCTTTTGTTTGGCCAACCGTGTTGATGCTCACCATTACCCCGTTAATTGCTCTAATCGGTGTACCTTGGTATCAACTGGCGGTAGGATTTGAATGGAGCCATTGGCTGACGTTCGCGGTTGTCGCGGCCCTCAATGGCATTTCGATCACTGCGGGTTATCATCGACTTTGGGCACATAATGCCTACAAAGCAAAAACTCCATTGAAAATCGGGCTGGCCTTATTCGGTGCGGCCGCGTTTCAAAACAGCATTCTCACCTGGGCCTCACAGCATCGCCGACATCATCGTCATGTAGATGTGATTGATGAAGACCCATATTCCGCCAAGAAAGGCTTGTGGTACTCACACGTTGGCTGGATGTTACGCCATTACCCTACCAATACTGACGACTTTAGTAATGTAGCTGACCTGAAGCGCGATAAAGTGGTGATGTGGCAACACAAACATTACTACTCAATAGCGCTGGTAATGAATACTCTTCCGCCACTGATAATGGGGATGTTAACCGGTGACTACCTGGCCCATTTTCTGGCCTGTGGTTTTCTACGCCTGGTGTACTCTCACCACACCACATTCTTTATTAATTCACTGGCCCATTACTGGGGCAGGCAACCCTATACCGAAGACAACACGGCACGCGACAATGACTTGCTGGCCTTGTTTACCTATGGTGAGGGCTATCACAACTACCATCACTTGTTTCAAGGCGACTACAGAAACGGTGTGCGCTGGTGGCAATTCGACCCAACCAAATGGCTGATAAAAACTTGTGACTGGTTGGGATTGGCCTATGATCTTCGAAAAACACCCGACTTTAAAATTTGTGAAGCGATGGTCAATCGTCAGCTGGAAGCAGCCAGGCAGCGCTTAAGCAGTGATCGGGCGTCAGATCGAGTACGCAGTTTTGTCGAGCTGGAAACCCAGCACTTGGCCAAGTTACTGAGCGAGTGGCGCGCTGCACGTGCGCGTTGGTTTGAGCACAACAAGACAAAGTTGCGTGATGCATCCAGTGACTTACAGGCAGCCGTAGAACAAGAGCGTGCCGCCTTGGCAGAACAACTAAAAGATCTGGAAAAATCCGTAAAAGAACAATATCAACGGGTTCGCAGCTTTAACCTGGCAACCGCTTAAACAGGCTGTTTTGCATCACCCTGAGTCGCCGTTCTGAGCCAATCCGTCAGCTGTTGCTGCGACTGGCTGAACGCTGGATTACTCTCGCCTCTATTGACTTGGCCCGAACGCAGCCCGGTAATGATTTTTGACCATTGTTCTGGCGTATCAGGACGTGATGCCTGCGCCATTTTATCTACCTGGGTAGCGCCCTGACTGGCGTGCCCGCGACAGGTCAAACCTTGCAATAACTCATATTGCCTAAACGCGAGTAATTCAATGGTCACGTCATCCGCACACAAACCACCGTCGTCACTAAACACTGACGCTATGTCTTTACCGTAGCGTTTTACCGTGCTGTAGCCCGCGCCGGCCAGCGCGCCAATCGCTGTTGCCATACCAAGACTGAGCCCACCCACCATCAGGTCGAGACCAGCCCCGGCAGCGGCCCCTTTAAGCGCACTGCTGCGCGCATCCAGCCCAAACATTTTGAGTGTGTCACTGGAGAACAAATCAAATTCCCAGTCATCATCTGATACTGGCAACTGTGCCAACTGAACATCAGTCTTAGAGAAAGAAAACAGGCGCAACAAGTCACGCAAGCCACTTTGCTCAAGTTCGCGCACCTGATTTTGAAGACGCTGTTTATCCTGGTCTGCTGCACCTTCCTCACCAGGTTCCAGCCGCAAGCTTGCGCAATCTGCCAGTAGTTTCACAGAACGTCGCACTGCGGCATCCAACTGCTTTAACCAGTCAGTTTGGCGCTGTTCGATCAAACCCTGTATTCGCTCGTAATGCTGTTCAAGCACACCCTGCAGCTTTTGATACAGTCGCTTCTCAGCCTCGAAACTGAAGGCAACAGTGTCGAATTCAAGAGCAGCGTGCAGATTATGAGAAACCATAACCGCACGCCATTGCTGCAGCTGACTGGCTTGTTCACCGATGAAATTGAACACCGGGATTATCGGGATTCCAAGCCGTGACAATATTTTGATCTCGTCACTGTATTTTTCCAATTGAGGCGCGCGAATGTCCACTACGTACAACAAGGCATCACTGCGCAAACCCTGGCGCAGCACTTTTGCTTCTTGTGCGAGATCTTCCTGGGCGAGCTGACTGTCCAGAAATTGTTGAATTGTTTCAACACCGCTGGATTTATCAGACACCTTGTCCAGAGCGTCAAGCAAGGCGTCACTGTCTTCCAGGCCCGGCGTGTCAAACATCTCGATAACGGCTTCACCGTCAACCAGTAACGCCGCTCGCTCAACATGTCTTGTTGTACCGGCGCTGTCTTCGATAACACCAAACGATTGCGAACGCAGTAAGGTTCGGATTAAAGACGTTTTGCCGGTATTGGTATGACCAACAACGGCTATTTGAATTGCAGCTAAGGCCGGGTCATTCACGTGATTCACCGATTATCCATCAGCTCAGCAAGGTCTGCAGCTGACATACGATACACATGATCTACTGGCACCGCTGCATCACCTGCTAATTGATACCAGTCTGCCAGTCGTTGCCGTTCGTGCGCTTCACGCCCGCGCACTGCATCAACTAATATCAGATAAACATCGCTAGCAGCACTGAACAACTCGATCAATTTGCGCGTTGTCCCTCGATCAGGCGCCGCATTCAAATCAACAACTACGGCCAAAGCGTATTCGGCTGAAGATAGTGTTTGCAGTAGTGCGCCATGACTTTCCCGGCCGGTAATGTTCACAGCTAATAGTTCTGCAAGCTTTGCTTCCAACTCGAAACCAGCAACAGTCGCATCATCCGGTAAGCTAAGCGTAGATATGGCCACCGGCGTAAATGAAGACTGTACAGACTCTTTCGTTTTGATTGGCGCAGTATCGGCATCAACTACTTCTACCTCGCCCACATTGGCTTGCATTCTATGCTTCAGCTCAACGTAATACGGCAAATAGAAATCGGGTCGATAAAGAGACTCTGCGCGTCTCATCGCTAACCAGGACACTATGGCTGCCAGCAAGCGTGGCAGCAAACCATAGACCGCTATTGCACCCAGCAAAAACCAGGCCCATTGGCGCCGGATATCGGTACCGGTCATAGTCTGTTCTGTCACAGACCCAGACTGGCTTGCCAGCACCTGCGATGTATCAGGCATTGATACGCCTAAAATCTGTAAAGGGGCACCCAGTGCGCGGGTTAAATCAACAAACGTGCCACCAGAAAGTAAAGTGGAACCCCAAATGAAATCATATTGCCGAATTGAAAATAGAACCAGCAAGCAAATCAGTCCAGCACCGAGATAGCTCAGCCAGATACTATGGCTGACCAGACTGATGCGCCAAACTCCCACGTTGCCTGAAAAATGACTTTGTTGCCAAGCCGAATAAGCCGTTCGCCCTTGCTTTTGCTGAAAGCGGCGCAGCATATTTTCAATACCAATTGGTAAGCTACCCAAAGTACCCGTAATCAGGCCACCCAACTTGGCCAGACAGCCAAGCAACCACAACACCAGGGAAATAAAATTAAAGCCCAGCAAAACCAATAATAGGCCGTAGATATTCAAGACTCGACTGCTGGCTTCTCCAGACAAGGCATTTAGCACAGCTACAACACCCAACAAGGCAAACAAAGCACAAACAAATACCGTTAGGCGATAATACCACTGCGCTGGCGCCGCTATAATTGAGCGCCACTCATGCTCAGCTATTAATCTATTGGCCCGCTGACCTAACGCTAAAGCGAAGGCTTTTCGTTCAGCGCCACCATTTTCAAAGCCATCAAGCGGGCGATCTGGTGAGAGCTTTTCGTCAAGCGCCCGAACTTGCTCAAGCACTACATAATCGGCGAACTTCACTTGTCTTGCAGTAGCTCCAGCAAGGCATGTACGGTCGCTTCAACACCGGTACGCACAGCCGGTTCGGGCAAAATCTTGAACAACGGACTGTGGTGGCTGGGAATTGGTGTGCCCCCTTCGGCGGCCACTTCAAACGCAGCTTCCGGAGTACCGCCTACCGCAAAATAATGCGACGGTATGTAAGGGTCAGTTGTAAAGAAGCCAAAGTCTTCAGCACCCATACCCTGGTTTTCTGATGTATTGTCAAAAATATCTGTTCCCATTTTGTCGCCCCATAAGGCAATCAATCGTTTTGACAGCGGCTTGTCATTCACAGTTGGTGGCACGCTTTCATCAGAAACAATCACTTCAGGCAGCTTATCTTCCGGCATTCCCGCAGCCCGGCCAACGTTAACCGCAACGCGCTCGATGGCTTCCAATAATTGATCGCGTGTTTTTTTACGATCGCTGCGAACCGTTAGCTGCAAGTGGGCTCGATCAGAAATAATATTGTGCTTGGTGCCACTGTGAAATGAGCCTACGGTGATGACCGATGGTTCCTTAGGCGCAATTTCGCGGCTGACAATGGTTTGCAGCGCTAATACAATTTGCGAGCCGATTACAACCGGGTCCTTACCGGCATGTGGGGAGGCGCCGTGCGCGCCCACACCGTGCACAATAATATCGACTGTGTCTGCACCCGAGTAAGGAGAACCTTCCGTTGCCGCTATCTTCCCGGCGCGAACACCGGAGGAGACATGAAACGCCATTGCATAGTCTGGCTTGCCGAAACGCTTCCACAATTTGTCGTCCATCATTTCACGAGCGCCGCGCACGCGCTCTTCAGCAGGCTGACCAATCAACATCAAGGTACCTGACCATTGATCTTTCATAGCCGCCATACGACGTGCGGTACCCACCAGACTGGTGATATGCACGTCGTGTCCACAGGCGTGCATGGTGTACACCAGGTTACCGTCCCAGTCTTCCTGCTGCGCAGTAGATGCGTATTTCAAACCGGTTTTTTCCTGTACAGGCAAACCGTCCATGTCGGCCCTCATCATAACCATGGGGCCTTCACCATTATTGAGCAAAGCGACTATGCCCGTTTTTCCGCCTACTTTTTTGTGTACGGTAAAACCGACTTGCTCTAACTCAAGCGCGAGCCTCTCAGCTGTCTTGGTTTCAAGATTGGATAATTCAGGATTGCGATGAAAATGTGTGAACAGCTCACCCAGATGCGCGTCGTAGTCTTTTGCAACGGCTTTTTCTATGTCGTCGGCGTTGCTGACAGTCGAGATTAATAGCGATACCAGCAATGCAACAAGCATCGCTGGATATGGATGGTATTGAATCGCAGGCCTGAGTAATTTCATGGTTAGCTCTATCTTGTGAAGAGCGCAAAGGGTGCCAGAATTACACTTACTTGGCCAGCGGCTTTACCGCTGTTTACGGACCTTAGGCCTCTAAAGCAGCCAGCCCAAGATTGTCATTGCTTGCCAGCAGCTGACCCAGCTTTTCCAGCTGATGAGATCCCCCGCCCAAGCTATAGGCTATCATTTTGGACCACAGGAAATAGCGGTGTATCGGGTATTCAACATCCGCCCCCATGCCACCGTGCAGATGCTGAGCGGTACAGACCACACGATGAGCGCCTTCACACGACCAGTACTTGGCCGCTCGAATTTCAATGCGCGCATCAAGCCCTTCAGACAAACGCCAGAGCGCGAGCCAATAGGTTGAACGAATAGCTTCAACGTCTATAAAGGAATCTGCCATGCGCATTGCCAGTGCCTGAAAGCTGCCAATTGGTACGCCAAATTGCTTGCGCTCGGAGGTGTAAGCCGCGGTTTGCTTCATAGCCGATTCACTCACACCGGTTTGCAATGCGCAGTGAGCAACATTTGCGCGTTGCTCTATCCACTCAATGATTTCATTCCCTTGACCTTCAACACCCAGCAAAGAGTCGGCGGGTAATTGTGCATCACTGAACTGAATTCTTGCGTTCCATTTGCCGAGTAAACCGACTTGCTGCGCCTGCACGTCCACACCGGCGTGTTCAAGATCAACCAACATCACCGAGCAGCTACCCGATACGTCGACTGGAACCACAACAAAGCGCGCGATCGCTCCGTCCTGAACACAATCAACCATGCCATTAAGCAACCAACCCTGACTGTTCTTACTGGCCGCAACAGGCGTTACTCTGGACGGTCGCATACCCAGTTCAGCGATTGCCGCTGTTAAGTTGTGCTCGCCAGCCATCATTGGTTTTACAGCCGCTACTTGCTGCTGTTCGGTACCAAACTCAACTATAGGCAAAGCGCCTAATACAAGATTGGCCAGCAGAGGCACGGGGGCTGCGTGCGCGCCTTGCTCTTCAAGAATCATGCAGAGCTCAACAAACCCCAAGCCTGATCCACCTAGTGACTCAGGTACAGATAGGCCCAGAATCCCTTGCTCGGCGAGCAAAGACCATAAGTCGGTATCGTAATCCTGACCCGCCCGGTTCAATTCCAGCAAACGATCTGCGGTTGCCTTGTCACTGAAGATTTGATGGGCCAGCTCTTTGATAGCCGCCTGGTCTTCGCTTACTGAAAAATCCATAATTATTCCTCGGCGGCTATACCGCTGACGTAGTGTGTAAATTGCAGCCGTTCTACCGGTGGGTTCTGCAAGAACAGGCCTCGATAAAAAATCACCGACAATAGTTCTGCAAGCTCTTCTTCGCTAACTGGCGCGCGTAGAAGCGATTTGTCTTCGTTGATGTAAACGTCTCGCAACAGTGTTTCGCCGCTACCCGCCAAGGCATACACAAGCAACAAGGCCTGATGGTCGGTAAAATCACCCGATGGAAACAATTTTGGCATTCGCGCTACCAACCACTGCAGCGACTCTACAAAAGACTCTCTCAACAGTGCTGAGAAATCCGCATCCTCATCGGCCAATTGCAGCAGGCAGCGCATAAGCCCGGGGCGACTTGCGTAGCTGCTGACCACCAGTCGATTGTGGGCCAGAATGCGCCCGAACCAGTCCCCCCTGGAGACACCGCGCTCGATTTCTTCAAGCTCACGTGATTGAGCAACAAAATCGCCCAGCACTTCAAGGGTGAGACTTTTGAGGTCGCTGAAGTAGTGATAAAACAAACCGGTAGCCACGCCGGCCTCGCTGGTGACGTCAGAGATTCGCATCGCATGGTAGCCACGCTTCTCAAGCACTTGCATAGCCGCACGTTTTAATTTGGCGCGCGCTTCAATGCCCTTAGCCCGTCGCACAGGTGTGGCCTGCACGCTAGCATCGCTGCGCATCGACACCTTACCTTTCGTGGCTCGCTTGGGTGCTACTCGTGGGTTTGCTTCATTCATTGAGTGAAATCATAGTTGAAATTGAATACAGTTTCAACTATGATTTCAGCAGTCACACTATCAGGTCATCGTTATGCATGTCGATTACACCGAATCACAGCGCGCTCTGCGCGGAGAATTGCGCGAATATTTTGGAGCGCTAATAAAGCCTGAATACAAAGAAACCTTGCGCAACGCAGAAGGCGGTGATTTGTACAAATCCCTGATCCGTCAGATGGGCAAAGACGGCATGTTGGCGCTGGGATGGCCAAAAGAATACGGCGGTAAGGGCCTCACCAAACTCGAGCAATTAATGTTCTTTGAAGAAGCCTTGCTAGCCGGTGCACCGGTACCATTCGTCACCTTGAACACGGTTGGCCCAGCGATCATGGACCATGGGACCGAGGAACAGAAAGCCCGCTTCTTACCAGACATTGCGGCAGGTAAACTGCACTTTAGCATCGGCTATTCCGAGCCGAATGCCGGCACCGATCTGGCCTCACTGCAAACGGCCGCCGTACGTGATGGCGATCACTATGTAATCAATGGCAGCAAAGTCTACACCAGCGCGGCAGAAGCCGCAGACTATGTATTTCTGGCCTGCAGAACCGACCCTGACGCTCCAAAACATAAAGGTATTTCAATACTTTGCGTTGACACCAAAGACCCAGGCTTTTCGTTCGGCCCCTTGCACACTGTAGGCAGCGTGCGCACCAATGTGTCTTATTACACCGATGTGCGTGTGCCCGCTGACATGATTATTGGTGAAGAGAATAAAGGCTGGCGGCTTGTGACATCGCAGCTCAACCATGAACGTGTTGGTTTAGCGGCTTGGGGCATTCATGGCTGGAAACTGTTCGATCGCACTTTGCAGTGGGCTCGCGAAGAACACAATGGTGAGCGCGCCATCGATGACCCTTCAACCCAGCGTTCGCTGGCTGAAGTGTATGCTTATCTGGAGGCTATGCGGGTGATGAATGCTCGCATGTCGTGGCAATTGGATCAGTCTGAGATCGGCCCGGTGTTTCCGTCGGCAATCAAGGTGTTTTCCACCGAAATACTGATCGAAATCTGCAGATTGTTAATGGACATAGTTGGGCCAAACGCGCTGATTGCAGCACCCGACGAGGGAAGCGTGCTGATTGGCGATCTGGAGCATGAGTACCGTCGTGCACTGATTAATACCTTTGGCGGCGGCGTCGTTGAAGTGTTGCGCGGCCTGGTTGCAACCTTCGGCCTGGGCATGCCACAACACCGCTAAGCGCTGTTGTTTGTGTGTATTTTGCTCAACTGAAAACCACGTTATAAGGCCTCTTCCTTATTAGACTTAAGCCCATTCCCGGCTACAGTTAAAGGTAGAGGAATCACACACTTACAGCGTAACCTAATGAGAATCTTGACGATTTTTTGCGCGGCATTTTTGCTAACCGTGCTGCACAGCACGTCGCTTTTTGCGCAAGACGATATTTTATTCAACGACGAGGCTTCGACCAGCGACGATGAGTTGTTTGGCAGCGATGACGCCGATGATGATTTGTTTGACGACGAAGATACTTCGTCAGATGACAATTTATTCGGTGATAGCGATGCAGCCGCCGAAACCAGTACTGAAACCAAAGCAGACGAAGCCGGCGCTAGCCACTTGGCTTTGTTTGCCGAAGAACGTTATCCATCGGCCAACACTTGTAAGACGTGTCATGAAAAACATTACCAACAATGGTCAGTGTCGCAACATGCCTACGCCCAACTCAGCCCTGTGTACATGGCAATGCAGAATCGCATCAACCAACTCACCAGTGGCACTAATGGTGACTTTTGTATTCGTTGCCACACCCAGGTGGGAATGAATCTGGGCGAATCTACGTCCATATCAAATCTTGACCGCCATCCAACCTCTCGTGAAGGCATCACGTGCGTGGTTTGCCATCGCCTTGATAAGAACTATGGAAAAGTGTCAGGTCGTATCGCATTGGTTGAGGGTGATCTACTCAGCCCGGTATTTGGCCCGAACGGCAATGAAGAGCTGGAACGCGTTTTGGATAATCGTAATGAGTTCAGGGTGGTCACTGACGCTGACAAGCCGGGTCGAAAAATTCATACCGAAGTCGGGCACTTCCCTGCTCTTTCAACGAGTGGTTTCTGTGGAACCTGTCACGACGTCAATCTGCACAATGGTTTTAGGCTGGAAGAGGCTTTCTCCGAATACAAAAACTCTCCGGCCGCTGAAGCCAAGCAGAGCTGTCAGGACTGCCATATGGGTAAAGTACAAGGCTTGCCCAGTGGCTATGACCACGGTCCTGCTGCAGTGGTCGGTGGGGTAGCCACTCAATCACGAAAGCTGACCAATCATTTTTTTGCCGGGCCAGACTACTCGGTTGTACACCCGGGTATTTTTCCGCACAACTCCGACGCAGCACAGATGGCCACACTGCGCGAATGGCTGAAGTTTGATGTGGATGCTGGCTGGGGTACTGACGAATTCGAAAATTCCAGTCGTAGTGATATTGAATTTCCTGCGCGCTGGCGCGCCATTGATGATCGCTATGACGCGCGTGAAATCATTGATTATCAGTTGCAGCAACTTGAGTGGGCTAGCGAGAAACGACTGGAGGTTCTGCGCAATGGCTACGGACTTGGCGAGCTGACACTGGAATCGGCCTCGCGCAGCAAAGGTCTGAAGTTTTATATTGATGTGCATAATCTTACTGATGGGCACAACGTACCTACCGGTTTTGACGCTGAGAGACTTGTGTGGCTGGGCGTGGAACTCAGCAACAAGGAAGGTGACATTCTGTTCAGCAGCGGCGACCTCGACCCAAATGGCGATTTACGCGACGCACATTCTCTCTACGTGCACAATAGAGAGCTGCCTTTGGACAAAGATCTGTTCAGTCTGCAATCCAAATTTCTAACGCGAATGATAAGAGGCGGTGAACGTGAGCAGGTACTCGCCGTGAATTACTCAGCCGACCCTCTGCCATTCATTCGACCCGACACACGTTCTACCATGTTGCACGGACAACCCGCGGGAGCGCGGAAACACCGTTTCACTATTCCACCTCGAAGTAAGCGTCGTGCAAGCTACTCTGTACCCGCCAAAGACCTGAAAGGCGAAGGTCCATTTAAGATTAAGCTTCGCCTCAATTCAGCGATGGTGCCGGTGAATCTGATCGCCGCCATCCAGGATGTTGGCTTTGACTACGACATGTCTGCCAAGCAACTGGCCGACAAGGTTGTTGAAGGTCACCAGACCTTGCGCAGAGACACGGTCACTATCTATTTGACGGAGTGATCATGAACCCTATAAAGCCGTTCGCTCTGGTGTGCTCACTTTTCGTAAGCATCGGTTCACTTGCCGCTGGCTCAGCGCTGGATTCTGAACCAAAACCTTATCTTGCTGACGACGATCTTGCTCGTCGCGCAGCGCCACTTCTGGAAATTGGCGACCCGTTTCTTCAAACAGGAAATTTATCGCCGGGCTTTACGCTTCCGGGTGGTGCTATATGGCAACCGCGTTTATGGCTGTATGGCAGCGCACGCTCCAGCGTACAGGCCTGGCGTGACAACACGGGCTTAGATCAAAGTGAATGGGCCAACCGTCTTGACCTATTTGCGAATTTGCAGCTTTCCGGCACAGAACGTCTTTTGATAGGTGTGCAGCCACTGCACAGAGATCAACAATTTACTGGCCAGGACTTCGAAAACGACGAGACCATGGAGGCGTATAACGATCGCATACGCACACTGTTTTTCGAAGGCGATTTCGCTGAACTGTTTCCCTGGCTGGACAGCGACGACAGCAGCTCAAATGATCTGGGTTTTTCAATCGGTCGCCAACCACTGTTCTACCAGGACGGCATGCTAATCAATGACCAATTGGACGCCATTGGTATCAGTCGAAACAACCTGCGTTTTGATAACGTTGCATGGCTGGTGAACCTTCGCATCAGTACTGTGTTCGCATGGAATGAAGTTCACCGCGGAAACAATATTGAAGATGAGGACGGTAAGCTGTTCGGTCTCTTTGCACAATGGGATACTCAGTTCAGCACAGTCAATACCGATGTAGTGTTCGTACAAAGCGACAATGAACTGAATGGCGACTTATGGGTGTTGGGCATCGACAGCATTCAGCGCATTGGTCTATTCAACACCACCTTTCGGGTAAACGCTTCTCACGCGCCAGATCAAGTCAGCGCGCAAGCTGACGATGGAGTATTGCTGTTTGCAGAACTTTCATGGTCGCCGGCCTACACCGATAACAATGCCTATATTAATGCCTTCGCAGGTATCGATCAGTTTCGTTCAGCCGCCAGAGATCCGCTTGCTGGCGGCCCACTCGGTCGCACCGGAATTCTATTTGCCGCAAGAGGCTTGGGCCGCGCACCTTCTGCATTGAGCAATCAAGCCGACCAGGCTTTTGGGGTGGCTGCCGGTTATCAAATGTTTTTTTCTGACACGCGACGCCAGCTGCTCGTGGAAGCTGGCGGGCGAAACTCAGACCTCCAAGGCTCTGGATTTGGCGCGGCTGTTCGCTTGCAGCAGGCACTGGGCAACCGATTTGTCGTCATTCTGGATACGTTTGCGGCCAGCAACTCAGAAGCATCTGACAGCTATGGCGTTGCAGCTGAATTGCTGGTGAAGTTCTAAGCGCGTATGGACCCAAATATCTTGCAGCTCACGGCGCTGATGATCTTGCTAATCGCAATGACACAGGCTTTTATCTGGGCGTACAGATTGATTCATCTCAGAAAAGGCGTGATGGATAACAGGCAACAGGCCTTTTCCGGATTTAATCAGCAACTGAAGCGCATTCAATCGAGAGTGGATTTTCGCCCCACACAACGCGCCTGGAGCGGCGAGCGCCCATTCAAAATAGCGTCAAAGACGCGACTCAACCGCACAACATGCTCTCTGACATTAGTACCCGATGATGGTGGAGATGTTGCAGGTTTTGCACCAGGCCAGCATGTCTTTCTAAGCTACCAAGCCCCTGGCAAACAGCGAACCGTGCGATGTTATTCAATTTTGAATGGCGCTCATCTTAAAGACCACTACCGTATTGCTGTGCGCCGCCTACCCGGAGAAGATTCAGCAGAAGATCAGAAACACAAAGTGAAAATGTCGACCTACTTACATGACGACGTACGCGTTGGCCAGAATGTTCAGTTAAAAGCACCCGGTGGTCACTTTTTTTTGAATCCGAACCCAGAAGATCAAACACCAATTGTGTTAGTCGGGCTCGATATTGGCGTTATAGCCGTAATGAGTATCGCCGACACACTTATCGCGCAGCAAGAGAAACGACCAATCTGCTTGGCCTATTTTGCACGGAATGAAGCCGAGACCATGTTGCTAGAAGAAATGCACGCGCTGCGAGTGGCCAGCGGCAATACGCTGGACCTGCGTATCTGTATTGGTTCGCACCCCAGACAAGCCTCTAATGACGAAGAATACCAGTTCGGCGACAGTGAGCTAAGCGAGCTGACGCAGCTGGCAACACACAAAAAAGGCGCCGATTTTTATGTCGCCGGTTATACCAGTGCAGTCAATCAAAGCTGTGAACATTTGCTGGATTCAGGGGTTCCATACTATGCCTTGCGCAGCGAACTCTACAAGATCAATCGTGGCGAAGACCGACGCCAAGAGCAGCGCCGCCAGTCCAGCGGACGCACACCTCGCGTTGCAGTGAAGCCTAAAGCGAAGGCACAAACGCGAACTTTGCCGAAGGTGCGTTTTGCTAACAGCGATAGGCTTGAGAAATGGATACCCACGTTTGGCTCATTGCTCGAATTTGCCGAAGCACAAAACATCGACATGCCGTCCGATTGCCGGATGGGATCTTGCCATACCTGCATGACACGCGTTAAAACAGGCAGTGTTGAATACACCCAAGCCCCTTTCAATGAACCCGATGAGGGCCATTGCCTGCCCTGCATTTGCGTGCCTGCCAATGATATTGAACTGGAGATCTAGTGAACACACTGAAAGTCATACCCTTAGCCATCGCGCTATTTCTAGCACCACTGACATTGGCTCAAGAGTACCATCTGGACCCAGCCATGGTTGAAGGACCAGAGGCGTGTGCAGAATGCCATGAAAAAACAACCGAGATTTGGAAGAAAACGCATCACGCCAAGACATTCAAGGAATTGCCGCGACGCGAGAAGTCCGATGAAATTGCCAAAAACCTTGGTGTAAAGCGAATCAAGACAGCCGCTGAGTGCAGCGGTTGTCATTTCACTGCAGAACTCAGAGAGCAAAAACCGAAGGCGATAGCAGGGATTAGTTGTGAGTCGTGCCACAGTGCCGGCAGAGATTGGATAGACATACACAGCGATTTTGGTGGCAAAGACATCGAAGCCGAAGACGAGGCGCCTGAGCACCGTGTACAGCGTTATAAACAATCAGAAGCCGCAGGTATGATTCGACCAGCCAATATGGAAGGCCTGATACGCAATTGTTATAGCTGCCACATGATCAGTGATGAGCGACTGGTTAACGTTGGTGGACACTCTAGCTCGAGTGCGTTTGAAATAGTGCGCTGGAGTCAGGGTGAGGTTCGCCACAACGTTTGGTACAGCGACGACAATGAAGAATCGAGCGTGGAACGACGACGCGTAATGTTCTTACTAGGCCAGGTATTGAATTACGAGTACGCTTTGCGCGCATTAGCAACCGCGACCGAAAACGGTGATTTTGCAAAAGCAGTCGCCAAGCAAGCTAAACTGAGTCAGCGGCGATTAACACGCCTGCAAGAGATGCAAGCGGTAGACGAGATAGCCGCTGTGCTCAAGATTGCCAATGCAAGCAAGCTCGGCCTTAACAAAGCCAGTCAGCTAAACCAGGCGGCTGATAAGGTAGCCGCTCTGGTTGCCGAGATGGCCAAAAAGTACGACGGCAAAAGTTGGTCGGGCATAGACGCTGTATTGCCCAAACCGGAAAAATACAAAGGATCAATTAGCCAATGATGGAAATGCTTGCCAAGCGTTTTCGCGAGTACGCACTGTTACTGTTCGTCATTGCGATTTTATTGCTTGGCTATGTACTTTACGACATTAGCTTTTATCGCCACCATCACTTAAGTGGTTGGTTGTTGTTTTACCTGCTCATTGCTCAAGTCCTATATTACGTGCAAAAAAGATCTGTGCGAGTTCGCAATCTGCTCAGCATTCAATGGCTGCCACTTCACGTAGATTTTGGTGTGATTTCTGTGCTGATATTTTTGGTGCATATTGGCTGGAGCTTGCCAGACGGCAGTGTTGGAATAATTCTGATCGGCAGCTTTGCAGGCGTTGCTCTGAGCGGCTGGGTCGGGCTTCGTATCAAGCGTCACTATCAAGCCGCACTGGCACGCCGTAGTGGGCGGGAAATCGTATTTGATGAGATACAGTCTCGAATGCAGGCAACGGCTGCGCAGGCTGATGAACTCATGCTTGATTGTGCGGCCAAACATCAACCCTCCATGCTGGTCGATTATTATCGTGATCGACTGTGTGGCGCCATGGCAACACCTGGTAATTTACTTGCACAGCTTACTGGCAAGAATGATACATGGCTGGAGCATTTCGGTAACATAGAGCGCTTGATTCCCTATTTGCACGCTGAGGAAGCAAGCAGCGCACGTGAACTAATGCGTTTACTGCGAACCAAGAATGAACTGGATTACCACTATGCTCACCAAGGTGCGCTGCGTATCTGGTTACTGGTACATGTGCCTTTCACAGCAATTCTGCTGGCGTTTACGGCGCTGCATATTTTGCTGGTCTACGCATTTTCCGGAGGCGCATAAGCGCCAAACAAGGCACTGCTAATCCCAATGGTTGAACCAGAAGACAATAGGCTTTTTACGCTGTACCGAAAATTGGTACTGTGGACCCTGCTATTGCTGGCCGGCTTGATACTTTGGGTCTTAAGTGGCGACCAGCGAAATGCATTTATCCAGCCCGGCACATTGACGGCCTCCCACGCCGGTATCAAACAGTGCGAGGCTTGCCACTCCGCAGCCAACCTTGGCATTAAGGGTTGGGTAAACGCCGCCTTGGACGAGTCAACTCAACACGATACCAAGTTGTGCCTAAACTGCCATGAGCTGGGCGAGTTTCCGGAATTTGCGCACAGTGTTGCCCCGAGCGTTGTTAAACAAATTAGCGAGAAAATTCTCTCAAGTGATAAACAACAGACGCTACTTGTTCAAAGTGCCAAGCGTCTGGGGTGGGCGCCGCAAACTGGTGCGAAGCTGGAATGCAAATCGTGTCATCAGGAGCACTCGGGCAATCATCAATTAATTACCGCGAACTCTACAGACCATTGCCAGAGCTGCCACAGTCAGAGCTTTGCCAGTTTCGAAGATGGTCATCCAGAGTTTTCGCAGTATCCATTCCGCGAACGAACAGCAATTAATTTTGATCATGTAACTCACATTAATAAGCACTTTGACGAGCAGCAAGCACCTACTTCCTGTCTGAACTGCCACGCTACTCGCAATCAAGGCAACGAAATGAGCACCCTGGGTTTTGAACAAACGTGCTCAAGCTGCCATGCAGAAGATATTCGCGGTAGTAAGCGCGCAACCACCACAGGCTTTGACGTGCTTCGGGTACCTGGTCTTGACACTGACACCTTGCGAGAACGGCAGGTTTTCATTGGCGAGTGGCCAGACCACGCTGATGAAAGCTTGAGCCCATTGATGGAACTGTTGTTGCAAAGTGACGCTCATTACGCCACCGTACGCCCGATTCTCAACACTGTAGATCTCATGGATCTGCGTGAGGCCAGTGATAAGCAACTCGAGGCAGTGGCTACCCTGGCATGGTGCGTGAAAATGCTACTTCAGGATATCATCAACGGCGGAACCGGGTTCTTGCAAATGCGCCTGGAAAAGGCGCTTGGTCGGCCGCTGAGCCACGCACAAATTGCACCACTACTAGCTACTTTACCGCAATCGGTGATTCAGTCTGCAAGTACGGAATGGTTCCCCACTCTCAGTACCGACCTGGAACATCACTTTGATGGTAAAGAATATTGGAAAGCTGCGCCTGAACCTGCTCAAACCGCTGTGTTTTCCAAAGCGGCGACAGAGAATTCACTGGAGGATAAGCTGGACCTCAATGATGATGATTTGTTTGCTGACGACGACAGCGATGACCTATGGGAAACAGACGACGATGCAGAACCTGAGGCGGATACACCTACCGCCCAACTGGCAATCACCAGCGAGCAATGGGCAAAGTATGGTGGATGGTACCGTGACGACCTAACACTCTATTACCGACCAGTAGGACATGCCGATGGTTTCCTGAGACACTGGTTAGAACTCAGCGCCAATGTAGGTAACGCTACCGCGCTTTTCAAACAGCTAAGTGATCCTAAAGCGCCGGGACAGTGCATGCAATGCCACAGTATTGATCAGGCAGCCAATACAACAGGCGATGATTCAGCACTTAACTCGTCCATCAGAACTATCAATTGGCTCACGCACAGCTCTGCTAGAGACCTTAGCTTTGGCAAACGAAAATTCACGCATTTTCGTCATATTCCTCACCTCACTTTGCAAGGCGATGATGGCTGCCAGTCCTGTCACGCTCTGAATGCAGACAGTGATTATGCTGGAAGCTTCGATAATTTTGATGCAAGCACTTTCAGCAGTAACTTTTCTCACATGGAGAAAACCAGCTGTGACAGCTGTCATAATCGCAGCGTAGAAAATCAAGATTGCCTAAGCTGCCATCAATATCACGCGGGAGAACTGAGCCCGGCAATAAAGAGTCTGGGGCTTTAACAGAAGGCTAAGCGTCTATTTGTTCAGGTTGAATTTGGACGCTGACTCGCCGGG
Organism: Pseudomonadales bacterium; assembly: GCA_045105115.1. Classification (GTDB taxonomy): domain Bacteria; phylum Pseudomonadota; class Gammaproteobacteria; order Pseudomonadales; family JAUIET01; genus JAUIET01. The sequence continues at coordinate 14,819 of JBGCDE010000065.1, read as the reverse complement.
GGCTAACATAGCGTTTTTGAATCTGGTGTTCTTCAATTTTTTCCAACATAACACTTGCGTGCTGCGCCGGCGCGAACGACGCCAAGCGTCGATACGCATCCGTAATTTCTTCGCAATCATAAAGACCGGCGTAATCACCCAGCATTGATACAAAAGCAGGGTGGGCAAGTGACAACTTCAAGCCCAGTTTCTGTTCGATTAACTTAACGCAGACTTTTGCGGCGTAGATAGCGTCGCGTTGCATTAACCAGGCGTTAGGATTCATCAGCTTATATTATTTTTATTGTTGCAAAATGGTGTAATCAGTGCGCATTGGTGTTCGCACTAATCGAAACAGCGCAATTATAGCTCAGAAGTTGTTCAGCCTGTGATCAAGCAACGCTTCAAAGTGAAGTTTTACCTAAACTGGAAGAACTGTCAGTACGCGCTCAGTCCAACAGTTCTGCCAATTCAGTAGATTGCAGAACAAATGAAAACGGTATGTCCAGACCATCCGCAATTTCTCGCAGCACGCCAAGCTCCGGCTCAACAACCTTGCCCTCGGCACGGGCAATCAAGCAAAGATCTCTTAACACCTGCATGCGCTGAGATTTGCTGGTCAGCTCAACCGTTGCCGCTATGCGCTTGGGTAAAACGTCTCGCAGACGATCGGGATCGAGTTTATCGATATCAAGATCATCGTCTTTGAAAAAGCTCTTGAAGGTAGCCCGCTCCTCCTCACTGATACCGTTATGTGCATGCGCAACTGCGATAGCACCAGCAATGAACAAACGACGCATGGCTTTGTTAGAGTCTGTTTTTCCCTGAATATAGTCTGGCTCCATCAATTGCATGGTGTCTTGCACATTGACCTCAAGCTCTCGCTTGCTGATACCACCCGCTGTCATCAGGTCGCTGCGGTAAAATTCTTGCAAGGCCTTTACCCGCAAAGGGCTGAAAGGATGTGTACTGAACCAGTCCTGCATAGGCGCGCCCTGGCCTGGTTCGGCATCTACCGCAACCATGTCATCTACCTGCAACAGAAATTCGTCAAGATCAAATTGCACAACGCGCTCGCTGGTGACACCCGATGCCAATCTGAATAGTGCGCGCGCCACACTGTGCAAGTCTTCAGCGCAATAGGCGCCGGCACGATCTGCGGATACTTCGGCGTATCGCGACCATGCAAACAAATCTAATGCCAGCGCGGCCGGAGGCGGTTGCTTACCTCGCAGCAAGTAGCCAATAGGTATGTCATGGTGGTCATACACGTGATGCCCAAGCTCATGGCCCATCACAAACAATAATTCCTTGTCTGAAAATGCTTCCAGTAAACTTGAGGAAAACATAATAAATACTCGCCCATCTTCTGGCTTGAAACAGGCTGCGTTGAACTGAGGACTGCTAAAAGCATAAAGTTCTAGTGGTGTCTCAATACCGAGCCGATCAACACAATGATCGGCCATGTCGTGCAGAGTGGGTGCCATAGTGCGACTCAGACGTACTGAGGTTGCCAGTAAATGCCGGCGAGTCTGACCCCCGGAACGTTTTTCTTCCATTCGCTCAATATGCGAATTAACACGCTTTACATCAGTGTTTTGCAGCAGAGACTCAAACAATTTCAGGTCACTGCTGCTGCGTATATCGTTGGCTTTCATGTTGGTATCCGTGCTTCTTGATGGGAACAGTATAATGATTATCGGGGCAACTGCGGGAACCTGGATCGCATCTGCTGATAGATAACCTTAAACAGACGCTTGGAACCCGAACTGCTGGGGTGAATCTCGTTAAGCCAATCACTGCCGTGTCCCGGTCGCAAAGTGCCCTGAGTATCCACAACCAGGAATTTTTTTCTGGCAAGGTCAGACTCTGCCAATGCGTGCAAGCGACTGGCAAGTGCCTCAAGCATTATGCGGCTGATCGGCAGATGCAAATATTCAGGGATGCCTCTTTGAAGTAAATAAGGATAAATCCATGGGCCCACTTTGTAGAATTTCAATAGCTCTGCGCCAACTGCGGAAGGCTTCACAATGTCGTATGTATGGGTCACAACGTGGGCGTTCGGGGCGTATGCATTGCGTAACTCCATCAGCTCACTGAACGCAAGCTCAATGCGTTGCAGCTTGCGTTCCAATGCCGCATGTTCGATGCAATCTACAGCTGTGAAGCCCGCTTTGTAATCGCGCAACAAACGATCCATATCGTAGCGCCCGACAAGATCATTGCCACCGCCAGAAAAGAAAATAATATCGATGTGCGCCTGGTTGTGCTCCAGCACTTTCGCTAGGCGGTACTTTTGTCGCCCGGCTAACATTTCAGCGGCTTCATCGCCATTTCGCGACAAGCACAGTAAGTTAACCGCATCACTGCGGCTAACCACAGATCGTAAGTGATGCAGCAGGTTAATATTCGGACCTGCCAGCAAATAGCTTCGCGGATAGGAGAACCAGGAATCGCCCTCGGCGATAATACCGAGTCGTTGTGGCGCATGCCGGCACATGTAATGATAATCACGGACGGATGATGTCACCCCGGAGCGTAATGAGCGCTGTTGACGCGAGAGCACCGGTGATCGTTTTTGTGAGGTACGAGGTCTGTTGGGCACGGCTAAGCGTCCGTGTATGTCTTAATTGATTATTATCCCACAGAGTGGTGATGGTGAGCTTGGCGGAGGTATTTCTGGGCCTTAACTGCGCCCTTGACTATGCTCTACTAGTCTTTGTTGTGAGACTGCTCTCGTCGTGCCTTTCGAATATGAGAGCTACTTTGGCCTTCAAACCAGTAACCCACAGCGAACATGCCAACCATAGCCGCGACTGTACATACGCTTAGAATCAACCACTGTTCTTCCATTAAAGCCCTCCTTTAGCTACAGCACGCACTATTTTGATTTATACGCACTTTGATCGATAAATAACCGATTGTGCAAACTATCAACAAATAGTAGCAGCATTCTGTGAACTGGCGCACACTCAAACGACCAACGGCGTCACAACCATCGTTGGCGACACAACTGAAGGAACTGGTTCGCCGTTGGCGTGAGAACGCTATTTTTCTTGTAATAAATACCCAGGCTGCGCTCAAAACTCGGGAAATGTGAGGTTTCTATCTCGGCCAGACGTCGCTCATTTGCTGACCCTGACGTTTGATCGAGCAACATGGGTCGATTAACAAAGCCAACGCCTAAACCACGCTGCAGTAATTGCAAACGCAGCGCCAGGCTATTGACTTGCCAAGCGCTCGCAAAAAAATCTCGAATACGTTCCTGACCCGGCCTCTGCTCTGGTTCATCAAGATACGAGGCGATTAATCGGCTTCCCGCCAGACGCCGCTCATCTCCGGCCATTATGGCCGCATAATCAGGGTGGCAATCACCGATCACCAAACTGTGCCGCACGCTCAGCAGTGGGACCTGCTCAAACGCAGCCATATCAGTTTGAAATGGCCCAAAACCCAGCTCAACCTGGTCATTAAGCACTGCGCTGATTATCTGACGGCTGGGCAATACTCGGGCATTTAGCACCATATCTGCCGCACCATCCGCACAGCTTGCCAACAAATCAGCTGCAAAATAATGGCTCACAAAATTATTGATCGCCAAGGAAAGTGGCGGTTGTAGGCCTTTGCGAAGATGTCCTACATCCAGAATCAACTGCTGTTCAGCCACCAGCAATTGCTCTGCATAGTCAAACACCCTGCGACCAACCCGGGTGAGTGTTGGTGTGCGACCGCGATGAATCAATGACGTACCGACCTTGTTCTCCAAACCGGCGACAGCCTGGCTTACCGCCGATTGTGACAGGCCCATAGCATCCGCAGCGCGCTGAAAACCACCGCTTGCTATTACCTGCGCTAATACCTGTAACTCACCGCGTTCAAATCGCATGGTGACGATCGCGACCCACATATAAGTTTTACTGATTAACAGATCATATATATTAATTTAACTAATTTCACTACTTTCCCTATTCTTGACATTAATCCAATCAAAGGGAAAAGAACCATGTTCAGTCCGAGTCTTGAAGGCGTTGTGGTAGGGGAAACCGCAGTTTCAGAAGTAAAAGGCGAGCAAGGCATACTGCTATACCGCGGAATTTCAATAGAGCAACTGATCCATCAACCACAATGGCAGGTTGCCGCCTTGTTAGTGTGTACTGCTGTGCAGCCAGAACAGGTACTCAGCCAATTCAAGCAGTTTATGCACGCAAATGCTGTGTTGCAGCCGGCCGATGTGGGCGTGCTGGACGCCTTGAGCACAGACTTGCACCCTATGTTGATGCTGCAAGCGATTCTGCCATCGATCACCGAGGCAGCAAGTTATGATCTGCCATTGCCATTGATGAGCAAGGATATTGCTCACGGTTATGCCTTGGCTGCAAAAATTCCTGCGCTGCTTTGTCTATGGCGCGCGAAACAGCTTGGGCTCGCGATTGATCTAGACGTTTACACGAGCGCATCACCTGACCACGGATCACTTTCGTGGTTTCTTCAACATTTCCCTGGCGCGACTGACAGCGAGCAAGCCCGACATATTCTTAATACAACACAAGTGCTGCAGATGGAGCACGGCTACAACGCCAGTACCTTCGCCGGCAGAGTCTGCGCCAGCACAGACGCGCCAATACAGTCCGTTCTCAGCGCATCGGTGGGTACCTTATACGGTCGATTACATGGCGGTGCAGATCAAGCCGCGCTAGAGATGGCCAAGACCATTGGCCAGGCTACGAAAGCGAAGTCGTTTGTTGTTGATGCGCTCAAGCACAAGCGGAAAATAATGGGTATGGGCCATCGTGAATACAAAACACTGGACCCTAGAGCTGCGATTTTAAAGCCAATGGCAGAGCGGCTTTGTCAAAACAACGCTGCAGACGCAGAACTTTTCCAAACCCTACTGTCAGTAGAAGAAGCTTGCCAGGAACAGTTTGCCACTCAAGGAAAGTCAATTTACGCCAATGTTGAATACTACAAAGGTGCCGTGTTCAACAGCTTGGGCATTCCCAGCGATTTTTTTACGGCGCTTTTTGCGATGTCCAGAGTGTTTGGGTATCTGGCGCACTATGAAGAGTTTCGACAAAACCCACGCTTGATCAGACCCCGTGCACGCGCGGTTCAAACATCAAGCACGGCGTAGAACGTACCAACGGCTGAAGGCGTTCAACTTTTTACGCGGCGATGCCGGCCGCTTGTCGGCTACTGTAAACCAATCCGCACATTCGCCGTAGCGTGGTCTAGGCTAAAAAATATGCAGGTTAATAATTGCGCTGTTTGACGCAAATTCCCTCTGGATAGCCTGCATTTTGTTTAACAAAGGACCAATCAGCTCATGGCACTCTCTTCTTCGAACGCTGCAAACTATGATTCATCAGCGTCTAACTGTGCGACTTACGCCAACCCTAACAAACAACCTGTTGTGATTTACAAACGATCAAACCGGTTCTTCAGGAAAGCAGGGACCTGGTTTTATCAAACGCGTGAAGGGGTCGATATGGGCCCATTCAGCGACAAGGCAGAAGCGCAGATGGCTTTGGTCTATTTCATTGAACGCACCGAATGGCCAAGCGCCAAACAGCTGCGAACATTTATCAACGACCGCAGCAGCTGATTAGCAATTGGGAACAGGCTTACACCTGATCCCAACCCTGTTTAATGTGCTTCGCGAGCTTTGCGCGCCAATTGCAGCTTCTTCTGGTAGCGAGTTTGAACTACGTCTATCAGAATCATCACAATGATCACAAAGTAAAACGTTGTTTTCGTCATCGCTTCAATCGGATTACCAAACAAAGTCATGTGAGCGATGTGACCGCCCTCTGACAGCAACATTATTCCAACGACTAGCAACACAAACAAACCTAACACTTCGTACATGCGGTTTTGTTGCAGAAATTCAGAAACTGTATCCGCCAGTACAATCATTAGAATGCCCGTAACGATAATGGCCGTAGCCATAATCACAAATACGTCGCTAAGCGCCATTGCACTCAAAATTGAGTCGAATGAAAACACCAGGTTCATCACCACTATCCAGGCGACTACGGAAACGACAGAACGCGGTTTGCGATCTTCATCATGCAAATCTTCCAGGCTCATCATATGCGAAATTTCTTTAATCGCGGTGTAAATGATAAATACACCACCGACTAATTCAATAATGGCGTGGAAATTAAACGTTCCAGTGATTATGCCTTCAATCTCAATGTGAAATAGCGGATCAGTAAACGTCTCAACCATTTTTAATACAGCGAACAGCAGCACCATACGCAATACTATGGCGATGCCTATGCCCCAGCGCCTAACCGCTGCCTGATGGGCAGCCGGCGCACGCTTTGACTCCAGGGAAATGTAAAGCAGGTTATCAAAGCCAAGTACCGCTTGCAGTAAGATCAACAGCACTAGCGTGACTAAATTGTCGAGAGTAAGTAATTCCATGGCGATGTCTGTTGTGATGTATTTATGATGGGCGGATATTCTACACAGTCAGCGATAGAAGAACACGCCAATGCATGTACTAGTTATCGAGTGAATACGGCAATCAGCCGGCGGTTGCCTTGCGCAGCACTGGAAGCCAGTCAAAGTTGCGATCAGCAAGCAGAAAAAAGCCGCCGTTAAGCAAAGTGTCTCGCTGGTTATAACGGAAGGGTTTGTAATCCAGACTCAGCATCATTCCGCCGGCGGCCTCAACAATCACTTGACCAGCTGCGGTATCCCACTCTGAGGTAGGACCAAAGCAAGGGTAGATATCCGCTTCACCGTCAGCCACTCGACAAAACTTCATTGCGCTACCTTGCGAAAGACGCTCAACGCGCCCAAAGTGATTGCGCAAACCCTGTTCGCAGGCCAGCATATCCGGTGTAAATCGGCGGCTGCTTGAAATCAATACAGGACTGTCAGCCATCGTTCGACATGACAATAGACAGCGTTCACTAGCATCTATGCGCCAAGCGCCAGCATCGTGAATTCCCAGCCAGCTCATTTTGAGTACAGGGGAATAAATCATGCCCATGGTGGCCACGCCATTTTCTATCAAAGCAACATTAATACAAAACTGGCCACTGGCATCAATAAACTCACGAGTGCCATCCAATGGGTCAACCAGCCACACTCGCGGCCAGCGCCGACGAACCTCGGCCGGTGGCATGTCGGCTTCTTCCGACAACACCGGTATGTCAGGAGTAAGTTTGTGAAGCCCCTGCACAATCACGTCGTGTGCCGCGAGATCTGCAGCGGTTAGCGGCGTATGATCTGCCTTGGTGTGTACTTCCAGCGAATCGACGCTGGCGTAATGATGCATGATCACGTCACCGGCTGCTTTCATCAGAGGCAGCACAGCGTCGGCCAGTGCCTGGGCATCGTTACTCGCCATGCAAAGCACGTTGACGTAATTTAGTGTATCGGGTGCAAAGAGTGAAGATGCGCATGTGTTAAGCATACCTGTACAATAGGCGGCGCTCAGTCCCGGTGCGCCGGCTTTTCAACTATTAACACTTTTTCTCGCCTGATACACGTCTGAAAAGAACCATGATCACAGCCGCCCAATGGCAGAATATCGATACCGTACTGCTTGACATGGACGGTACGCTTCTCGATTTACATTTTGACAATTACTTTTGGCAAACACACATGCCGAAAGTGTATGCACGTGAACAGGGCATTAGCGAGCGACAAGCGACAGAACGACTGGCGCCTATATTTCGTGATGAGCACGGCAAATTGCATTGGTATTCGCTGGATTTTTGGGAGCAAACCACCGGTCTTGACTTGCTGCCCCTGAAACGCGAGGTACAGCATCTGATTCAGATTCGACCACATGCCGTTGAGTTTCTGCAAACATTGAAACGTGTTGGTAAACGCGCATTACTAGTAACCAACGCCCATCAACGTGGTATCGATTTAAAGCTCCAGGTGACCGGGATTGGCGAGCATCTGGAAGATATTTTCACTTCCCACCAGTTTGGCGCAGCCAAAGAGCATGCAGACTTCTGGCCTCAGTTGCAGCGTGCTGCCGGATTCAAGCCAGAACGCGCCTTGTTCATCGATGACACCATCAGTGTGTTAGATGCAGCGCAGAGCTATGGTATAGCCCATGTACTTGCTATCGCACAGCCCGACAGCCAACAAACGCGCGAGCCAGTCACCGCACATGCGTGCATTGAGCACTTCAGCGAGATTATGCCGTCGTGAGCGATGCCGGCGCTAAAAAGGTCAGACTCGACAAATGGTTGTGGGCGGCGCGCTTTTTTAAGACTCGCAGCTTAGCCAAAAAGGCCATTGAAGGTGGCAAAGTGCAAGGCGGCGGGCAGCGGCTGAAAGTGAGCAAAGAGCTTGTCGTTGGAGAAATTCTGACCATTCGTCAAGGATGGAGTGAAAAAACAGTCACGGTGGATGCGCTCTCTGACCAACGGCGCGGAGCACAGGATGCGGCTCTTTTGTACACAGAAACATCTGAAAGTGCTGAAAAGCGTTTATTGGAGGCCGAGCAGCGTAAATCGCACGGGCGTGGGGTGTTTTCACCGGAAGGCAAGCCCAGCAAGAAGCAAAGAAGGCAACTCGAGCGGGTGATACGAAACACAGGTGAGGCAGATTGAGCCCTATCAATGCCGCGTATCGACTGTATTCGCTAAACGGTAAGCAAAGCTCGGTACTTTTTGCGATAATGTACTTGCCGATCGGCGGACTTCATCAAACCGCCCGGATCAACAATTATCACCTACAGTTTCAATACGATATTCACGACAACCACTGGACGAAGGACGCATGACAGCCAAGCAAACTACCGAATCTCCGACACGTTACATGGATCTTGCGCCCAGCGAGCTGATAGAACGTTCGCTACGTTCTGGCGAAGGGCAGCTGGCAAGCAACGGCTCATTGGTAGTGACTACTGGCAAGCGTACCGGTCGCTCACCCGCTGATCGTTATATTGTTCAAGAACCAAGCACTTCAGACATGATTGATTGGGGTGCTGTAAACCGCCCGTTTGATTCAGATAAGTTTGATGCTTTGTGGGAAAGAGTCAGTGATTTTGCCGCAACACAAGACAGCTTTGTTGCCCAGCTGCACGTAGGTGCAGATACAGAGCACTACATTCCTGTGCGCGTCAAAACACAAACGGCTTGGCAAAGCCTGTTTGGCCGCAATATGTTTGTTCGTCCTGAGAAGTACAATCCCAAAAGTAAAGAAGAGTGGCAAGTGCTTAACATCGCTGGCTTCGAATGCGTGCCAGAGCGCGATGGCACCAATAGTGATGGCACGGTGATCATCAATTTTGCGCAAAGAAAAGTACTGCTGGCAGGTATGCGCTATGCCGGTGAAATGAAAAAGGCCATGTTCAGTGTGCAAAATTTTCTGTTACCGGAGAAAGACGTACTGCCAATGCATTGCGCCGCCAATGTTGGCCCAGACGGTGATACCGCATTGTTTTTTGGATTATCAGGCACGGGCAAGACCACCTTATCAGCCGACCCTGATCGCTTTTTGATTGGCGACGACGAGCACGGCTGGGGCAAAGGCGTTGTGTTCAATCTGGAAGGTGGTTGCTACGCCAAATGTATTAATCTCAGCCGCGAAAATGAACCTGTCATTTGGGACGCTATTCGCTTTGGCGCCATCGTTGAAAACGTAGTCATTGACGATGCCAATCGACAGCCAGACTATGACAACACCGAACTAACAGAAAATTCGCGATGCTGTTATCCACTGGAGCACGTTGACAAGCGCCAGCTGGAAAATCGCGCAGGTGAACCCAAGGCTGTTATCTTCCTGACCTGTGACGTGACAGGTGTGTTGCCACCGGTTTCAATATTGTCAGAGGAAGCCGCAGCGTATCACTTTCTTAGCGGCTACACGGCGTTGGTCGGTTCAACCGAGATGGGTGCTGCCAGTGGTATTCGCTCAACATTCTCTACTTGCTTTGGCGCACCATTCTTCCCACAGCGGGCCAGTGTGTACGCCGAGTTACTGATTCGCCGAGTGAAAGAGTTTGGAAGCAAGGTATACCTGGTTAACACAGGTTGGACCGGAGGTTCAGGCGGAGCCGGCGGTAAAGGCAAGCGTTTTGCCATTCCAACCACGCGCGCCATCATCGCCGCTGTACAAAATGGCGACCTGGAAGGCGTAGAAACCCAGCATTTGGATATCATCAATTTAGCAGTACCCAAGTCAGTACCTGGTGTCGATACGACGTTACTGGCACCCAAAGACACCTGGGAGAATCCTCAAGAATACGACCAGCAAGCGCGTGGCTTGGCTCAGCAGTTTGTAGAGAACTTTAAGAAGTTCGATGTCAATGACGCTATTGTTGCAGCAGGCCCGCAAGTCTGAAGGCTGCTTGCAAAGATCCTAACGGGAACTTGCGCTTGTAATGTATGATCTGCTCTTGTTAACGCAAGAGTAAGATCAATGAGCACTTTTCCCCGTATGACCCTACTGGCATTGCTAACAATTGCCAGCTTCTCATTTGCCCAAGAGGCTGAAAAGCCAGTATTAACTCATTCAGAGATACGCGATGGCGTTCATCTCATTCAGGGTGACGGCGGCAACGTGGTGGTGATTGAAGGCGACCGCTCAATGCTGGTTATAGACAATGGCTACCCTGAACAAGCTGCTGATTTATTCAATACCATCATGCAGGTGGGCAATAAGCCACTGCGTTTCATGGTCAACACACATTGGCATTTTGATCATGCCGGTGGCAACGATTATCTCGGCCCACGAACCAATCTTGTTGCGCACGACAATGTAAGAAAACGACTGAGCGAAGGTATGACTTTTGAGGCTTTCAACCGCGTCGTTCCACCCGCCGAGCCGCATGCATTGCCTGTCGTCACATACAGCGACAGCACCAATTTGTTTGAAGGTAAGCAAGTTATTCGGCTGAAGCACTTCGCCAATGGCCATACCGATGGTGACAGTGTCGCGTTTATTGAGCCCAGCAAGATTGTTCACACTGGTGATCATTACTTCGCCAACTGGTTTCCATTTGTTGATCTTCAATCAGGCGGCTCAGTAGCAGGCATGACACGAAATGTAGCAGCGATCTTAGCGATGATTGATGACGACTGGATTGTGGTACCCGGCCATGGACCGCTGTCGAAAAAAGCCGATCTGCAGCGCACCCATGAAATGCTCACGCAGAGCGTAGCCTGGATGACTGAACGCCTGGCTGAAGGTCTCTCATTGGAGCAAATGACCGAGCTTGGTCTGCCAGAAAACTTGAAGCCATGGGGAATTGGATTTATCAAAGAACCTAATTGGATAGCAACGCTGTACACTTCTTTAAAAGATGCCGAATAATTAAAGTCAAACCGTTAATCAATTGCTAAGGCCGCACAGCGATTGTTAAGATAGACCAATGCGTTAAATCAAAAAACCTAACAGGACACAGAGTAATGATTCAAGAAGGCGATAAAATTCCATCAGGTACGTTCAAAGTCATGGGCGCCGAAGGCCCTGCGGACGTATCCACTGACGAGTTGTTCAGCGGCAAGAAAACAGTTTTGTTTGCGGTACCTGGCGCCTTTACGCCCACGTGCTCAGCAGCACATTTGCCCGGCTTCGTTGTGCACAGCGATGCGATCAAGGCCAAAGGTGTGGATAACATTGTCTGCATGTCAGTAAACGATGTGTTTGTAATGGGTGCGTGGGGCGAGTCACAAAACGCTGAGAACATCATTATGGCGGCCGATGGTAACGGCGAGTACGCTACAGCTCTGGGCCTGACCATGGATGGCAGTGGTTTTGGTTTGGGCACACGTTCACAACGCTTTGCCATGGTTGTTGACGATGGCGTAGTTACCCACCTCGGACTGGAAGAAGGCCCTGGTCTTGAGAAAAGCTCAGCCGAAGCAATAATGGAAAAACTCTAGCGTTCATAACGCTAGATAAGAAAGGATTCTGAAGAATGTTTGAAGCACGTAATCCAAGCTATCGTGGTCCAGAGCGCCGCGGCCACCCACGGCGCGGTGCCAGCGACCGCAGACAAACGATTCGATTCGAGCCAGGCAATGACGACCGACGTCAAATTGTCGGCCGCCGCGAGGACGATCTGGCCGCGCATGTTTGGCAGTCTGAACTTAGTTAGCCCTAAACAAGGCTAGTTAATAAGATAAAAGTAGCTAGCAACCACCGTAGCGCCCAGCAAATTGAGTATCAGCCCTTCTCTGGCCATTCGTTGAGTGGTCACCTGACCGCTGGCGAATATAATTGCATTGGGTGCGGTGGCCACTGGCAACATAAATGCACAACTCGCGGTTAATACCGCCGGATACATTAGCAATTCCGGTGGAATACCCATCGCCGTGGCGGCTGCCGCCAGTATCGGCAATAACAATGCTGCACTGGCTGTATTGCTTGTTGTTTCGGTCAGAAAGGTCACGAACAAACACAATAGCAATAACATCACAAATACCGGCACTGCCTGCAAGGCAGTTAAGCCGCTAGCCATCGCCGCACCCAGCCCGGACACCGTAAAACCTTTGGCAATACACAAGCCCCCTGCGAACAACAACAAAATACCCCATTGAATATCACTGGCACGCTCCCAATTCAGCAAGCGTTCGCCCTTTCGCATTCCACTGGGAATTATGAACATGGCTATGACCGCAATAAAAGCCACACTGGCATCATTCGCACCGGGCATTCCAAACCAGCTACTCCAGCCGCCGAATGGTTCTTTTCGCGTTACCCAGGCCAGTGCCGTTAATCCAAACACCAGCAGCACACGCCGCTCGTGCGAACTCCATGCACCAACAGTGGGTAATGCAAACGAACCTCCATCAGGTAGCTTACGAGTGATACTCCAGCCAATCAGTGGAATCATGATGAACACAACTGGCAAAGCCACTGTCATCCATTCAACGAAGCCTATCTCAATGCCGGTAGTCTCGGCATAAACCTCCATGAAGACGAGATTCGGTGTTGTACCAATCGGTGTGCCCATACCACCGACACTGGCTGAATAAGCAATACCTAACATTAATGGTACCGCGATGGATTGATCATCTGATTGCGCCATAACGGCCAGCGCGATGGGTAACATCATCAGCACCGTCGCCATATTTGAAATCCACATGCTCAACAGCGCAGCGGCCAACATAAACCCCCACACTATATGTCTGGCGGATTTGCCGCCGATCAAACGTATGGTGTATAGCGCCAATCGCTTATGCGCGCCACTGTGCTCCATGGCGCGACTCAAAATAAAGCCACCCAGTAGCAACAAAATCAAACTGCTACCGTAGGCTTCAGCAACTTGCTCTTTCGTGAGCACGCCCACCATTGGAAACAACGCCAGTGGTAACAGGGATGTAATGGGAATCGGAATGGCTTCGCTAATCCACCATACAATGCAACAGACAGTAATAGCGGCTGTCCAGGCAATGTCCGTGCTGTAACCGGCCGATGCCGCCAGTGAATACGCCACTGCGGCCAGTAGTGGCCCTAGTCCAAGAAATAGCGACCGAGTCATAATTATTACTTGAATTCACTCAAGGCGACGATGGCGAGGCGATCGCCTACGAAAGAGCCAAGGTAAACCTTGTCATTCAGTGGCGTGGCGACGGTGGCGGCACCCATTGGTGGCCCCTGATGCGCAAATACAACACGCGTATCCATAGTGTCGGGATTCAACGCCACTATTTCAAACGCCAAACCGCAGGTACGCGAAGAGTCGCTAAAACACTTCATCATGGCCGATACTTCACCAGTATGACTTGCCAACCAAAGCTCTCCATTTGGACCCCAGGCACTGTTATCTACGTTTGGTACTGGTGCAATGCCAACAATTTGCTGCTGTTTGAGGTCGTATTTATGAACTTCCTCATTCATATACTGATTAATAAAAACGAAACGTTCATCCGCACTCACTTCAATGCCGTTAGTAAGGCTACCGGCTGTGTACGGCAACATCTGCGGTCCCTTCGCTCGACTCCATCGCCACACATCACCTGTGTTAGCTTTAAAAAGCATACCAAGCTGTTCGCCCAGGAAGTCGTCTGGGCGATACATGCGTGTATACACTACGTCACCATTCGATAAACCAACAACATCGTTGATGTGGGTATTTTCTTTGGGCAGCACACAGCCCTGCCAATGCAAGTGCGGCACGCCTTCTTCATTGCGTTGCACTGAAAACAATTCGACCGCTTCACGATCACCGTGATTAACCACTAGATAGCGCCAGCTGCCGTCATGCAACTTGACCAAATGTGAGCCATGCGGGCTCATTTCTGCGGTTGGGGGTGTTTGACACTCAGCACTGCCTTGCACATTGTCTGGCGCCTTGGCTTCAATTGTTGGGAACGGATAAGCCGCCTGAAACTCTTCTGTTGCCACATTGAACAGCACAATCCGCCCAGAGCGCTCGCCCATGTCACCTAGCTCGCTAAGTAGCAGATAGTCGTCACCTTCAACTACGGCAATGTCTTCAGGCGATTGAATGCCGCAGACCACACGCATGATGTCACTGGAGGTGCAATCCTTTATCACTGTACCTTCAGGGACTCCACATGACGAAGTCGCGATTAAAAACAGAAGAACTACAAGCGATTTTCGATTATTCAAAGACTGGTCTCCGGGTGATGCGGTGGCTGATGGAATGGCATACTGCGAGAGCTTACCAGCTTTTTTGTCACGCTCGTACGGTATGCGGCTTGTTTTGTGGCAGCGCATTACACCCCGGTTATGTTTACTGTCCGTTCAAGATGTTTCACGTACCATCGACGCCTCGTAAATGCCACTGGGTAAACCCATGACAACTGCCACAACACGCACGGTGAAACGCTCTTGTCCAACCTGCGAAGCCTGTTGTGGGCTGGTTTTGGAAGTAGATGATACGGCGCAAAAAA
>JBGCDE010000064.1:0-15257 GCA_045105115.1 Pseudomonadales bacterium | reverse complement strand
CACTGTGTTCATCACGCCGCAAGCTCGAAGCCTGACCAACAATCTCCATCAACATCCGATAATTTTCGAGGAAAAACTCGGTACCGTAGACTTTTGCCACAGACGCATCGGCCATTTGCAGTGTGCCTTTGTCCATGGCCCACGCTTGCTTCCAACAAACTAACTTCAGAGCTTCAAGCCCAACACGTACTTTGGCCAGATTGCTTCTAACCCAGTTTCGGTCGATTATCCTTTCGCCACTTGAGGTTTGGGTCGAGGCCGCCCACCTGGCTACTCGCAAATACAGCTCTTCAGCCTGCCCATGTGTCACCAGCGACAGTCGCTCCCGGTTAAGTTGGCCAGTGATAAGCTTCCAGCCTTGGTTCACTTCGCCTACGCGCCACTCATCTTTGAGGCGAATATTTTCATAGAATGTTGCGTTGGTGCGCACGCTACCCAACGTCCAAATGGGTGACATCGAGAAACCAACCGCGTCGGTTGGTACCACAAACATAGTGATGCCCTTGTGCTTGGGCGCATCAGGATCAGTGCGAGCAGCCAACCACACATAGTCTGAGTACTCCGCAAGACTGGTCCAGATCTTCTGCCCATTGATCACCCAGTCGTCACCGTCACGCACCGCTTTGGTTTGCAATGCCGCCAAATCTGTACCAGCCCCAGGTTCCGAATAGCCGATCGCAACCACTACTTCCCCTCTGAGAATGCCCTTAACCACTGTTTCCCGGACTAATTCAGAAGCATGTTGTGCCATCACAGGCCCACAGGCTTCAGTGGTCAGAAAAGGATAAGGAAAACCGGTGCGGATAATCTCCTCGGTGAATATATATTGATCAATCGCGGACGCATCATTGCCACCAAGCTCTTTCGGCCAGCTCATTGAGATATAGCCGTCTTCTCCCAGTTTGCGAAGCGCCTTTCGGAACTCGGGTCCACCCCCCTCTTCAGCACCCGCTGCGGCCAGCTCGGCGGTCAGTTCTGGGGTAAAAAGCTGCTCGAGATAGCTTTTTATTTGCTGTTGCAGAGCTTTCTGCTCTGCCGAAAATTCTATTTGCACAGAGGCTTCCTTTCGTTAAAGGTTACGAGCGGAGACAAAAATTGCTCGATTATTTGTGAAAAATACGGCTGCAGTATAGTGACTGCTCAATTTATCCAATAATTACACATCGCTAAGTATTTAAAAGCGCATTCCATCAATGCATAATACCGCCAGCTCAATGACTTGGTCGCTGGGCCAAGCTTAATATAAAGACCTGGGAGTTTCCTGATGATTAAAATTGGTTCTTCAAAACTGGGGTTAGCTGCTGCTGGCCTTAGCCTGATGATACTTGGTGGCTGCGCGACTCAAGACACCGAACGGCTTGATGCCATCGAAGCGTCTGTTAGCCGTGCACAGTCTGCTGCTGATTCCGCAATGTCTGCTGCGCGTTCCGCGCAATCAGATGCGTCTGGCGCACAGAGTGCTGCTAACGCTGCGCAAGATGCTGCAAACAATGCAGTAACCACTGCACAGCGTTTGACTGAAAGCTGCTGTCGCAAGTAATTGACCAGGGGCTTAGCCCTTAGTCAAAAAGAAAACCCGCCGCATAGTTTGCTGGCGGGTTTTTTTTGCATGTGTTTTTTAATCGCTTAGTTGCTTGCCGCGCTTCTACCCCGTTCGCGGCAAACTAATTAGCCTCAGATATTTCCGGCGTTTGCGATGAAGGTGGGTTAGTCAGCTCTACCGGGGCCGTGATTGCCACTGGCAGACCATGGTGTCGACGGGCACTGGTTTCCGCTAAATCCCAATTGATAGCTGCCTCATACCCCTCGTGGGCTCGAATAATGGCTGCGACCATTGCGGTAAGATCCAGTCCGGTCTCGCTAAATTCCTCGCTTAATGGCTTATGCGCTTCAAGGAACAAACGTCCATCGGACCAGCCTGCTTTATAAGGGAGCTTAATGATCTTCACCTGAATGCCCACAGGGCTCATCTCATACAGCTCTTCAATATCATCCGGATACAATCGTATGCAGCCGTGGCTCACTCGCATACCAACACCAAGAGGCTTGTTGGTGCCGTGCAATAAGTAGCCAGGCAGTGACAACGGCAGTTTGTAGTTTCCTAGCGGATTGTCTGGACCGGGCGGTACCACCCGCTCCAACTTAATACCCTCCTCGGCGTATTCGTCGATAATAGACTGTGGTGGAATCCACTTAGGGTTCTTGATAGCGGCCACTATTTTCATAGCACCTTCCGGCGTATTCCACCCTTCTCGACCTATCCCGATGGCGTAGGTAATAACGGTCTCTCCGCCGGGTGGGTAGTAATACAGGCGCAGCTCGGGAAGGTTCAAGATCATGCCCTTACGCTCGCCGGGTGGCAGTATGAAACGCGCCGGAACATGCACAACTGTGCCTTCACCTGGTAGCCATGGATTCAGATCAGGGTTAGCGGCTACGATTTCTCGATAACCAATACCGTGCTGCATCGCGATCGCTGGCAAGGTGTCTTCATGACTGGCGATCACTTGTCGCATTTCGCCAATAATATGCTCACCTTCCGGTGGCAAATCAAAGGTCAACGCGCCAGAGTGCTGGCTTGCAAGCAAGCTTGCCGAAATCCAAAGTACGTAAATATACGCTTTCAATGCGGTTATTCGTTGAGGAAAGTTGCGCCAATAATAGCGGCTGCACGCCGATTGGCAATCGCTCAATCTGGCACAATGACTGACCTGTAAACGCTTATCCAGGTACGCTGTCCCGATCATCAGCGCGTGACCCAGCATCACGCTCATCGCTGTCAAGCGCGCCATCACTGTCACGATCCAACGCCATGCGCAGGCCTTGCCCAGGTGGTGCGCAGGTAAATGTCAGGCTATTACCTGCCTGCCTGGCCACCGTAATCAATTGATCAACGCTTCGTGCTGCTTCGGCTTCGCGATCTGTCCGAAATTGCCCTTCACTATTCAATAGAGCGCCACGACGCTCACCATCGATAATACCTTTCGCGATGAGATCGCATTCAGCGCGCGGCACCGTTACTTCCGCTCGCTCTATTAGCAAGTCAAGGCGTGCCGACACGGTGGCAGAGCTAGCATTGGCTGCAGACACAGTCACTTGTTGTCCAACAATGGGAGCAAGGTCCGAGTCCATTGCAAAAACAAAATCGATAACGTTTTCTCGCGCCTCGTCAGTATCAAATACAAATCCGGCGCCATTGATACCAACGTCTTCTCCACCACCAGCGAAAAAGGTGGTTAGAGTATCGATGGAGCCATCATGCAAAAAGCCGAAACCTCGAATTTGCGGACCAGTAAATGGTCGATCTACTGATGGGTCGTTTGTGCTACCAAACATACCTACTTTTTGGTATGCATTGCGCAGATGAGGAATTTTGAAATCTTCAGAAACATTGCTGCCCTCAACGCTCATTAAGCCCGACGTGCCAAAACGATTTTCATTTACGTCGACTACATGACATCTATTACAGCGCAAAATACCGCCGCCAGTACTTCCAACATTGAAAAACGTATTTTCACCATCTGCCTGATTTGGATTTAAAGAGTTATCCAGATTACGAATGGGGTTAGGTGGGTAGGTAATTTTAAGCGCAAACCTCGCGAATAGATCCATCTGCTCTTCGCTTAGCTCTGTTTCACGACCGAGCAGCCCCACAAATGCAGAATTGAAGTCTTCGAACGCCTGCTCTTCCAATGTTTCACCATCGGTTCGGCTTGCACCGGTTCTGTCGCCACGCCAATGCATAGGTCCGTTGCCTTGCATGCCACGCAAAGACTGAGTTGTCATTGGACCTTTCATTGGGTGGAAAAAACGAATCGAATTGCCGTTATCAATTTCATAGTCGCGAGGGTTATTGGCTACTTCCCCTTCCGGCTCGCCAAGATCCCAGGCCAGGTGGTCCATATCTGCAAAAATATGACAGCCAGCACAGGAAGAATCGCCGCGGCTAGAGCTGAGTTCTGCGTCGTAAAGAAAAGGTCTGCCCTGCACTACCAATTCAGGCTCTGGATTGTGCATTAGCTCATGGCTTAACTCCGTCATTTGCTGCGTATCAACAACGGACACGCCGTTATCAAACCGAGTCAGTACATACGCTCTATTGCGCGCCTCATCTAAAACAACGCCAGTAGGGCCCCCACCACTCAGACGAACCTGTGTGGCAAGATCTGGCTCGAAACTGTCATCAGCGAGCTCCGTACTGTTTAACCGTATCAGCTTTGATGAACCGAAAGCCACTGCAAAAAGCTCGGCGCCATTAGCACTGGGTTGCATTTGCAATACCTGAGCCACACTTAATTGATTCTCAGTAGTGCTTCCCAAATCCTGGGAGTAACTACTAATGTGCTTGTTCAAGTGCCTCGACTGAACTGTGTCAGCGCCTAACAAAGTGATTCTGGTCTGCGCAAAGTTACCTCTAACTGTGCTTCCGCGGCTTCCTTCGCCTTCAAAGCGGATATTGTTTCTTGCCTCGGTATTGCTAACGTAAACCGTGTTGTCAGTTGGGTTTACAGCAAGATTAAACAATGTTGTGCCAACCCCGCTCCACGAGCCGCTTTCTACAGGTGTTGCGGCACGCGCGTCAATTTCGAAAACATCGGTATCGGGCAGACTGAATCGAATCCGCTCAGTCCAGACAGAGGGCGCCGTATTGCTAAGCTCATCACCTGTATCTCGCCACTCTTCGCCATCAAACTGCACAATCAATCCAGTGGCCGGAGCCTCTTCACCGGCGTCATTGGCAAGCGGCGGCGCTTTATCCAGCCCGCCATTTCTAACCGCAGCAAAAACAGTGGTGGTTCGATTACCAGAATTCAGAACAGCGGTATAAACATTGCTGCCATCTGGAGTGACCGCAAGCCCACGCGCCGTATCGCCAAACAAGTTAACGATGGTCAGTGGCGTGCCGCCCAAGTCGTCGCCAAGGTTGCCGGTATCAAAAACCCAGACATCCGCTCTGCCAGTTCCTGGCGTTTTTAGCTCCGGATCAAACGGTGCGTTCTGCCCCCTGTGGGCCGCGGTTACAAAAGCGCGATTAAACCCATCGCCCGCGAAAACAATATCTCTCGGTTCATCACCCACCAGAAGAGTTCGACCTACCGAGGCCTGTGCTGCGCTAGTTTCAACAATACTGATGCTGTCAGACAGGTGATTAACTACCCACACATTGCCACTGTTGTGAACTGCTACAGCAACAGGTTCCATGCCCACTGGTACGGACTGAGTATGCGACAAGCCGTCATTGTCGACGGTGAATATTTCCAGGCTATTGTCTGGCGTATTGACAGCGTATAACTGCGTGCCATCAACCGATAGCGCCAACGGCCGCACCTGACCTGACTCAAATACCGGGAAATCAAAATCTTCCACAGCTCCAGGAGGATCAACAGGATCTGGCGCAGGTGCAGGACTCGGATCAGGATCTGGTGTAGGCGTCGGGACCGGCGGCTGCTGACCGCCGGGTATCTGAGCGGAAGTATCCGGTCCTGAACCGCCAGAACTACAAGCCAATAGCCCACTGAACAAACAGACCAGCAAACAATATTTCATTTTCTGAGCGATCAAATTCAAACTCCTGATTTAGCTGCAAGACTGCCGGAATAAACAGCAACACACTAACACATTAACTTTATCAACCCTTTGTCGACAATTGCATTAACCAGGCTAAAAAAAGGGCGAATCCGGCGAGGTACGCCAAGCGCGCATCTTACTGATCATTGTTCCTTAGCAAGCCACTCAATTGTAGTAGAATAATGGATTAGCTTCGCCAAAACAAAACACGACCCCGAGCCATCATTTGAATGACCTTAATTATCCGTAAGCTCCAACAATACGGCATTGACCCAAAACTTGGCTCAGCGGCAATCCTAATGCTGCTTGTTGCGCTAATCGTTTGGTTAATGATGTCCACCGTCAAGCAGGTAGAGCCAAAAACCAATGAAAAGGTATCTGTACCGATCGATGTCTGGCGCGCGCATATGCAGCCAGTGGAGCTCGCTGTTCGATCACAGGGCACTGTAGCCCCCAGAACACAGACTGAATTAGTCGCAGAGATAAGCGGCGTTGTAACCTGGCTGTCACCCCAATGGGTTGCCGGTGGACGCTTTAGCGCTGGTGAAGAACTGCTGCGCATTGATGCTTCCGACTATCGCAGTGCATTGCAACGTTCAGAGGCAAGCGTGACCAAAACGGATGCACAACTCAAACGGGCTAACAGTGAATTGACGCGAGTCAGTAGTTTGCATAAGCGAAAGCTGGCGTCTAACGCAGAATTAGACAACGCCGACAGTGATTACCAGGTAGCTTTGGCAAATGCCGCCGACGCCAAGGCGGCACTTAGCCAGGCAAAGAACGACGTTCGTCGAACCAGAATAACCGCGCCATACGACGGCTTCGTGCGCCAGAAACTGATCGATAAGGGCCAGTATGTTAGCCGCGGAAATACCTTGGGCAGCGTATACTCAAATGACTTCCTTGAAGTTCGCTTACCATTGGCCGATTCGGAACTGGAGTTCCTCGAACAAGCCAACATCGGCGTCAACGGAGAGTACAAACCGGCTGTACTTCTGAGTGCGCAGTACGCTGGCCGGCAAAAACACTGGCGCGGTGTTATCGATCGCCTGGAAGCGAGTATTGACACGCAAAGTCGTATGGTTTTTGCGGTTGCCAGAGTACCAGGAGGGAGCGATCAAGCGCCCCCAGTAGGACTATTTGTCAAGGCGTCAATCGCAGGGCAAAAGCTGGAAAGCGCACTACTGATTCCACGCGTTGCGCTGCGCGACAACGAAAACGTACTGGTAGTCAACGAAGACAATATTCTTGAGCAACGCAGCGTCGATATTTTACGAATCAGAGGTGATGAGTTGATTATCAGATCCGGGCTGGTCGATGGCGACCTGGTCTCAACTTCGTTGAGCCCAACCATAGCTGCAGGCAGCTCAGTTGCGCCGGTTATCAGCAATAGCTCACCCGCTCTCACCTTAGATGCACCAACCCTGGACGCACCAGCCCCTGAACCGGCCGTACCTGTCACGGATGCAGACAACGCCAGCTTATGAAGGGTGTAATTCGGTGGTTTGTTGACAATCAGGTTGCTGCCAACCTATTGATGTGGATATTGATTTTTGGCGGTCTGGTCACCATTCCGTCCATATTGATTGAAGAATTCCCAACCGTTGACCCGCGCATAGTTCAAGTGCAGGTACCCTACCCCGGCGCCGCACCCGAAGAAGTTGAAAGCGGAGTATGCCAACGCATTGAGGAAGCAATAGATGGCGTTGAAGGAATCGACAAAATTGACACTACAGCCTATGAAGGTCTGTGCCTGCTGATTGCCGAGCTAAAGCAAGAAGCAAGTGTGGCGAAGGCCAGCCGCGACATTGAAGCACGCGTCAATGCGATAACTACGCTGCCACTTGACGCGGAACGACCGATCGTTTCTGAGGTGTCGATAACAGCAACCGTTCTTAATATGGCATTGACCGGTAATATTTCGCCACGTTCATTGAAAGAAATTGGTGAGAGCATTCGAGATGAACTGGCTGACCTGCCAGAAGTTTCAAAAGTAGAATTGTCGTTCACAAAAGATTACGAAATCTCCGTTGAAGTGTCTGAACACACCTTGCGGCAGTATGGACTGACCTTAAGCTCGGTTGCTGATGCTATTCGCCAAAGCTCTCAGGATGTTGCTGGTGGAACACTAAAAACAGACAGCGGAGAAATTCTGTTACGCACACTCGGTCAGGCATACAACGAAGCCGACCTTGAGGGCCTTGTTGTTAAACAACTGGATGACGGCAGTATTGTGAAGCTTTCCGACATCGCCACCATAAAAGATGGCTTTGTTGACAGCGATGTTTTGTTTCAGGTTGATGGCGTACCCGCGGTGATGCTGACCGTCTCGCGCACAGGTAATGGCAATTTACTGCGCATTGCCCGGCATGTTAAAGGCTATATTGAAGCAAAACAATCGAGCTTACCTCACGGCGTACAACTGGCGATCTGGAAGGATGAATCCCAGGACCTGGTCGACAGGCTGAGAGTATTGGGCCGAAACGCAGGCGGCGGTTTGTTGCTGGTCTTATTGGTGCTGGCCTTATTCCTGCAAGCACGGCTCGCTTTCTGGGTAGCCGTTGGCTTGCCTATCGCCATGGTTGGCACTCTCTTGTTGTTCCCGGTATTCAATGTATCTATCAGCACTGTGTCTATTATGGGTTTCATTCTTGTGCTGGGTATTCTTGTTGATGATGCGATTGTAGTTGGCGAGCGCGTTCATGCATTTGAAACCCGCGGCTATTCTTTGCGCGATGCTGCGATTCTTGGCACACAGCAGGTGTCTCTGCCTGTTATCTTCGGTGTGTTAACAACAATGGCCGCGTTCATGCCCTTGGCGGTGAGCGGCAGCGGTTTGAGCTCGTTCTTGCAAGCCGTTGGCATTACGGCAATTGTTGCTTTGTTGCTGAGCATTGTGGAATCGCAAATGATTTTACCCGCGCACCTTGCTCACCGTCGCCAGTCCGGCAGCGCAAACCCCTCCGAGCAAGGCCGCTGGGAAAAGTTTCAACAGCGCATGGAGCATGGCATGCGCGCTATTGCGAAACAACGTTATCAACCGGCTCTGCAACGAGCGATGGATTGGCGCTACTTCACCTTGGCAATTGCAGTGTCTGTGGTGGTATTAGTGCTCACCTTGTTTGCCAGCGGCCGCGCCGTGTTTCAGTTCTTTCCGTCCGTAGAAGCTGACCGCGTTTATGCAACGCTGACAATGCCGCCAGGCACGTCTACGGCGGTATTGCAGCGTGAAGCAGAGAAACTTAAAGTTGCTGCACTGACACTACGCGACGAACTCGACAAAGATCATGATGATGATCAGCCGTCGAATATACGCCGGATACTCAAGGCGATAGGCGGCAAAATCGCGCGAGGCTCTATCGATTTTGACGGTGGTCCAACTAATTCAAATTACGTAGAACTGGTTCTTGAACTGATCCCATACAAACAACGAGGCTCGGTATCACCAGGCTATATTGCACACCGTTGGCGAGAGCTCACGCCACCTATAGCTGATGCAGTAGCCTTGAATTACACAGCAAACTTTTTTTCAATTGGTGATGCGATTGATATACGTCTGAGAGGCGCAGACACCGATCATCTGCGAGCGGCGGCAAACGACGTCAAGCTCGCGCTAAAGCGATTTGATGGTGTTAGCGATATCACCGACAGTTTTCGCGCTGGAAAACAGGAAATCAAGTTCACCCTGAAAGATCAGGCACAACATTTAGGCATTAATTCTGGGCAGCTAGGCCGGCAGGTTCGCAATGCCTTTTATGGCGAAGAAGTGCAAAGAGTGCAGCGCAGTCGTGAAGATATTCGTATTATGGTGCGCTACCCAAAGGCCGAACGTCATTCGATGCACGACGTGCAAAACATGAGAGTCCGCACACCTCAGGGTGATGAAATTGCGCTTGGCAACGTTGCCAATCTTGAACTGGGCCGCGGCTTCTCGTCAATCAGGCGACTGGACAGGCAACGGGTTATTTCTGTTACCGCGGATGTTGATAGAGACATGATTGAGCCAGAGCGGGTACTGAATTATCTGGATTTAGAGGTTAAGCCGAAAATCAATCAACTCTATCCTGGCATCGAGTATTCATTGGGCGGAGAAGCGGAGGAAAGCGCCGACTCTTTCAATGATCTTGGCTACTACACAGCACTGGCCTTGCTGCTTATCTATGCCTTGCTTGCCATTCCACTGCAGTCTTACAGCCAACCGTTAATCATTATGAGTGTCATCCCGTTTGGCGCAGTAGGCGCGATTCTGGGGCATTTTATTATGGGCAAACCCCTGGTGTTTTTCTCTTTGCTCGGCATTGTGGCGTTGTCAGGAGTAGTGATCAACAGCAGTCTTGTGCTGGTGGATAACGTCAATCGCTTGCGCCGTGAGGGTGCAGAAACAAGCCTTGCTATCGCTGAGGCAGCCGTGGAACGGTTTCGCCCAATCGTACTGACCTCGATAACCACATTCGTCGGCTTGGTGCCACTGATTATTGATCAGAACCCAACCACCTATATTTTTATTCCCATGGCAATTTCACTCTCGTTCGGTGTTGTTTTTGCCACGGTCATCACATTGTTTCTCGTTCCTTGCCTGTATATGATTCTTGCTGAAGCAGGCAGCAAATCCGCTGGTATAGAGTCGATGCCTGCCAAGCCCAATCGTGAGCCACCAGACACCCTATAGAACTATGATTCGTTTTCACTGTGCTATTTCGCTGCCACTGCAATTGCCAGCGATCCTGATGTTACTGATTCTTTCTGCCTGCCTGACGACCGCTGATGATAGCGCCGCTGATGATAGCGCCGCTGTGCGCGCCGCCGTTAACGGTGAACGACTCAGCAACAATCAATACGGCGTGCACTACGTTTTTGAGCCACTCGTGGACGATGGCATGGTAAAGGTCAGCATAGAGTTTCGAAATGCAGACCTGATAAAGTCCATTTCCTTTCGTCACGATAAGCAAAGGCATCTAGACTTCGTTGCCGACGGAAAGCTAAAGCACTACAAAAGTTCAGTTCGCTGGGAACCTGAAGGTAGCTTGGCCAAGATAAGTTTTAAATCGGTATTGGATAGGCAGCGCAATGACGGCGGTTACGACGCCTACATGACCAGCGACTGGGCGATTTTTCGAGGTGACAAAATTGTACCGACAGCCCGGGTACGCAGCATAAAGGGCAGTGAGTCATACTCAACCCTGGAAATTAAACTACCTGCCCAATGGACCAGTGCAGATACCGGCTGGCAGAAAATCGAAGACTTTGTGTTTCGTATAGACAATCCAGAAAGACGTTTTGATCGTCCCACCGGATGGATGATCGCAGGTAAACTCGGAACCAGGCGCGATTTTTTACAAGGCACAGAAGTAGCCATTGCAGCCCCTCAGGGTGGTGACATGCAACGCATGAATGCACTGGCGCTGATTAATCTAGTCTGGCCCGAGGTACAACGTGCCTTCCAGGCATTGCCACCGAAGGTATTGGTAGTGGGTGCCGGAGACCCAATGTGGCGCGGCGGCCTCTCATCACCCAATTCTTTTTACGTCCATTCAGACCGACCGCTAATAAGCGAAAACGGCACAAGCACTTTGCTTCACGAACTTACCCATGTCATTACTCGCATCCAGGGCGGCTCACAGTCAGATTGGATAGCCGAGGGTTTGGCGGAATACTATTCAATAGAGCTCATGCATAGAGCGGGTGCGATGAACCAAGCGCGCTACGACAGAGTGTTGCGCTCACTCTCCAGATGGGGTGAAAATGTTAGCACACTTCGAAAAAAGTCCTCATCAGGTGCTACAACAGCCAGAGCCGTGATTCTCTTGCACGAGCTTGACAAAGAACTCAAGCAAGAGAGCAAAGGTCAATACAGCATAGATAACGTCACTCGCGATTTGATGAAAAAGCGAAAGATCACAAACAAATCTTTCAGACAAATCGTTGAAGATCTATTGGGGAAAAAGTCTGAGGTTCTGGACTCTCACTTGCTAAGGTAGAGATTCACTGCCTCGCCAGGCGAACAAAAACATCTGTTTATTAGGCACCAAACTTCAGCTGAACTGAACGGTCTGTTCTACCCAAGCAGGGCTTACGCGGCATTATTTACCAGTGATATTACTCGTCAGCGAATTCATATAAGTTACATTGATCGCACAGTGCTTGGATATGCAGTGCCGCGTTATGCAAATCAATGAAAATGGCTTAGTGGAGCAGACTCATACTCGAAAGACCGAGTTTTTGTTCACTCAAGCGAAACCCAGCGTATTTGGCAATGCATTCACGGCTGGCCTGGTTGGTGTAGTTTATTGGCAGAAATTAAATTTCGAGCTGCTCATGGCGTGGCTTTTCGCCGTATCAATCGTTCTTTTGCTTCGCTGGAAACTGGCCGTACATTTCGAGCAACGCAATAGATACTCATCCACAACAGATTGGTATAGAGCCTACAATCGAAATGTGCTTTGCAATGGCATTGTTTGGGGTGCCATGTTTTTGTACACCTGTATTGAGCTTAACACCCAATCATTAACCGGGTTTGTCGCCATTCTTGGCGCACTGGTTGCCAGCTCCAATATTGCTTACAACAGCCATCTCAAAACCTATTTAACCTTTGTGATCCCTGCACTGCTTCCGGCGCTGCTCTACTTGGTGTTGTTCGGTTACTCGGATAAACTGGTGTTGACCGCCATTGCCAGTAGTTGGTTTGTATTGATGTACTCATTTGCCAAGCAGCTTAATGAGCATGTTGGGCTGACATCGGGGTACGAAGCTGAGAATGTCGAGTTACTTCGCGAATTGGAGAGCTTGCATGGAATCAGCATGCGGCTGCAGGAAGAGATAGCCTTGAAAAGCAAGATAATCGACCTCCTTACCACGGACAGTCAGCGGACCGCCTTTCACTAACGCAAAAGTGCTTCACTACTAACTCGCCCTGGCCACATTTATACTGTGGAATATGCGACGTCTATTCTTACTTATAGCTCTGACCTTACTGACCCTCGCGGCACTGTGGTTTCTAACGCCAAGATGGTTGCCGCATGCCATAGCGGCCCTGCTTCCTGATAATTTTTCGCTGCAGTCGGTTGAAGCCGATAAGCCCGGCCGCAATCGCTGGACAATTCAAACACTTAAGGTCGAGTACACGAGCCAAGAATCAAGCCAGCCGGCCCAAGCTGAGCCTGCGCGTGTTTACGACGTGCTGCACCGCGGTCCAATCGACGATCTCAATACCCTGCTTGCCAACTATCAAATCGATGTCAAACGGCTGGAAATCGCCCAAAGTGACACAATCTGGCAGGGGTCCGCACAACTCGGAGAAGGACTGTTTACGGCTCGCTTGGCAGGCGAACTGGATTCGCACCGCACATTATTCAGTGCGGATATCAATTTGCATGAACGGGTATTAGACGGCGAGATCAGTATCGGTGACATGGTACAGGTGACAGCCAACGTTAAACCGTCAACCTCAACCCTTGATGGGGGATCGGAAACCCGCTTGGACTTTTCTGTTGACGCCGCTTTCACCGATCTATTGCTACAAGAAAACCAGGCACTGCAGTTTGGCGTTCCTGCACAGCATCAAGACCAAACAAGCGTTCTAAGCGCAACCTCCGCAGAGTTACACATAAATGGCGCCCTGAATTATGAAGACCAGGCTTTTGTGCTGACGCTAGCTCAGAATAGCCATACGGTTATGCAGAATCTTAGAGCAAGGGAAATTTACACACCACGCTTTCGAGCAGCACTGAGAGCACCAGCACAGCTTACACTGCGCGAAAATGAACAGCTGCTAGCGCCGTTGCGCTTCACTAGCAATAACGTTCTCGTGTCTTACCAAGACACCGACCTGCCCCGCTTTCGCCTTACGGGCGATGTAAGTCTGCACAACAGCATTGCAAGCGGCACCGTGCATATTGCAAGCCGTATCACAGAGTTGTCAGAACAGATCACCGTGTCTGTGCCTTTTTCACACCGATTGGATTCCGGCCTGGGTCGCGGAACAATTCATAGCACGCCGATACGATTTAACGAACAGCAACGTTTTCTGCCGAGCATTGTTCCAAATTGGCAATGGCCCGCTGATTTGGTCGGCGGTTCCTTAAGCCTCTCGGGCCAACTCAACTGGAACAAATCTACGCAAACAGCAACGGCGCGAGTTGATCTGAACGACATCGACAGTTTTTATCAGGAGATGCTGGTTCGCGGCATCAACGGCGCAGTCACACTTAATTGGCCAGAGACCAGCGCTGAGTTCGAGGTAACCGCAGAGGAATTGCAAGCGGGCATGGTCATGAACAATTTAATGCTATCAGCTGATTTTTCAGATAATGATCTCTTGCTCAAAACAGTACAACTGTCAGTATTCGGCGGAAAACTCCGTGCAACCGACATTAACTTAGACCCTCAAAATATTGAATTTAAAAGCATTATAGAACTAGAAAATATGAATCTTGGAGAATTGCTAAGCGTTGAACAAGGCATAGAGGGGGCTGGCACTATTGATGGCGAATTACCTATCGCTGTAGCAGGTCGCATCCTTACAATGAACAATGGTGCGGTCAAAGCCAGACAACCGGGTGGCGTAATTCGCTATACAGGTACGGTGCCCCTGGCGGCTATTGAATCATCCCCAGAATTGCGGTTGGCCGTTGATGCTCTTAAAAATTTCCACTACAAAGTGCTCGACATCAACGCAAGCTATGCCGAGAATGGAAAGATGACCTTGGCCGTGCGACTGGAAGGTCGCAACCCTGACATGAAAAACAGCCGTCCGATCAATTTCAACCTGAATGTGACCGAAGACGTGCCCTCTTTGATCAAGAGCTTAATGCTGACCAGAGAAATCAGTGACGGACTGCAAAAACGTATTGAGCAAAGTCAACGTTAATAAACGGAGAACATTACATGCGATCAAGCCCGCATTCATCATCAAGCCGATATTGGGCCATCTGTGCCGTATTGGCTCTTCAACTTACATCAACCTCATGTACACCAACCGTCAAAGTAGCGGCTGACGAGCCTATCACTATCAACCTGAACGTGAACATTCAGCATGAAGTCAGGGTGAAAGTGGAAGACGATCTTGAAGATTTGCTGTCTGACGACAGCGGTCTGTTCTAAAGGAGCCATACAATGAAACACCTACAAATACTGATCTTCTCTCTTGGCCTGATGCTGGCAGCGCTCGCTAGCGCATTGGATTTGAACACAGCCAAGCAACAAGGTCTCGTTGGCGAACAACGCAATGGTCTGCTTGGTGCTGTAAATACCCAGCGTGCTGATGTTGCCGATTTAGTGCAGCTGATTAACGCGCGCCGGGTAGTTGCCTATCAAAAGATAGCGCGAAAAAATGGTACGCAATTGCAGATTGTTCAGTCACTCGCCGGCAAGAAGGCAATTGAAAAAACGCCAAAAGGCCAGTATGTGCGACCTGGTCAAAGCTGGAAAAAGGTACCTTGAACAGGAACAGTGCGCCAACACACCGGGCGTACAACAAACAAGCAACTCTGACAATCATTAAACAATTCTAGAATATTTATTAAGTAGCGCTTGTTACTTACTGTTAAATATGGAATTATTTCTAGCCCTAGTGCCGGGTTTTTGACGCGGCTGTCGTACTAAAAGGCTGAAATAATAATGGCTAGACTGCGCTTCCAAGTGTGGCTTGATATTCGCGAAATGCAGGCGGAAGACCTTGCACGCAGAGTGGG
>JBGCDE010000063.1:0-7458 GCA_045105115.1 Pseudomonadales bacterium | reverse complement strand
CGCGATTTAACGGGGTTGTCGTACAGAAGCGTTGCGTCTTCCTGAATGCTTCTAAGCAATTCAATTTCAGTCACTGAGGCGACATCAAAGTGCTTGATTCCAAGATCGCTGAGGCCGTGCAAAAGTGGGGTAGCCGGATTGGCTTTTACCGCGTACGCGACCGTTCCTGGAAACCCTTTGCAAAATCTCGTCACATGATCTTTGAGAACAGCAAGACTTAAGCAATTGACGGGCAATTCCGGTTGTTGCTGGTCAATTAGTTCTGCCGTATTTCTGTAAGTTTCAAGCATGTCTTAGAAGGCCGTGAGAAAGGAAGCGGCGTTGCCGCCCATAATGACTTCACCGCTTTGCGCATTTCTTAAATACGCTTGAGCTTGCACGTCCGGTACCTGGTTTTTGTAATCACAGACCCTGGCGACGCGCGAACGGTGAAAGGTTTTCAATTGAGGAAGCAATCGAATGACCTGATCGGGATTTTCGCCAAACAGTTCCCGATGCAGTTTAGGTAATCGATACCAGGGAGTCGTGGGCTTGGCGTGATGCGCGTTGTGATATCCGAAATTCAGAACCAGCCAGTTCGGCCACTCCCACCGCCAGGAAATAATATTGCTGAAGGTATGTTGCTGCTCCCACTGCAAATCCCCTTTGTGCTCTGAAACCGGCCCTTCAAACAACACGGTTCGGTAACCATAGTCGTGCTGAATGCTGTCCATAAAACGCAATACCGTCATCATAATGATGTAAGCCAAGGCATAGAGAAGAAATGCTTTGAGTGACCACGCAGCAACGCCTAACAGCAATGCGAAACGAATAACTATCACGGTTACATTCCGGGTTCGTTGTTCGCGCCGTTGGGGTATAAGGAACGAAGTGAACACCAGAATGGTATGCATCAGCATATCGTGGGCTGGAATATAGCACCATTCAAGCCAGTGAATCATTCGCGTTAGCCGCGGGTGGCGGTCGAAAAAAGCTTCATAGTCGAACCAGACAACATCATCATTATCAACATGGTGTCGAAAATGTTTGTAACGTATGTCTTCATAGGTGCCGTAACACGCCCCGTTTAACCAGCAAAGGAATGTACCAAGCTTCGCATTACTGCGATTATCAGAAAATACTGCATTGTGGCCACAGTCGTGTAACAAATACGAGGCGATAATCATGCCGTGTGCCAATAGCAAAGTACCGGCAAGGTTAAGCAACCACTGCGAAGAAAATAGAGCCAGCCAACCAAGAATATAGGCGAGAACTGCATACACGACGGCGCCGCCGGTATAGCGAAGCGTGTCTTTTTCTTTGAAGGTGAAAGCGGCCACGGGCGTTCCAATAAAAGGCAACAGAAAACAGTAGTTTAGCGCCCAAGCTCCGACAAAAGCTATAGAAATTAGGGGCTTTGTTCAATATCATGGCTGCCCCTATATCGCTTGGAGTCAGCATTGAGCCGGCCAGACAATTCCCGCACTCTATTCAATAAAGCACTTGATCTGCTTAAGGAGAATGCCGTTGAGGAAGCTGAAGGCTTGTGCAGAGAGGCAATCTCTTGTGAACCCAGCGACGTTAATTTTATTGCCCTGCTGGGCACCATATTGATGCGTGGCGGAAAGCTGGAGGAGGCCGAAACTTGGCTGCGCAGAGCGGTAGGTATTGCGCCCGGATTCCCCCGTGCTCAGGAAGACCTGGGCACCGTATTGTTGAATCTCAAGCGAGCAGAAGAGGCGCTGCCTTACCTGCAAAAGTCGATTGATTTGGACGGTCAGAATGCTGAGGCGCATTTCAAGTTAGGCGGTGCACTGAAGGCGCTGGGTCGTATTGACGAGGCTGAGCAGGCATTCAATAAATCGACTGAGCTATCACCACAGAAAGGACAATTTGCCGAAGCCGCCGAGTTGTTTTTGCAAGGCCGGTATCGTGAGGCAGAAAAAATAGCGCAAAAGCTGATTCGTGAAAACCCCCGAGACGTCAATGCCGCGTCACTGCTTGCCCGTGTTGCTATTCAGGCGGGTTGTTTTGATGACGCTGAGGCTTTGCTTAAAAAGATAGTGCAGCTTGCACCTCGCTATGTGGAAGCCTGGCATGACTTGAGTACGGCATTGAAAGAACAGAGTCGCTACGGCGAATCGGTTGCTGCGCTAGAGACGGCCATAGATATTGATCCAGACAATGCCGTGTCACACTATTTTCACGCGGCCGCTCTAGCCATGGACGCAAAGCCTGAGCTTGCAGAAAAATCGTATCGAAGGGCGATTGAGTTAAATCCGGGCCTTTCCGGTGCGCACTTAGGTTTGGGGCATGTTTTAAAAACGATAGGGCGGCAGGAAGAGGGGATTGCTGCCTATCGCAAGGCTAAAGAGCTACGACCGAATTTTGGAGAAATCCACTACAGCTTGTCGAATTTAAAAACCTTTCGATTTGAGGCCGACGAAATCGAAGATATGGCAAAGCGGCTAGAAAACGAATCCTTGAGTAATGAATCCATCGTTCATTTTGCGTTTAGTTTGGGCAAAGCGTATGAGGATCTGGGCGAGTATGATCGCGCATTTCCTTACTATGAGCAGGCCAACCGTACTCACAGGGAAAGTGTGGCTTACGACCCTGTGCAAACCGAAATTGTTCATGGCCGTATTCGGGAAATCTTTACGTCGGAATTATTTGAAAAGGCGCGAGGTGAAAGTACAGGCTGTCAGAATGCCGCGCCCATATTTATTTTGGGCTTGCCACGATCGGGCTCTACATTGCTGGAGCAAATACTAGCGAGTCACAGTCAGGTGGATGGCACCAGCGAATTGCCGGATCTCAGTCTGGTTTCCCAATCGCTGACCAATCCAAAACGAGGTACAAGCTACCCGGGGGCTGTTGAAGCACTCAGTGCTGAGGAGTTGACTGCGCTGGGCGAGCAATACATTGCGCAGACTATGCGTCATCGTTCTGGTGCTGCGTTCTTCACCGATAAGATGCCTAATAATTTCCCGCATATAGGGTTGATTCAGCTGATACTGCCGAATGCAAAAATAATTGATGCGCGACGCCATCCTTTGGATAGCTGTCTGGGTTGTTTCAAACAGCATTTCGCGAAGGGCCAAACGTTTACCTACGACTTGTTTGAGTTAGGTGAGTTTTACATAGAGTACGAGAAGATGATGGCGCATTGGGATGAAGTGTTGCCAGGTCGCGTACTGCATGTGCAGTACGAAGATGTAGTGAATGATCTGGACGCACAGGTGGCTAGGTTGCTGGAGTATTGCGAGCTACCCTTTGAGGAAGCGTGCCTGAATTTTCATGAGACCGATCGGGCTGTGCGCACGGCCAGCTCAGAGCAGGTTCGCCAACCTATTTACTCAGGATCAGTGAATAGCTGGAAGCGTTTTGAAAAGCAGTTACAACCATTGAAAGAGATCCTTGAACCGGTTCTTCCTTCTGCAGATAAAGCCTAGGTGATGGCCGTGAAAACCTTACCCAAGTTGATAGCGACTTCAGTAGTACGTGGTAGCGAGAAGGGCCAAAGTCATGGCGGCGTGTATATCATTGATTTCTCGGTTCCTGAGGTTACGCAGCGCATCGATTGGAATACGAGCAACATAGATTTCACTGGCCGTGGCTGGGATAGAGGGTTGCGTGGCATTGAGTTTGATCAAGAGGATGTATTTATCGCTGCGAGCGATGAACTGTTCTGTTACAACCCGCAGTTCGAATTGCAAGCTTCATACAGCAATCGATATCTGAAACATTGTCATGAGATTTGTAAGAAAGATAATTTTCTGTTTTTGACCTCTACCGGTTACGACAGCTTGTTGGTATTTGATTTGCTTACCAAGCAGTTCACATGGGGTATGTACATTTCTCGCGATGGACAGAAATGGGTAGGGCAACAGTTCGATCCGCGCAGCGCGGGCGGGCCGCCACCATCGAACAATTATCACATCAATATGGTTCATGTTAACCAGCGGGGCATCTATTTTTCTGGCTTGAATACGAAAGCGGTGCTGAAGGTAGATGGTGAAATGAATGTATCGGAAATTTCAAATTTGCCTGCGGGTGCGCATAACGCAAGACCTTTTAAGGATGGTCTGTTGTTCAATGACACCCAGAGCGATGCCGTGCGCTACGTGTCAAGAGATGGCCAGCAGTGCACTTTTGGAGTACCGAGATACAACGACAGCGAGCTGGATTTTATGGGCGTGGATGATTCGCGTGTTGCTCGTCAGGCGTTTGGCAGGGGCTTGTGTGTGATAGATGAATCGCTAATTGCTGCCGGTTCGTCGCCGTCGACCGTTAGCCTTTACGATCTAAATAGCAATGACCGAATTGCGGCTGTGAACATTAGCATGGATGTTCGTAACGCAATTCATGGTCTCGAGGTTTGGCCGTTCTAATCGTTTAGGAAATCGCAGGCAAAAAAAAGGCACAGCAAGCTGTGCCTTTTTTTATGTGGCGTTTAGAACTTATAGTTAAACTTCGCGCCAATCGTTCGTGGTCGAACGATGTTCTCGCTGCTTCTTCCGAAGAACGGATCGAAGTCAGAAGTATCGTTGAAGGTTACGCCACGATCATCAGAGAGGTTGTTTACGAACAACTGAGCAGTCCAGACATCGGTCTCAAAACCAAATTTGAGATCAGTAATGCTGTAGTCGCCCTGAAACCCACGAGGTGAGTTGGCAGAGTTGCTCAACTTGTTAAGTGATGCGTCTTCGTCATTGTGCTGTAGACGGATGTAGTACTCACCGCCACCAAACCAACCTATTTCGTCGGTGTATTCAATTGAAGCAGACCAAGATCTATCCGCGAATAACGGAAGACGTGAAACTGGCTCCAAGCCAAGCGTTGCTTCCCCATTAGGGAATCGCGCGTCAGGAAAGGTCGCCGGCGCTATTACTTCGGCATCAAATATCTCTGTGATGTTGAAGCTGAACAATACGTTCTCTGTTGCGGCCAAATTCATATCAAAGTCGATACCTCTTACCTCGGCATCACCCAAGTTCGCGATAACAACCTGGAAGGGCTCGCCAATCTCAAAGCTTGGATCGGTCGCTTCTAACTGTACGTCTTTCCAATCCATTTGATAGAGCGTTGCATTCAACTGCAATCGGCCATCCATCCACGTTGACTTGATACCTATTTCTTTATTTTCAAGAGTATCGGAATCGTAAGTCACTGGAAGGGTCGGGTCCCCACGCCCGCGGTTTACACCACCTACGCGATAACCTTCAGAGTAGAGGGCGTACACCATAACGTCGTCGTTCACGTTGTATTGCAGACCTACTTTGGGCACAAAGCCGTCATCGGTACCGCCGGCCTGAAGTGTTTGCTCGAGTCGAGTTGTTGGTCGTGCAACAAAGTAGTCTCGTTCAACTTCAACATCGTACCAACGACCGCCCAAGATAAGGTCTATCTTGTCGGTTAATGACCAATCGAGCTCACCAAATACAGCCATGTCTGTACGTGTAGTTTCCTGCACAGACAGCCACCAGCCATCTGTTGGCGCGATGCCTGGGTAATAATATGACCATGCTGCAAATGCTGGGGAGTCTCTGTACCCATCAAGGAAGGAGATGAAGTCCCATCGCTCATCGGCTTCTTGATAGAACAAGCCAGCCGTCCATTGCAGCCGTTCAGAAGATGAGCTTAATCGTATCTCTTGCGTAAAGCGGTCATTTTTCTGGTCATTGGTTTGGCCACCAATGGGGTCTAGACCAAAGTTATAGGTAGCGTAGCCCGCGTATATTCCAAAGCTGTAGTGGAAGTAGGCCGCGTAGGCTTGCGTATCGGTCTGATAGAAAACTTCTCTGTCAAAGTAAGAGGACGCTGAAACCAATTGAGCGAAACCCAGGTCAGCTTCCAGTATCAAGCTAACTTGAAACCATTCATCGTCGCGCGTTTCTTCAATGAACTTGATGACCTGCAAATCACCTACGGTTGGGTCGTGATCGTTCCAGCCATCGGCTTCAATCTTTTGGTAATTCGCGCTGAGCGTTGCTGCCCAGTTGTCGTTAATTTCCCACTTGATCGCTGCTCTGGCGCCAAGCCAGTCAACACTGTTGAAGTCATCTTCAACCTGATCCGCGTTGGTTTGCTGCCCACCGAGTCCTGAACCAAAAGGATCTACAACCGTTGTGCCCAATACATTGTCAATAAAGCCGCCGTCAGTGGCTGAAAAACCGGTAAGCCTAATCGCGACTTTATCTTCAACGAGCGGAATGTTAACTGTCGCATTCAGGTCGTAACCAATATCACCATCTTTAACCTGATCAAAACCAATTCCAACGTGACCATGGAATTCGGAAGTATCGGGCTTGTTGGTAATTATTCGAATCGTGCCTGACTGTGAGCTGGCACCGTATAATGTTGACTGTGGGCCTGCCAGCGCTTCTACGCGCGCAATATCTGCTGGGTAGATGTCAGGCGCTTGCGACGTCAAAGTAAGAGGCTGCTCATCCAGATAAATGGCCGCTGTAGGATCAACCAGGAAACCACCGCCGTCACTGACACCACGGAAAGTGATGGTGTTCTGCCCAGGCGTTGTACTTGTAACGCTGACACTGGGAACGAATCGGCTGAAGTCTTCCAAGGTTACCAGGCCTTGTTTTTCCATCTGGTCGCCAGACAGCGCCTGAATATGCATAGGCACGTCTTGTGAGCTCTCAGATCGCTGACGAGCTGTAACTATCACCTCTTCAAGCGCAAACTTCTTCTCTTGAGCAATGGCACCTACTGTACCGCCAGTCAGCGCTACACCAGAGGCTACCGAGCTTGCGAGTACTTTCTTGCTGAAGTTCGCATTAGTGGAATTCTTGTTATCAGCGTCTGTCATTGGGACTAAACCTCTTTGTGTTGCTGAGTGAGTGTCTGTTGTAACGCCAAACCTGGGGCGCATACAAAGCTCTAGCGAAGCATGTTTTCATGCCTATATTTCCGCTGGCTATGATATAGCTTTGTCATGGAGACTGCCAAGATTAATTTCTTGCATTTAAGTCATTGAAAAGACATATAAATACCATGGCTAAGCAGCAGTCATAAGCGGTAAATCCACCGCTTATCGGGTTACCAGCTCCGGTGGCACATAATCAAAGATAAAGGTAATACGGTCTTCGTCGCCTTTGTTTGTCACGCTGTGCTTGTGCTGGTTATTCACTTCGTAGACTTTGCCCACTTCAAGCGCGTGCGGCCGTCCATCAATCATAAAGCGAACTCGCGGATTGGTGCTGATCGGTATGTGAATCCGGTGACCATAATGGAAAGAGGGGTGTTTGTCTGTGTGGGGTTTTATCATCCCGCCAGACAGCAGTTTTGCTGCCATTGCACGAATAATAGTGCCGCCCGGCGCGTAATGTCGCTTGATGATCTCGTGCATGATGGGCACGGCTTGCTCGGCAAGCAAATCCCAACCCGACTCCTTTCGCACCTCTATGTTGGGCCAGCCCTCGCCATCTGTGAATATAAGCACCACTGATTCGGTGTAGC
>JBGCDE010000062.1:0-4033 GCA_045105115.1 Pseudomonadales bacterium | reverse complement strand
AACAAGAATGTCCAGCCGGCCGAATTGTTTATTGACCAGCTTGTACGCAAGTTTCACTTGCTCTGGCTCACGAACATCGCACTGAATACCCAAGCAGCTCACTGAGTACTTTTGCTCTATTTCCTTGGCAATATCGTCAAGCGCTTGTTGATCCGATGTTGAACAAAACGCTACATCTGAACCGGCCTCGGCTAGTGCTTCCATGCAGGCCAATCCAATGCCTCTCGACCCGCCAGTGATGTAAGAAAGATGGCCGCCTAGATCAAGCTTCGGCGACATACTTGCGGACCATATCTATGGATATCGCAAAACTGCTCATATCAATCAGATCGTCTGAGTCGATCATGATGTCGAACGCTTCTTCTATCTCGGCTATGAGCCGCATGTGCGCCAAAGAATCCCACTGAGGTATGGTGTTGTATTCAAGCGTGGGAACAACATCGGTCTCAGGAATTCCGAGCGCCTCTGCGAATACGGCCCGTAGCTTGTTTTCGTCAAATTCCATGGTTTCCTTCCAGATTACAAATATATAGTCAGAGTTAAATTGATTGAAAAAAACTAGCACGCAGCTTCGATTTGAGCTTCATCGCGCAGGCGCAGCAATTCTAATGCGCTGAATATACACAAGTTTATGCAAATTTAGTGTTGGAGCGAACTCCGTACGTCTAAAAGGTAGCTTACGGTGAAGACCGATTGATAATGGCGGACCGGACGGGACTCGAACCCGCGACCTCCGGCGTGACAGGCCGGCATTCTAACCAGCTGAACTACCGGTCCGTAGAATGATCGGAAATGGCTCCCTTGGCGGGAGTGGTGGGTGATGACGGGATCGAACCGCCGACCCTCTGCTTGTAAGGCAGATGCTCTCCCAGCTGAGCTAATCACCCAATTTCCGAGAGCGCGAATTCTACCGTAACCAGTCGTTCTGTCAAAAGAAAATTACGGAAATTACGGTGGTATTTCCTATTGCATGCTCAATGCGTTTATCTTTTGCCGAATTGCTCCGTGGCGGCCATTTTTTTGGCACAATAGCGGGATGCGAAAAATACCCCTATTTTGGGGCCTGGTGATTCCATTGCTATGGAGCGTCAGCGCCCAAGCTGGCTTGCTGGACGTCTACAAAGACGACGACGGCAGCACTAATTGGCAATATCTTGCCAATACGGCGGGAGCATTGATTACGCTTGGTCTTGGCGCGGGAATCGTGTTTCTCGCAATGAGCCGCCGTAAATTACGTACTTATGCCGACGCGCTCACCAAAATCCGTGATGAACTCGAGCTGCGGGTGGTTGAACGCACCGCCAAACTGCAGGTTTCCAACCAAAAGTTAGGCGATGAGGTAGAGCACCATCGGCAAACCAGTGAATTGCTGCAATCTACCGAGGCTTACATCAACAGCATTATCCAGTCGATGCCGTATATGCTGATTGGAGTTGATAAAGGCGGTGTGGTGACGCAGTGGAATCAATCAGCACACAACATCTCGGGCGTTGATAGCGCATCAGCCTTGGGGCAAAGCCTATGGGCTGTCTACCCGCAGATTTCTATTGAGCAGGGGCATATTGAACGAGCCCTCACCACGAAAGAACCTATTCATATAGAGCACGCTCAGCACGGCCAATACTATTACGATATTACCGTGTACCCACTGATCGGCACCGCTGAGCCTGGTGTAGTGATATTGATAGATGACGTTTCTCAGCGAGTTCTAGCTGAAAGCACACTGATACAAAAAGACAAGATGGCTTCAATGGGTGAACTTGCAGCCGGCATGGCTCACGACATAAATAGCCCTTTGAGCGCTATTTTACAGGCCGTGCAAACCGTGCGGCGTCGCCTTTCCCCATCACTGGAGGCCAATCATCAACCGGCCGATGCTTCTGGCATAGACCTGCAAAAACTTCAGGACTACATGCAGGCACGCGAGATCAATGAGTTGCTTTCGGGTGTACAGGAAGCCGGTGCACGCACCTCGTCAATTGTAAGCAACTTGCTTGAATTTGCGCGCAACAGCAGCCATGACAAACAACAGGTGGATATTCTCGACATTATCGAAAATACCCTGGAACTGGCGCGCAATATATTCTCATTACAGGGTGGTTTGCGCTTCCAGGATATTCGCATTGAGCGCGCCTATCCTGATGAAAGCCCGGATTTCCATTGTTACCCGGCTGAAATGCAGCAGGTCTTTTTAAACCTGTTCCGTAATGCAAATCATGCTCTGCGCCTGGTACAGCGCGACGATTTCGTGCCGCGCCTTAAAATTCGGGTGTATGTAATGGACATCATGCTTCGCATTGAAGTGGAAGATAATGGCGTAGGCATGAGTGAAGAGGTTCAACAGCACATATTTGAGCCTTTCTTCACCAACAAAGAATTCAGTGACGGTGAAGGTACCGGGCTAGGTTTGTCGGTATCGCATTTTATTATCACCGAGCATCATGGCGGCAATATTGCGGTCACATCCAGGCAAGGCGAAGGCAGCACCTTCCATATTCAGATGCCCTGCGAGTAAGGAAACATTTCTTGGAGATTTATAAAGACTTTCGCTTTGAGGCGGCTCATTGCTTGCCAAACGTGCCAGAAGGCCATAAATGCGCCCGTCTGCATGGCCACTCATACCGCGTGCGTTTAACAGTACGAGGCAACCCTGGTG
Organism: Pseudomonadales bacterium; assembly: GCA_045105115.1. GTDB lineage: Bacteria > Pseudomonadota > Gammaproteobacteria > Pseudomonadales > JAUIET01 > JAUIET01. The sequence continues at coordinate 1,377 of JBGCDE010000062.1, read as the reverse complement.
AGCAGTCTGGCTGGATTATGGACTTCTCTGATTTGGCTCAGGCCTTCCAGCCGCTGTTGCTGCAACTGGATCATTACTATCTTAACGACATTGACGGGCTTGAAAACCCCACCAGCGAGAACCTGGCTAAATGGATTTGGAGCAAGTTGCTGCCTACGTTGCCAACGCTGGGCGCGGTAGAAGTTAGTGAAACCTGCACCTCAGGATGTATCTATAGAGGAACTGACGAAATTTAATGTGGAATTGCGCGTTTAGACTATTGCGCTTCTTGCCGCCCCTGTGATACGGGGTTATGCACACCAACGAGTGCAAACACGTGAAGAGGCCTCATTAGCTAGCAAATCAATTCCAAACCTTGAATAAACATCGGTAAGCTATTGATTTAATTAATATTAATAGGTTTAGGCTAAATATTAGCCAATTCGCTAAACCCCTTGATTTACCGTACTTTAGCTCCCTAATCCTTCATTTATCCACGAAGTTATCCACAGAAATTGTGGAAAATGTAAAAAACTACCTAAAGCGCGCCTTGTATTGCGGTTAATACGCTATTTAGATCATATTTCGAACAATAATGTAACAGATCGCTAAATTCTGGCGGCTAACACGGCTTTATGCCTTATTATCTGTGGGTAATTCTGTCCTTTAGGAGGACCACACATGGAACAGTACCAAGACATTATCCAGATAATTGCCCTATCCATGGGCGTGGCCTGGGCCAGCGGGCTCAATCTGTATGCCGCCATATTGACTCTGGGTATTGCGGGCAGCACTGGCAATATCGATTTGCCGGTTCAGTTAGAAATTCTACAAGACCCCATGGTGTTGATGGCCGCTGGTTTCATGTTTTGCGTAGAGTTCTTCGCTGACAAATTCCCGGGAGTGGATACTGGCTGGGATGCATTGCATACCTTCATCCGCATTCCAGCGGGTGCTTTTTTGGCCGCGTCCGCTGTCGGCGAAACCACTGCCGCCATGGAACTAGCTGCAGCGATTACAGGTGGCTCACTGGCCGCCGGTACTCACCTCACAAAGGCCGGTACGCGCTTACTGATAAATACCTCTCCGGAACCGGTTACCAACTGGACCGCGTCATTCGCGGAAGACTTCGCGGTGATTGGCGGGCTCATTTTAGCGCTGCACAATCCGGTGTTGTTCTTGATCTTGCTGGTACTGTTTATTGCGCTGGCCATCTGGTTGTTACCAAAGATCTGGCGCGGCATTAAGTTACTGTTTGCGAAAATCAGACAATGGTTTGGCGGTGAATCAGCAGTGGATGAGCAGCAAGCCCTAGCCGAGCAAGTGAACGACAACTTGCAGCAATTGGATCGACCGGCAACATAGAAGGATGGTGGAAGACTGAGGAAGATAGAAGCC
>JBGCDE010000061.1:0-2893 GCA_045105115.1 Pseudomonadales bacterium | reverse complement strand
GCCGTACTCACCAATGCGCTTGACAGCCTGTTTCTTGGCACCGTAAACATTGTTAGATTTCTTCATAGGGGTACTCCCGGCCTTCTTCTGATAGCAAGCCACTTTAGACCAAGAAGTGGTTCATTGTAATGTCGCCAGTGTCGGGTGGTTCAGCGTGTTCTACCAACGGGGGCCACCTGTATCAGCCGGCTGCCCATATCACATGGTTGAGAATGTGTATTCCCGTACCGCTTATTAATTTCATGATTTTCTCTTGGTGAAAAAGGGCTAAATGAGCTCTTCAAACGCGGTTATAGAGTCATTTACAATATCCATCGAATCCTGCCAGAACGAAGCATCTCGAATATCCCGGCCAAGGTGTTTTTGAATACACTGCTCAGCCGTCATCCTGCCGGTATCCCTCAATAGCTCCCGGTAAGCAAAACGGAAGTTATCCCCTTGCTTATCTTTTTGAGCGTAAACCCCCAGGGAAAATAAGTATCCAAACAAGTACGGGTAGTTGTAGAAGCCAATATCAGCAATGGAGAAATGTAACTTACTGGCCCAAAACAAATCATCATATTCCGTAATGGCGTCGCCGTACCATTTCGCCCAGGCGTCGTGCATTAAACTACGAGCAGCTTTTGAAGATACCTTGGATTGTTTGCGAGCTTCCACAAAACTTTGCTCAAACTCAAAGCGAGCAGGAATATTTATGAGTAATGACGAAGCCGCTTCTGCTTCCTGCCAGAGAATATCGCGTTTTTGGGCATTACTTGTGGCATTACGTAATATCGATTGGCGCACGATTGTTTCAGCAAAAATACTGGCTGTTTCCGCCAGCGTCATTGGATAGTTCTTTTCGCTATGAGCCATGTCTCGCAACAACCATGCGTGCCAGGCATGACCAATTTCATGCGCCAGAGTTAATACATTCCCCATGGACCCGTCATATGTCATAAACACGCGAGGCTCACCCGCGCCGAAAAACTCGTCACAAAACGCGCCGGTTGCGCGGTTTGGTGTTGGCTCACCATCTATCCAACCCTTATCTGCCATCATCTGCGCAAATTCGGCCATCTCTGGGTCAAATTCTGCAAAAGCCTCACAGATAATTTTCATGCACTCATCAAAAGCAATAGGGCTAACATCGTCTGATTCAACTTTCGGCGGCGCCATCAAGTCCCACGGCTTGCCGTCTTCTATACCGTTCCAGCTCAACATTCCCTTAATGGCTCTGTGTCCAATGTTGCGGTTTTCAAAGGCAGTGGTCATTAGTGTCGACAAGGTTGAACGCTCAATGTGGCTTTGATGACAGGCGACATCCAGGTAGTGCATTTCCTTTTTGTTTGAGCGGCGCTCACACTCATTCAGGCGCCAGCCATTGATCGCATTCAAACCGGCCACTACAGAGTCCTGGTGTTTCGACCAGATATCATAAGTTCCTTTCCAGGCAGATTCGCGCACCGTGCGGTCGGCAGACAGGGTTTGATTAAACGCACTGGCGAGGCCAACCTCTTCACCATCTATATTGGCTTGAATAGTACCGGCCAACTTAAAGTACTGTTCGCCCCAGGCGTTCAGGCCATCTTCTGCCATTTTCTGTAACAGGGTTTCTTCGCCAACGGATAAGCGATGCGCCACCAGTGCTCGTTCATGCTCCAGCTTGAATTTGAAAGCCTGCAGCTCGTCACTTTCAACCAGTAGCTGAAATTCGTCATCAGACAGCAGCGCCAGCTTATCGGCTACAGGCACTGCCGATTGCGCCAATTCAGACGATAATTTATTGCAGCGAGACTCGATTTCTTCGGCGGCTTCAACCGTGGTATCCACAGATAAAATTAGCGCAGTAAAGGTTTCGATATCAGATAAGGTGACATCCGCCTGGTCGTAGGCCCGCAACCAGGCAGCCAATTTTTGAGGCTTGCTTACATCCAAACCCGTGGCCTGCTCGGCCAAAGCGACGCGCGATGAGTTAACAGCAAGCATATCTTGCTCAAGCCCCGGATCAGTTAAATCAGTGTAAATGGCGGTATTATCAAATTTCACGGCTTGCTCCTTGGCACGGTTGGTTAATCGTATATTAACCATCCGCTTAGCAACTGGGTATTTATATATTGGCCAGCACCCTTGTGTAAGGGAAGATCGTCAAAAACCCGGAGGTCCGGATAATGGCATCACAACACACTACTGCCCGATCGAGCTGGATGAGCTATTGACGCCAGTAAAAAGAGTCTGCAAGGAGAGGTCTGACTCTTACGATACAGATATACCTATACGCTCATCGCTTGGAGTAGCCAAACATCTCAAAATCCTGACTGAAGTAGTCATTGATTATTGCAATGCTGGCGGCCTCGAGTAGATTTCCCGTGGCGTCGGTGGGCTTACTCACGCTTACCCGGGGCAGGGTTTGCTACGGTAGTGCCAAATGCTCGCACACGCTGTCGAAATCGTTTTGCAAGGGTTCGTAATGTCCTACGAAATCTACCAGAAAATCACCATTGCGTCTGGCGATAAAGTCACTTTGCTTGAGCATCAACTCGTTTGCTGAAAAGGATTGCACAAATTCGTCGAAGCCTATATTACCGGTATAGCGCTTGTTGAATTCGTGTTCCGGGTTCTTCAATTCTTCGCGCTGGCGAAAACGGTACCACGAATGCATCCAGGCATAGGGCTCTCTCACAATGGCAAATCTGTAGGATTGCTCCCAGCGCGTCGCTGGTAACTCTCGATTGAGGCGCATAGCAGTCGCATGCTTGCTGAACTTTTGCTTACGTTGCTTATTTTCCCAGGGCTTCAGCGCCTCCTCTATGCTGCAGCTCCCCGTTTTGGGTACAGCGATGAAAATGAAGCTGGGATCGTCGGAAATCATCAAGTGGCCAGGTGTCCTTCTCGTGGCGGTAGTTTTCATTGT
>JBGCDE010000060.1:0-6797 GCA_045105115.1 Pseudomonadales bacterium | reverse complement strand
CCCATGGATGGGTTTACGGCGTGTCTCGCTGGCCGACACTCTATTCAAAGCCGGTCTCGAAGCGTGGTCAGATTCCAGATCGGTGTTGAACCGAGTATGGGTTACCGAGACACGCCGTAAACCCATCCATGGGGGCTTGTGTTCGACATCCATGTCTCACACAGTCTCGCTAACCCATACTTGGTTCAACACCTAAGTGCCAACTTCCTACTTAAGTATGTGCTATTCAGACAAACCCCTATTTTACAGACTACTCAGGATTCGTGAATAACTTTGCCAACGGTTTTCTATCTGCGAGTCGTTCTTACGTGCCTTCTGAACCTCGCAATCCTTTTCAACGGTATGCGTGCAGTCTCTGAACCGGCATCCTTCGGCGAGATCGCCCAGATCAGGGAAGCCGGCAATTACATCACCAGGGTCCACGTGCCACAGTTGAAATTCGCGTATGCCTGGGGAGTCGACCAGTGCGCCTGAGTCGGGTAAGTGGAATAGTCGGGCAGCTGTGGTGGTGTGGGTTCCTTTTGATTTGCTACTAAGTTCATCGCCACGCTCAGACAGCGCGCCCACAGCGGCAACTTCCCGGGCATGCAGCGCATTGATCAGTGACGATTTACCCACGCCGGATTGGCCAACCAATACGCCAGTGCCATTGCCGAATGCGGCACGAAACGCATCCACGCCGTTGCCGCTGTGGCTTGATACTCTTAGCACTTCAAGGCCGCGTTTTTCGTAAGCTGCCAACATGGCGATCAGGTCAGTTGATTGTGTGTTCAATAAGTCGGTTTTGTTCAGCACCAATACGGCCTGCATTTTGCTCAGTGCGGCGGCGACCAGGTAGCGGTCGATCAGGTTGGCGTGTGCGATGGGTATTGGCGCGATCACAATAAAAACGGTGTCGATGTTGGCGGCCACGGGTTTGAGGCGGTTGCGGCTGTCAGGGCGAACCAATACGTTATCGCGAGCCAGCAAGGCTGAAATGGCGCCGGTTTCAGACACTCTGACGCGGTCGCCGGCCACCAGTGGTTCAATGTTGGCGCGTACGGTGCATTCCTGGGTAGTTTGTTCATCATTGAGCAATACTTCAACGCGCCGACCGTAGTTAACAATGACTAGTCCGGGTTGGTCGCGTGATTCGGCTTGCTGTTGCTTTACGCGAGTCTGTTGTTGCTGGTTTAGTTTTCTTTTGCTCACTGAATGATGGGCTGCTGCAAAGGCGAAAATGGGTACGAGATGCTAACATGCAGAGCATAGGCAGTTGTTGTTTGGAAATTCCATTTTCGGACTCAAAACGATTAGGACAAGATACTCATGGAAAAAGACTACAACCGATTAATATGGCTCGATCTGGAGATGACGGGCCTGGATCCATTCAATGACGTAATTATTGAGATTGCGACCATTGTTACTGATGCCAATCTGGAGACGGTGGCTGAGGGGCCAACCATCGCGATTCATCAGCCTGACAGTATTCTTGATGCGATGGATGCTTGGAATACGCGTCAACATGGGCAGTCGGGGTTGGTTGATCGGGTTCGGGCCAGTGAATATTCAGTGGAGCAGGCGGCGGGCAAGACGCTGGATTTTTTGCGTGAGCATGTGCAGAAAGATCAGTCGCCTATGTGTGGGAATACGATTTGTCAGGATCGGCGCTTTATGGCGAAGTGGATGCCGGAGTTGGAGGCGTTTTTTCATTATCGGAATTTGGATGTGAGTACGCTGAAGGAGTTGGCGCGACGGTGGAAGCCGGAGATTTTGGCTGGCTTTAAGAAGCAGGGGTCGCATTTGGCGATGGATGATATTCGGGATTCTATTGCGGAGATGCAATATTATCGTCAGCACTTTCTTGATTGTTGATTTGAGGGCTTAAATCGCTTTCTTGGCTAACTTGTAGTTCGATTGTGCTGGGCTGAGGGTTCGGAGTTCTAAACCCGTTTCAGAACCGCGTAGCCCCTTTGCTGCGCAACTTGGCCCCTCCGGGGTACCCTCTTTCTCAAAAATGCCTTTCTGCGAAAGTCATTTTTGTTCTCTCGGCCTGCGTTTTTTACCTTCGCAAAGGGGCTACGCGGTCCTGAAACTCCGTGAGTTCCAAGACCGGTACCTCTTTATATTTGTTACCAATCTTTTCTGAAGGTTAAACCCCAGGTGGCTGGTTCGCGGCGATAGGCAAGTTGCTTGCCGTCTTGCAATACGCCAGGGAATGAGGTGCCGTTGTAGTCTTCGTCGAGTACGTTACGGCCCCACAAAGTGATTTCGGCGTCCATGTTTTCCAGGTAGATACCGGCTCTGATGTTGAGCAGGTTGTAGGCGTCTTGCTCGCTTAATGGTTCGTTGGACTGGTCGAGTACCATGTCGCCGTAGTAAACGAATTCACCCATTGCGAAGCCGGTTACGCTGTCGCTGAGGCGGAATTCCTGGCGGCCGCTGAGTACGAGGAAGTGCTCTGGGTTGGTGCCAAGTCGGTCGCCGGTGCGGTCGCAGAATGTGGGTGACAATGGGTCTGTAACACGTGGGTCAGCCGCGGTAACAAATTCGGGTTCAGCGGCTGTGCCGACGTTGAAGCGACCGCCTGGGTCTGGTGTGCCGGTGCGAAACGGTGTGATGTTCCAGCAGTTGCCGCGTTCGAATTCATCAAAGTCAGCAATTGACATGGCATAGGCGGCTTGCAATCGAGTCGAGTCGGTCACTTGCCATAACCATTCCACTTCACCGCCGTAGGTTTCAATGGTGGCGGCGTTTTGTACGTTAAAGCCAGCGCCGGTGAAGGTGCCCACCTGGTAATCGTCGATGGGTGTGTAATGCAGCGAAACATTTAGTCGCATGGCCTGGTCAGGAAACTCAGCCTTCATACCTAGTTCATAGGCGGTTGACGTTTCTGGGCCGAATATTTGATCGAAAGCGGGGTCGATTCGATCAGTGTTGGTGCCACCGGCTTTATAGCCTGTACTGATAGAGGCAAACAGCATGGTTGTGTCAGTTGCAAACCATGACAGCTTGATGGTACCAGTCACCTGATCATCAGTAATCGTTTCATCAATATTGTCACGTCGTTGCGTGGCTGCAAACGCTGGCGTGAAGAAGCCTAGCTCTGTACCTGACTCTACATAGGTAGTGCGCAGAATTTTTTCTTCGTCTGAGTAACGCAAACCGGCAGTCAATGTGAAGGCGTCGCTTATTTGCCAGTCGGCTTGACCGAAGATAGCCCAGCTTTCGTGTTCCTGTTTGTTGAAATCAGTTGCAAATCCCCCGGCTGGGAAGAAGGATGCACCTAGCAGCGCTTCCAGTGGAAATTGATTGGCAATGATCAATCCCTGCGGCAAACCAAGGAATGCAGCGGCGATGGCTTCAGTGTCGTCGCCAAATGTGAGGGTGGATGTAGAGTCTAGGTCTTGGGTGAAATAGTTTGCACCCACTACGTAGTTAATGTTTTCACCGGTAAACGCTACTCGCAATTCCTGCGAGAAGGAAGACTGTTCTGCAAGGTTTGTGTCTTCAAGTGCGTTCAGGTCGGTGAAGTCGGCGTCAATCATGTCGAATGATTCGAAGTCGCGCCAGGAAGAGATTGAAGTCAGTGTGTAGGTGTCATTCAGGTCGTAATCAACCTGAACAGACAGGCCTTTATCAACGCTCTCAGAAGTGGGGTTGAAATTGTAAGTCACCACATTGTCGAAAATGCGTGATTCAGGAACGAAAGTGGCGCCTCGTGGTTCCAAAATGGCGTCGGTACCTAGAGCGCCAGCTGGCGATATCATGTTCACTCTGTTGTTGTCGTTTAAAACAGTCGTGGCACAACAGACTTCATCAATTTCGCCGTGGTCGGCAATGACACGAATCGATAGGTTGTCGGTGGGTGTGTACAAAGCCTGTGCGCGAAAACCGAATCGGTCTCTATCAAAAATTTCGTCGGTGTCATTGGGTGTTGTCAGGTTATCTACCCAGCCCTCTCTGGCACTTGAGTAACCGGTGAAGCGAACGGCTAACACGTCGTCAATGACGCTGAATGATTTTGCGCCGCTTAGGTTGCGAAGATCGTATGCGCCTATTGATCCTTCCAGGAAACCGGTACCTTCATGGTCGGGGGCAACTGTTTTGAAATGCACGGCACCTGACAAGGTGTTACGACCAAACAGGGTGCCTTGTGGCCCGCGCAGTACTTCAATTGAGTCCATGTCGACCAGTTGGGCGATCATGGCATTTTGTCGTGCTCTGTAGGTGCCGTCTACGTAGACGCCTACCGACGATTCAATGCCGAAGTTATTACCGCCACCGCCAATACCGCGAATCGAGAATGTTGAAGTGGTGGCGTTCTGGTTTTGATCAACGTTCAAGCTAGGCGCGTTGACTTGCAAGTCGAACACGTCTTTTACCCCGGACTCCTGCAGCATGGCGCCAGAGTAAGCTGACACCGCTATCGGCACATCTTGCAGGCTCTGCTCGCGTTTCTGGGCGGTCACTATCACCTCTTCTAGCATGCCTTGTGCGGTGGCCGGCAGCTGCCATGTCAGCATCAAAGAGCCGGTTGTGGCGGCCGTTAGAGAGCGAAGCAATGATTTCTGGTTGAAAACGCGCATAAGGTGCACCTGCTTTAAGGGATGGGTTTTTAGGCGGCGGAGAATAACACACCTTGTAGGTACTGATTCAGTGATGTGCGGCCATTATTGCTGGCTTAATTGCGCCGCCAGAGCCCACTCAATGTGTTCTTGCAGCATTGCATTCGAATTGGGTAGGCGAGCGCTTAGGGCGGCGACTATGCGTTGTTCATAGGCTGCGTTGCCCAGTCCTACGGCCAGGTTTCTAAGCCAGCGAGCATGGCCGATGCGGCGGATGGCTGAACCTTCCGTATTGCGCAGGAATTCTTCTTCGCTCCAATTGAACAAATCGACCAGGTGGCTGTTGTCCAGATTATGACGCGGTTGGAAATCGGTTTCGCGACTGGGCTGGGCGAATTTGTTCCAGGGGCAAACCAATTGACAGTCGTCGCAGCCGAACACCCGGTTACCCATTAGAGGGCGCAGTTCTAATGGAATAGCGTCGTGCGATTCGATAGTGAGGTAACTGATGCAACGCCGGGCATCCAGCACCCAGGGTTTAACAAAGGCTTGGGTAGGGCACACATCCAGGCAGGCGCTGCAGCTTCCACAATGTTGTTCTTGCTGCGGTGGGTCAATGGGCAAAGCCAGGTTAGTGAACAGCTCGCCAAGAAAAAACCAGGAGCCTGCGCGGGCATTGATCAGCATGGTGTTTTTGCCAATCCAGCCTTGGCCAGAGCGCTGAGCCAGTGCACGTTCCAGAACCGGTGCGCTGTCTACGAAGGCGCGATGTTGGTAGTCATGGGCAAGCCAGTTATTAATGTCACTGGCGAGGGTTGCGAGGCGTTTGCGCATTAGCTTGTGATAGTCACGACCCAGTGCGTAGCGCGCTATGTACGCTTTACTCGGTTCGTTGAGGGTATCGTTAGCCAGCTGATCGCCTGGCACATAGTCCATGCGGACGGTCATCACCCGCAAACTGCCAGGCAGCAAGGTTTTAGGGCTGGTGCGCAGACCGTCATGGGCTGCCATATAGCTCATGCTGCCGTGATAGTTCTGCGCTAACCAGCCGTTCAGAAAATCACCGTGTTCACCAAGCTCGGGTTCACACACGGCCAGGTTCTGAAAGCCAAGCTCATCCGCACGGTTTTTGATCCGTTGCTTTAAATTGTGCAGTTCTTCTGGATTCAAACGCTGTTGCCGTATTGCCTAGGGTGAGATAATACCGCATCAACCATGTCTATCCGCACTCAGCCACCGAACAAGCTGTACCGCACCGCTGCTGTGCGTGAATTTGATCGCGTGGCGATTGAGCAACACGGCATTGCCGGCATCGTATTAATGAAGCGCGCGGCCATGGCCATGCTGAAGGTGGCCCAACAGCGTTGGCCTGACGCAATTAGCTTAAAGATTGTATGCGGGGGCGGCAACAACGGCGGCGACGGTTACTTGTTTGCGGCATTGGCTGCGCAGCGCGCTCTTAAAGTTGAGGTGCTTAGTTTGCGGCCCCCAAGCGCCTTGAAAGGTGATGCGCTGCTGGCTTGGCAAGTGGCTGACCAAGCCGCGGTCCAAATGCTGGAACTTGATGATGCCACCGATGTTGGCGCATGGCTGGCAAGTGGAGATCTGATAATTGATGCCCTGCTGGGCACTGGCCTGAGTTCAACGCTTAGAGCTGAATGCCGGACGCTTATTGATTGCCTTGCAGAGAGTGGCTTACCAATATTGTCTGCCGATGTGCCATCCGGCCTGAACAGCGACACTGGTGACGTTATGGGTGCGGCAGTGAAGGCTGATTGCACTGTCAGTTTTGTTGCATTAAAAAGTGGTTTGCTGACTGGCAGCGGACGTGCTTGCTGCGGTGATATTTTCTTTACTGATCTGGCAATACCGGCTGCAGTGTTTGCTGGCACTGAGCCGCGTGCGGAGATACTCAATCTGGCGGAGCAGTTAGCTGCACGTCCGCAGCGCGCAGTCGATTCGCATAAAGGGTCGCATGGTCATGTGCTAATTGTTGGCGGTGACCTTGGAATGGGTGGTGCTGTCACGCTGGCGGCGTCTGCCGCTCTGGCCAGTGGCGCTGGTTTGGTCAGTGTGGCCACTCGCGCAGAACATGTAGCGGCTGTTATTGCAGCTTATCCTGAAGTGATGGCACGTGCAGTTCGTAGTGCCGCCGAACTGGACGACATGATCAGTGCCTGTGATTGCGTGGTTGTTGGTCCTGGTCTGGGTCAATCAAGCTGGGGTACGCAGCTACTGCACAGAATTTTA
>JBGCDE010000059.1:0-25043 GCA_045105115.1 Pseudomonadales bacterium | reverse complement strand
CGCTGGAATCGCTGCGTGATTGTGCCCAAAGATCATCCGCTCGCGCAGGTCTCAAAGCTGACCATTCAAGACCTCGCTGACCAGCCACTGGTGACCTACGTGTTCGGCTTTACCGGCCGCTCGAAGCTTGATGATGCATTCGTAAATCACGGCCTGGCGCCGCGGGTAGTATTCACAGCAACCGATGCCGACGTCATCAAAACCTACGTCAGACTTGGCCTTGGCATAGGTATTGTTGCGCATATGGCCTATGAGCCAGAACTTGACTCGGATTTAGTTGCACTAGAGGCCTCGCATTTGTTCGGTTCCAGCGTGACCAGGATTGGCTTTCGCCGCGGCACTTTTCTGCGCGGCTTCATGTACGACTTTATAGAAAAGTTTGCACCACACCTCACGCAGGCAGTTGTTACAGAGGCCTGCGAGCGCCACACCAAGAACGACGTGGATGAGCTGTTTAAGGATATTGAGCTGCCGCAAATGTAAGCCGATTGTTTGTATTTTGAGCGTTTACATTAAATACATTGGTTAAGTTGCTGAAGTAAAAGAATATATGGCATAGTTAGAGAGTCAACATTCGACCGGCCTCCGTTATGACAACGCCTACTCTTGAAGCCAGCAAAAGCACAGACAGCGAACATCGCGATACTGAAAAAAGCTACTTTCGTTCACCGCGCACTGTATACATCAATAGCTACTGGTATTTTCTTAGCAGAGAGCGCGGTCCCGAGGGGCCATTCAACACTCGTGAAGATGCCGATGCGGCTGTGCAGCGCTACATTCAGTTAGTCACATCTCCCTTGTTCAAAGATGGGCAAATGTCACGTATTAACGCCCTCACGGTGTAGCGTTCCAGTAAACGCAATAAAATTTCATAAACCACTTAACCACGGCCAGACAACTGGCTAAACTGCGCGTTTTCTGGCGGTATCTTGAAGTATGGAAATAGCATGTCTGGATTTGGAAGGTGTTTTGGTTCCCGAGATATGGATTGGGCTGGCTGAGCGAACCGGGATAGAAGAGCTGCGGGCGACAACTCGAGACATACCTGACTATACCCAGCTCATGCGCCAGCGCCTTGGCCTGCTGGAGAAGCATCGACTTGGCTACGCTGACCTGCAAGAAGTGATTGGCGGGCTTGAACCGCTGCCCGGCGCTATTGAGTTCGTGGACTGGCTGCGTGAGCGATTTCAGTTAGTGATTCTTTCCGACACCTTTTACGAATTTGCCAAACCACTCATGCGTCAGCTGGGCTGGCCAACCTTGCTTTGCCACCGACTGCAGATCGATGAATCCGGCAAGGTGACAGATTTTCATCTGCGCCAATCTGATCCCAAGCGGCATGCGGTGATGGCCTTCCAGGGCTTGCACTACCGAGTGATCGCGGCCGGTGATTCTTATAATGACACCACAATGCTGGCCCAAGCAGAGGCCGGGATTTTGTTTTCTGCCCCGGATAAGGTGCGGGAAGAGTTTCCACAATTTCCTGCGGTGGACAGTTATGAAGAGCTTCAAAGCGAGTTTCTTAAGGCCAGTTTGGAGGTCACTCAATAGAAATTCAGCTCCTTAGACCGGCTTTGAATTTGTCGAAGGCATCAGCCTTCCTTCAAAACACAAAGCAAACGCCCAATCTTATTATCGATTTCCTGCCACTCAGACTCGGCAGTGGAATCAAGAACAATCCCGCCGCCACCCCAGCAATACACTTGCTGATCTCGGCATAGCAGCGACCGGATCAGTATATTGCTGTCCAGATTGCCGTCTGCGCTTAGATAAAAAATAGACCCGCAGTATATTTCTCGTTCGTGCGGCTCGAGTTCCTGGATGATTTGCATGGCGCGATGCTTGGGCGCACCGGTGATTGATCCTCCTGGAAAGACAGCAGCCAACAAATCAAGCGCGTCTTTGTTTTCGTCAAGTTCACCAGTAATTGTGCTCACCAGGTGATGCACCATTGCGAAAGATTGCAGTTCAAACAGTTCCGGGACCTTGATACTGCCAGGTACACAAACGCGACCGAAGTCGTTGCGTAACAAGTCGACAATCATCAGGTTTTCAGCTTTATCTTTGCTGCTGTTGCGCAGCTGTTCGGCATTCGCGAGATCGGTCTGTGGGTCTGAATCTCGTGCAGACGTACCTTTAATCGGCTGGGTCATTAGCTCGCGCCCGGTCAAGCGAACGAATCGCTCTGGTGAAAGGCTGAGTGTGTCGCCGGCGCTGCCGGAGAAATAGGCTGAGAAGGGCGCCTTCGTAGCGCCTCGTAAGCGAGTGTATAGCTGTTTAGGGTCGCCAGTGAACGCTGCATCATAGCGTTTAGAAAAATTAATCTGGTAGCAATCGCCGTCCAGAATATACTCATTCACACAATTCAGCGCAGTCTGATATTGAGACCAATCCAGGTTTGGCTGCGCATCATCCGCTAATTGAAACCTTTGTCTTTCTTCGTACTTCGTTGCAAGAATTTCACACAAAATCTTTTCACTTTGCAGGTCATCTAGAAGGCTAACAAACGTGCAATTTTTCTTCAGATGATCCTGGATGATGGCCCAGCTATACCAGCCAGCTTCCGCTGTAGGTGCATGGTCTTCGTGAGCTTGGGGCTTGCTCAAGCCTTGCAGCTGCAAACCAAATTGATAGCCCAGCAAGCCAACCAAGCCGCCGCAGAACGGTATATCGGGGTTTACAGCGACGTTCACTGTACTGTGAGTTGCACGCAGTGATTGCAAAAACTGGTGCGGGTCATCATCGATACAGGTGAACCACTGATCAGGTTCGGCCGCCAGAATGTCATATCGGCCGCGCTCGCTGCCATTGCTATCCAGCCATACTGGGTGTGAATGGTCAGCCAGGGCTAAAAACCAATGCAAAGATTCGCTATAATACGGAATCTGTTTTTTGAACAGCTGCTTCATCAACTTACCATATGAACGGTCAGGCCTGTGCCTGCCCCGGCACAGGGCGGCATTGTAGCCCAGTGCGGGTGACCGAACGACGAAAAGGTTCTGTATATGCCCAAAGCGGACAAGATCATTCCAGCCATTGAAAACCCTTTTGCTGAGCAACAGGAGCAGGACTTTTCAGTTCCTGGTCAAATCAGTGAAGCCCCTGGTCTTTACGAAGAAAACCTGAAAAACGGATTCGAGTTGCAGCAACGCCCACGGCTGGCTGCAGGCACGGCCAACATTCGAAAACAGCACCAAAAAGGGCGTATGACGATCTGGGAGCGCATCAGTGTTCTGAGCGATCAGGAACCTACGGTGTTGTTTCAAAACTGGGGTGAAAATCTGGATGGAGCCTCTCTGGTAACAGCCATTGTCAATATCGAAGGCCGAGATGTTGCCCTGTACGGGCATGACTTTACGGTGCGTGCCGGCTCTATGGATGCGACCAACGGCAAGAAGTTAGCGCGTTTATTCCAATTGGCTGCCAAGCGCAAAATACCTCTGATTGGCTTGAATGACAGCGCCGGCGCCTATGTGCCGGCCGGTGTTGGTGGTTTGGATGGTTACGCAGAGGCCTTTACGGCGCTCAGAAAGATATCAGGTGTTGTGCCCAGCATTATGTGTATGTTTGGTTTCAACGCAGGCGGCGGTTCTTATTTGCCCCGCCAGGGCAGTTTTCTTATTCAGCCTAACGATACTTTCTTCGGCTTAACCGGCCCGGGTGTTGTGAAATCCGTGCTTGGCGAAGACGTCACGCCGGATGAGTTGGGTGGGCCTGCCGTTCACAGTCAAAGTGGTGTCACGGATTTTGTTGTTGAAGATGAAGTCAGTGCGCTCAAGCATGTAATCACGCTGTTACGCTATTTGCCCGACAATAACTCCGAGCTGGCAAGATTTCAGACCACCTCTGACCCGGTAAACAGAAAAACCTGGGACATCGATCTGCTTCTGAAAAAAGCATTTAACTCGCCATCAGGTTTTAATACTCCACTCGATATCAGCATTATCATCCAGCAAATTTGTGATCATGGCGATTTTATGGAGATTCAGCCAGAGCGTGCCCGTAACACCGTTACGGCGCTTGGTCGTTTAGGTGGCAACGTAGTTGGTTTTGTCGGAAACAACAGTGCGGTTTCATCGGGTCAGATTGATATTGATGCAGCTTATAAGAACGCGCGCTTCATTCGTTTTTGTAACCTCTACAATATCCCAATGATTTTTATGGAAGACACTACCGGCTTTCTACCAGGTAAAGAACAGGAGTCGCGCGGTATTGTGCAAGCCGGTCGAGCTATGCTAGACGCGATCATTGATTTGCGAACGCCGCGGTTTTTGCTGATAGTACGTAACGCTTTTGGTGGCGCGTATGCTTCTTATAATAACTATCCAACGGGTGCCGATTTCGTTATCGCATTGCCCTCGACCAGAGCAGCCGTTATGGGACCTGCTGGCGTAGAGTTCGTTTATAAAGATGAGCTCAGAGCGATACGTGGCGCAATAAAGCAGAAGACGTCAGAGCGGATTGAGCAATTGCGTAAAAAGGGATCATCTGCGAAAAAAGCCGAGGCCGAAGCGCAAGCAGATGTTGCGCAATGGGTTAAAGAGCAAGAAGCCGCATTAACGCAACGCTACGAAGCTGAATTAATGAATCCTAATGAAGGTCTTAGCCTGGGATCTATCTCTCAAATTGTTATGCCTTCAGACTTGCGCAAAGTGCTTGCCGAGAACATGCAGTTCCATCTTCGTCACTACACACCAGAGCCCCTGCAAGCAGTGCAGCGGGAATTCCATTAAGACTGGCCATGATGACTAATCAAACGAATACAAATATGAAAAAACACACTGAAAGCCAGCCTGATTACTATCGGCATAATCCGTTAATTAATGAAGAGCGTCGCCTGTCGCTCGCGGAATCCGACTGGGTACGAAGTTTCAGTTGTGAGACCGCTAAGCCATTAATCATTTGCCGCGGACCAATTCGTAAAGAAGCGATGGACGTGTTCACAGAAATGGGGATCACCGATTTTGGTATATTGCTGTCGGAGAAAGATTCGATAGTGTACCGCAATGCGCTGGCGCCGGAATTGCGGGTTATGCAAGACCCTTCTCGAGTGCATCGTGTGCCCGATTACAGTGGTGCTTCTCGTGAAGAACGCTTACAACGAATTGAACAAATAATTGCGATAGCCAAGGCCAATGAGTACGACTCCATTTTTGCTGGCTATGGCTTCATGGCGGAAGATGAGGAAATGGTTGCCGCCATGGAACGAGCCGGCCTGGTGTTTATTGGTCCTTGTTCCAAGACTGTTCACGATGCCGGTTTAAAAGACGAAGCCAAGAGAACCGCTCTGGCCGTGGGGGTAAGTGTTACTCCAGGTGTTGATAACGTAACTGCGCTCACTCTGCTGAATAAGCATAAAGATGCTGCTGGCCTTAAGACGTTGGTTAAAAAGCATAAGCTTAAGCTGGCTAGCAACCTGCTGGATGACGCAAACGTCAGCTTGGAAGACAAAGCTGATGCCGTTTTGGCTGCCTCATATTCCAAAGGTGTCGACATATACACTGTTGATGAAATGGTCGAGCAGGTGAAAAAATCGGTTGCTGAGATGTACAGCCGTTACCCAAGTAATCGTATTCGACTCAAGGCTATTAGTGGCGGTGGCGGTAAAGGCCAGCGCATTCTCAAAGCACCTGCGGCTTACAAAGGCAAATCAGACAAAGATCGAATAAAAGAGGCCGCCAGCCATGCGCCCGGTTTGGTGCGGGAAATTCTCAATGAAGTTAAAACGACTGGTGTGGGTGATAATAAAAATGTCTTGATTGAACTGAATATCGAGACCACCAGACACCAGGAAATACAGGTGATTGGCAACGGACAGTGGAGCCTGTCGCTGGGAGCCCGTGATTGCTCCTTGCAAATGCACGAACAAAAATTGCTGGAAGTCTCTGTTACCAAAGAAACACTGGAAGAAAGTGTCAATTTAGCATCCGCCGCTGGAGCTCCTGCGGCGGAATTGAAAACCCTGCAGCAAGATATAAAAACACTTGCCGCCATGGAAACGGAAGCGGAGCGATTTGGAGAGGCTGTAGGTCTGGACTCAGTTTCTACTTTCGAATGCATTGTTGACCGTGACCAACATTTTTTCATGGAAATGAATACACGTATTCAAGTAGAGCATCGAGTAACTGAACTTTGCTATGCAATGGATTTTGTTAATCCAGAAAATGACGAAGAGTCCTTTACCGTTAACTCACTGGTAGAGGCTATGGTATTGCTAGCGTTTCATAAGCAGCGCTTGCCCAAGCCCCAGCGTGTGCGACGTTTGAATTCCTCGGTAGAGGCAAGACTGAATGCAACCAACCAGGCTTTGGCACCTCACGCTGGTGGCGTAGTGCATTCGTGGACGGATCCATTGGAGGATGAAATTCGCGACGACCAGGGTATTTGTCTGCACAATCCTGATACCGATGTGTTCATGAAATACACATTGGCCGGTGCCTACGACAGCAACATTGCCTTGATCTTAACCCACGGTGAAGATCGCCTGGATAGTTATGAAAAGTTGGCCGGTATTCTGAGCCGAACCAAGTTACGCGGTCAGGATCTTGCGACTAATCTTGAATTTCATTATGGTCTTGTACATTGGTTCATTGGCAATAACATTAATGCCAGGCCCACCACGCAATTTATTTTGCCGTATCTAACCGCAGTAGGCCTGCTAAAACAGTCAGCAAATCAAATTGATTTAGCAGCCTGTTATCAAGCCATCTGTAGCAATGAGTTGGCCGGTTGCGAGTCAGCACAGCAGCACGCCGGAATGACATTGGCACTGCAGAGCAAGCAAACTCTGCTGTTACGCCCTTTGCAACTGTTACTCGACCAGCCGCATATTCTGTCCGGTTGGATGTCAGCTAATAAGCATCGTTTTGACGTGATTGGAAAGAAAGGCAAAGATCCAAAAATTATCTGGTTAGATAATCCTTTGCGTATTCTTATTGACATGTACCGCTTTCTGAATATGGAGCACTCTGATGGTCGGGCCGCTGCCAATATGGTGTGGGATCACGACCACAGTTTGTTGCGAGAAGGTCTGGCTTTTTACGATGACTTGCGCGCTAAAATGAAACTCAGCAATTACAGTGAAGTGTTAGAGCTGTTAAGCCAGGGTGCCAAACCAAAAGGCTTGAGCAAAACAATATGGCAGCAGGTGCAAGCTTCACACGCAGGTTTTCAGGCCGGTATGGATCTGCTTAAACTGTTGCCTTACCTTGCGGTAAGTACAGGCTTTTTCGATTTGAAAGTGAAACCTGACTTGAGTATTAATATTCCAAGCCGGTTGCAGGACGCTGAACTGCAGGATTCCATGCGTCTTGTGCTTGTGCCACCACCGGTGGCAAGTTCAAATGAAATTCTCGCTCTAAGTGGCGGAATGTTCTATGCAAGAGAAGCCCCGGGCATGCCTGAATTTGTTAAGGCCGGAGATCATTTTAAAGAGGGTGACCCACTGTATATTGTTGAAGTGATGAAAATGTTCAACAAAGTGTATGCGCCATTTGACGGCACCGTCGAGAAAGTCCTTGTAGAGGGTGACGGAGTTATCATTAGCAAGGGGCAGCCTTTGTTTAACATCAAGCCTGATGTAAGCATTGTTCAGGAAAGTCCTGGCGATATTAAAGCGCGAAAGCTGAAAGCCGCCGATCAATTCATCGCAAGTCTTTAGTGGTTTGCCATTGGTAATTAGCAGTTAAAAAGACACGCCGTAAGGAGCCCGAGTATGGCTGACAATCCCGAACAACAATCCGAGCAGTTAAAGGCCTGGGCAGAGCTTGCCAATAAGCAAATGCGTGGTAAGCCGCTGGAATCATTGACGTGGAAGACGCCGGAAGGGATTGATATCAAACCCTTGTATACAGCCGACGACTTAGAGGCGGTAGAGCACCCAGACAGTATGCCGGGTATGGCGCCTTACATTCGTGGGCCTCAGGCTACTATGTATGCTGGTCGCCCTTGGACAATTCGTCAATACGCAGGCTTTTCAACGGCAGAAGAATCCAATGCATTTTATCGCAAGGCCCTGGCCGGTGGTGGCCAGGGTGTGTCTGTTGCTTTCGACCTGGCAACCCATCGTGGGTATGACTCTGATCATCCTCGTGTGGAAGGCGATGTAGGTAAGGCCGGTGTTGCAGTAGATTCTGTTGAAGACATGAAGATATTGTTTGATCAGATACCCTTGGACAAAGTGTCAGTTTCGATGACCATGAATGGAGCGGTGCTGCCAGTGCTCGCGGGCTATATCGTAGCCGCCGAGGAGCAGGGCGTTTCGCAAGATGCTCTATCTGGCACCATTCAGAACGATATCTTGAAAGAGTTTATGGTGCGTAATACGTATATATACCCACCGGCTCCGTCCATGCGAATTATTGGCGACATCATTGCCTATTGCTCGGCGAAACTACCTAAGTTCAATACTATTTCGATTTCCGGGTATCACATACAGGAAGCCGGCGCAGACGCCGCACTAGAGCTTGCCTATACGCTAGCTGACGGCAAAGAGTATATTCGAACAGCACTGGCAGCTGGCCTCGGTATCGATGACTTTGCACCCCGGTTGTCATTCTTCTGGGGTATCAGCATGAATTTCTATATGGAAATTGCCAAGCTGCGCGCCGCTCGTTTGTTGTGGACAGAAATTGTTAGCGAGTTTGGTCCTGAAAATCCCAAGTCCAGTATGTTACGAACTCACTCGCAAACATCCGGTTGGTCGCTGACCGAGCAAGACCCTTACAATAATATTGTTCGAACCACCATTGAAGCAATGGCTGCAGTATTCGGCGGTACACAGTCACTGCATACCAATGCCTTGGATGAGGCCATAGCGCTGCCCAGTGAGTTCGCATCACGTATTGCGCGTAATACTCAACTGGTCATTCAGGAAGAAACCGGTATCACCAAGGTCATAGACCCATGGGGTGGTTCGTACATGATGGAATCGCTGACTCAGGATATTGCGGATCGTGCACGCACCTTGATAGAGGAAATTGATACTCAAGGCGGTATGGCCAAGGCTATTGAAACGGGCATGCCCAAATTACGTATCGAAGAATCCGCAGCGCGTAAGCAAGCGCGAATAGACCGCGGCGAAGACGTAATCGTTGGTGTTAACAAGTACGCACATGAGGAAGAAGATAATGTGGACGTGCTTGAGATTGATAACGTTGCAGTTCGTGAGTCACAAATAGCAAGGCTTCAATCAATTCGCAACAGCAGAGACGATGGCGGAGTACGGCAAGCTTTGAAAGAACTGGCCGATTGCGCGGCCGGTGGAGAGGGTAACTTGCTGGATCTCGCGATCAAAGCTACCCGCGCGCGCGCCACCGTTGGCGAGATCTCTGACGCAATGGAAAGTAGCTTTGGTCGCTTTAAAGCGCAGGCGCAAACAGTATCCGGCGTGTATGGGAATGCTTATCAAGATGATGAGGGTTGGCAGATGATCAGTTCCGATATTGATGATTTTGTAAATCAGCACGGACGCCGACCGCGCATGCTGGTCTGCAAAATGGGCCAGGACGGACATGATCGGGGTGCAAAGGTTATTGCTACCGCGTTTGCTGATGTAGGATTCGACATTGATCTTTCACCCATGTTTTCTACCCCCGAAGAAGTAGCCAGGCAAGCCATTGAAAATGACGTGCATGTTGTAGGTGTATCTTCCCAGGCAGCTGGTCATAAAACGCTGGTGCCTGCTCTGATTGAACAACTGAAGCAGCAGGGCGCTGATGATATTTTGGTTATAGCCGGTGGCGTTATTCCTAAGCAGGATTATGACTTCCTAACAGACGCTGGTGTCATTGGAATATTTGGTCCGGGCACGAAAATCCCTGTTGCTGCTCGAGAAGTGCTCGACGCTATCAATGCGGCGGCCAGTTAACGACACTACACATGGACACCTTAGAGGCCATCCGTAGTGGCGATCGGCGTGCTCTGGCCAAAGCGATCACTTTGGTAGAAAGCCGCCGCGAAGATCACCGGCAACGTGCGCAGCAATTACTAGAGCAATTATTGCCAGACAGTGGTGAGAGCGTGCGCATTGGTATAACCGGTACGCCAGGTGTGGGTAAGTCAACGTTTATAGAAGCGTTTGGCATGTACCTGTTGTCATTGGGTAAACGCGTAGCGGTATTGGCGGTCGATCCTAGCTCGCCTATAGCAGGCGGCAGTATACTGGGCGACAAAACCAGAATGGAAACACTGTCGCGCGAACCTAATGCATTTATCAGACCGTCGCCATCTGAAGGCACATTAGGCGGCGTTGCGCACAAAACTAGAGAAACGATGTTGCTCTGCGAGGCAGCAGCATACGACGTAATACTGGTTGAAACTGTTGGGGTTGGCCAATCTGAGTATGAAGTAGCAAGCATGGTCGATTTCTTTTTGGTATTGATGCTGCCAAACGCTGGTGATGAATTACAGGGCATTAAAAAAGGCATAATGGAACTCGCCGATGCGCTGCTTGTAAACAAAGCTGACGGCGAGAGTGTTAACCTTGCCAGACAAACCCAGACCCATTATCAAAGTGCCTTGCATTTGCTAAGCAGTTCTTCTTTCTGGTCACCAAAAGTGCTTAATTGTTCAGCGCTGGAAAACCGCGGTATAGATTCTGTTTGGGAAATGATTGATGAATACTGTAAGAGCGCAGTAGATGATGGTCATTGGCAAAGTCGGCGAGCTGAACAGAACAGGCAATGGCTACAGCGCCTCTTGCACGACATGCTAGAACGGCGAATGGATCAAAACCCATCCATCAGAGCGCTTCGACCGGCGCTGGAAAGAGAGGTTACCGAAGGCAAAACCACGCCATTGTCAGCCGCAACACAGTTGATTAATCTGGTTTAAGAAGCTGTAAAAAACCTAAGTGCTTGCGCGCCTGCTGACACCTGAGACGGCCAATATTCGGCCAGCTATTTCTTCGATTGACAGGTGTGTTGTGTCCAGACTTGGAATGCTGAATCTGGAAAAAAGACTTTGCGCCATACGGATTTCCCCATCACACTGCTTCGGTGATGCGTAGCGACTGTCTGGTCTGCGTTCCTGGCGTATAGACACTAAACGTTCCGGATCAATATTAAGGCCAAACAACTTCGCTTTATGTTGAACCAGTCCTTTGGGTAGTCTGAGTTCATTCAAATCGTCCTCGGTGAGTGGGTAGTTGGCAACATAAAGACCGTATTGTAAGGCCATATAAATACTGGTCGGGGTCTTGCCGCTGCGTGATACACCGACCAAAACTATATCGGCCTTGTCATAACTGGAGGCGTGTTGGCCGTCATCATTATCAATGGCGTAGTGCACCGCGTTGATTCGCGAATTGTACGCGGCGTCCTGTACTACCGAATGACCCCGGCCTACAGTGAAGTTGGACTGAACCTGCAGTTCTTGTTCAAGAGGTGCCAGGTAACTGGTGAACACATCCACAAGAAACCCCTCACTCTCAGCGAGTTTCTTACGTATATCTGTGTCAATAATCGTCTCGAATATGAGTGGTCTGAAGCCCGTGTCTTTTGCTGCACGATTGATTTCAAGTATTGCCGCTTCTGCGCGTTCCAAACTGTCAACGTAGCGCAGCACTTTTGTATTGAACTCTATCTGATCAAAGTGAGCCAGCAAGCTATTGCCTAATGTTTCGGCCGTCACGCCGGTGCTGTCAGACACAAAAAAAGCGCTGCGTTTCTGCATGAAGGGCTCCTATCAGCCTAGAATCGAACGTTGGTCTTATTTTACCGATTTTACTACGCATTTCTGCCCAATTAACGCCACAATCAATTATTATGCGGGCCTTTCAATAACGTGGCTGAGGTGTTGGTGTGAGCGAATACGTACTGTGGTTTGATAAGCTCGGCATGGCAGATGTCGACCGTGTCGGCGGCAAAAATGCCTCTCTTGGCGAGATGATCAGTAATTTGTCAGGAGCGGGCGTCTCTGTGCCCAATGGCTTCGCAACCACAGCGGATGCGTACCGTGACTTCATCTCACAGAGCGGTCTCGCGGATATGATCAGTGCGGAACTCAAGGCACTTGATGTAAGCGATGTGAACGCTCTGGCGGCCTGTGGTAAAAAAATCCGCAGCGCAATTATCGATGCAGATTTCCCCAGTCAACTTAATGACGACGTTAAGAAAGCGTTTGCGGTTCTGGCCGATGGAAATCAGGACATAGCGGTTGCTGTTCGCTCATCCGCCACGGCAGAAGATTTGCCAGATGCGTCGTTTGCCGGGCAACAAGAGACCTTTCTGAATATTCGCGGTCTGGATAATGTGATGGTCGCCATCAAGGAAGTATTTGCTTCTTTGTTTAACGACCGCGCAATCTCCTATCGAGTGCATCAAGGCTTTGAGCACGAAGATGTCGCTTTATCAGCGGGTATTCAGCGCATGGTTCGCAGCGAGACCGGCGCAAGTGGTGTTATGTTTACTCTGGATACTGAGTCTGGCTTCGATGGTGTAGTGTTTATCACTTCTTCCTATGGTTTGGGTGAAACTGTTGTACAGGGGTCAGTGAACCCTGATGAGTTTTATGTTCACAAAGCGGGCTTAGCTGAGAACAAGCCGGCTATTTTGCGCAGAAATCTGGGAAGCAAGCGCATCAAGATGGTTTATGGCTCCAGCAATGATACTGATAATTCCGTGCAAACAGTTGATGTTGATGAGGCTGACAGATCCAGATTTTCTTTGCTTGATGAGGACGTTACCGCTCTTGCCAAGCAGGCTTTAATCATAGAGCAGCACTATCAACGGCCCATGGATATTGAGTGGGCTAAAGACGGTGATGATCAACAGATATACATCGTTCAAGCGCGGCCAGAGACGGTCAAGAGTCGAGCCAGCGCGACTAACATTGAGCGTTACATGCTGAGCAATCGTGGCCCTGTGTTGTGTGAGGGACGAAGCATTGGTCAGAAGATTGGAGCCGGACCGGTTCGCGTGGTTTCTGGTGTTGAGGCGATGGACCAGGTACGCGAAGGTGATGTTCTTGTTACCGACATGACTGATCCAGACTGGGAACCGGTGATGAAAAAAGCGTCGGCGATCGTTACCAATAGAGGTGGGCGAACCTGTCACGCAGCAATTATAGCCAGAGAATTGGGAATCCCCGCGGTAGTCGGTTGCGGTAATGCCACAGAATTATTAGCAGGCGCGGCTGATGTGACCGTATCCTGCGCAGAGGGTGATACCGGTTTGGTCTATGAAGGGCTGCTTGAGTTCGATGTGCAAGCAAACAATGTAGAAACAATGCCAGACCTGCCATTCAAGCTCATGATGAATGTTGGTAATCCTGATCGGGCGTTTGATTTCGCGAATATCCCAGGCGATGGCGTAGGGCTTGCGCGACTTGAATTTATTATTAATCGAATGATTGGTGTTCATCCGAAGGCATTGCTTAATTTCGATAGCCTTGAACCGGATCTGCAAGAAGCCATTAATCGACAGATCAGCGCCTACAATTCACCTAGAGACTTTTTTGTAGAAAAATTAGTAGAGGGCGTCGCTAGCATCGCCGCCGCGTTCTATCCGAAGAAGGTCATCGTACGACTGTCTGATTTCAAGTCGAATGAATATGCGCACCTATTAGGCGGCAAGTCCTATGAGCCTGAAGAAGAAAATCCAATGCTGGGTTTTCGCGGTGCATCGCGCTATATATCAGATTCGTTTCGCGATTGTTTTGCGATGGAATGTGAAGCCATGAGACGCGTGCGCGACGAAATGGGCCTGACCAACATAGAAATCATGGTGCCCTTTGTGCGAACAGTGGGTGAAGCGAAGCATGTTATTGATCTTTTAGCAGAGCAAGGTCTGGAGCGCGGCAAAAATGATCTTCGCTTGATAATGATGTGTGAACTACCAGCCAATGCATTACTCGCGGATGACTTTTTGCAGTACTTTGACGGCTTCTCGATCGGCTCAAACGATTTAACGCAGTTAACCCTGGGGCTTGATCGGGACTCAGGTTTGGTTGCTCACTTGTTTGATGAACGTAATGAAGCGATCAAAGCATTGCTGACAATGGCTATTCAGGCGTGTAAGAAGGCAGGCAAATACGTTGGAATCTGCGGACAAGGTCCGAGTGATCACCCCGACTTTGCGAAATGGTTGGTGGAGCAGGGTATAGACAGCGTGTCGCTTAACCCGGATTCGGTCATCGAAACCTGGTTATTTCTGCATGAAGAATTATCCGAAAACTGATAGATAGTGCTAGGCAGCACCGCTTTCTATTAGCTCAGCGGCAAACTGATTGCGAGCGTAGTCAATACGTTCTGATACCTCGGGTATTTTCTTGCCTTTAGCGTAGATAAAGTTGTCTTCGATGTCTTTCAAGCGTTTTAGCAGCCCAGCCTGGTTGGCAATCTGAATATTGAGCCCTGGTCTTGCATTGAGTTCGAGCATCAACGGACCACGTTCATCGTCAATGATGATATCAACGCCTAAGTAGCCCAAGTCTGTCATCTCATAGCAGCGAGCAGAAAGATCCAGTATTTGATCCCAAAATGGCAGTGGTAAGCCGCTAAGTTGATTACCCGTATCGGGATGACTCAAAGTAATTTCATTGAACCATACGCCGTGCAAGGTATTGCCGGTGGCTATGTCCAGACCGGCGCCAATCGCCCCCTGATGTAGATTCGCTTTACCTTGAGACTGGCGTGTTGGTAATCTCAGCATCGCCATGACCGGAAAGCCACAAAACACGATCACTCTGACGTCAGGTACGCCTTGATAGGCTATTTGGTCAAACACATGCGAAGGTCTGATGCGTTCTTCAATTAGAATCACATCGCGATGCCCACCCAGGCTAAATAGACCGGCTAATACGTTGGAGCAGTGATGTTCCATTTCAGTGGCCGTGACGGCCTGGCCACTGGTTTTGATATAGCGGCCATTGTGAGAGGCCTGTATCACAAGAATGCCGTCGCCTCCTGCACCTTGAGCGGGCTTTACAACAAAGTCCTGGAAAGGGTCCAATACTTTGGCGATGTCTTTGGCTTCTGACTCGGAGTGCAGGTCTGCAAGAAGTCCTGGTACGGATACGCCGTGTTGAATCGCCAATTGTTTAGTTTTCAGTTTATCGTCAACCAATGGATATTTTTTACGATCGTTATAACGCAAAATATAATTTGCATTGCGGTTGTTGATGCTCAGTACACCGTTGTGCCGCAATTTTTGCATTCGAGACCACATAGCTTATTTCCCCAAGGCCTTAAACCGTGCCAATTCGGATAGCCTGTAGCCACTGTAGCGGCCAATCAGCAACATTAAAGCCAATAGAATCAGAGTGATTCCGGGGAATGCATAAACCCAATGTTGAAACAGAGGAACGTTGATGACGGCATAGGTGATGGACGCAGCTATCAAACTACCGATGCCGGTTTTGATTGACTCGGCGGCACCCCGTTCTTCCCAAATGATGGACATTCTTTCGATTGCCATGGTCAAAATCACCATCGGAAACAACGCGATGGAAAGACCTCTCTCCATACCAAGCTTATGCCCGAAAATACTGATCACGCCCATACAAACCACCACCACCGTTAGAATGACGGCCATTCTAGGCACCAGCAATAATCGCAACTGTTCAAGGTAAAAGCGCACCAGCAGACCAATGCTGGTGATCAAGGTAAATAGAAAAATACCCCACAACAATTGTGTTTCGCGAAAGGCGAGGGCGATCAGAACAGGAGTGAAGGTGCCAAATGTTACAAGTCCTACAAAACTTCTTAACACCAGTATCACCAGAACACCCAGTGGCACGGTTAGCAATGTTTGGTAGACAATTTGCGTCTGCACGGGAAGACCGCTAAGGGAAAATTCACTGAACAGTGAAGGTGTGCCGCGTGAACGTATATCAGCAAGCTGCATTGAATTAAGAACGTCTTTCGAAATGCTGAATGACAATTCCGGATTCTTGACCCCGTTTGCCGTGTATACGGCTTCATCACCTTGCCACCAGGGCAGCATATCCTCTGGCAAGCCTTCGTCTCCAGTGGCTATGTCAAAGTACAACCACTGCTCACCGTTGTAACAGCGTAACCAAATTTTGGGCTCAATATTAACGCCTTGTTTGAGCGGTAATGTATGAATGATTTCAGCAGGAATATGGGCGTGCGACAATAATCTTACCAATACCGAGGCTCTTGCTGTGGCAGACACGGCCTTATCCAGTAGCAGTTGTGCATTGTTGTTATCACTATCCGTCAGGGTTCGAATCGCCAAAGTAACAAAGGTATGAATATCGGCGGTCTTCGAGCGTATATCAGCGGTTAATGATTCTGCCGCCAACTCTTCGATAGGTGTACTGAACTGGTTTTTCTGAGTGTAGGTTGCTCCGGGCTTCTTTAACTTACGAGCATCGGTCATTTTTGCTAATGACACTGTGTAATAGAGTGACTGGCGACCTTCCGGTTTTCTTATCGACCAAGTGACCAGTCGATTGTCATCTTCCTGCTCAACTTTCATGCCATAGCCGTCAGACACAAATCGTTCATGTAAGGACTGAAATCGCTCCTTAAATTCTGGTAAGAACATGGATAACTTGGCTGGCCGGTTTCTGGGTTCAAAAACAAGATTGGCTTCAACCGTCCATATTTCTTCTTTGCTATCGGGCGTGAGCGGTACACCTAGCGCGGTATGTTGGTAATAAATCAGCCCGGCGCCCAGGGCTATCAGCGTTGCGACTAAAAAATGGAGGTGGTAACGATTAGACATTGAGAACTATTCTTCCTGGAATTAGATAGAGAGGTAGCGCAGTTCAGCGCTGGCGCTTGCCCGTGACCATAGGTAGTCAAAGTGTTCAGCGCGATCAACAGCACCTGCTCGGTCACTAGGTGCAAAGCGGGCGGCATTTTCATCCTTTGCTTTTTTCGCCACGTAAGCTGACCGGTCTGCCAACACGTAGTCTTCACGATATCTATCAGCTGGTTCAGAGATTACCCGGCACTGGCACAAGCTTGGCAATGTGCGGGCAAGGTCCAGAAGGCGATGACTCCGCCCTGCCAGTTCTGCTCGAGCGGATACAAGTACACGGGCATGTGAGCGGCGGTTGGCTCGTATCATTGATGACAATTGAGTTACGAAATCTTCGCTTCCATACACATCTGCTTCAAGTAATTCACTGTAAATTCTCAATTCGCGCTGGGTCGAACTAAGCAGTTGCATCGCTGCCCGCAGATAGCCTGTTGGGTAGCTAACATCGCCCTCAATCAACTCGACAGGGTTGGCATTTGAGATCTCAGAGTTCATACACTTGGTGCTGTAGCGCTAAAAGCAAAAGAGCTTTGTGTTCCGCCTCTATTCTATCGTCCTTGTGCATGCAATGCGATCGGATATCGCCAAGGTCTAGCTTCTCTGCAGAGCAAAGCTGTTCTACCCATCCAATCTGTGCGCCGCTAGCCCCATGAGCGTGGCCATTAAAATACACTCTTGTTGTCGTCTCGTCACAGTAATAGAACGACCTGGCGCCTGAACACCGGCTTAGCAGCGCGCCGTTTGCCAACTTGTTTTCAAGGTCAGACCAGCCGGGTGCGAGTACTTCATCGAAGTGAGGGCTGGCGCTTTGAAAAGTACCCAATGCGTCTGCGATGTTAGCTGGTTCACTGAGAAGCTCAAAAAGTAAGGATTTGGCCTGTTGTATTGCCGCCGGCGTAATGTGCTGCCCGGATCTCGCTGTATAGGCTGTGGTCGGGTCCTGAAAGCGTTGCTGTTCAGCAACAAGAGAATGGGCCCATTCACTCGCCAGCTCTTTTGCTGAGGGCGCACGAAAGCCAATGGAGTAGCAAATACTGTTATCTCGCGAGACACCCCAGTGAGCCATACCAGGCGGCACATAAAGAACATCGCCTTTGTTGAGCGTATAACTTGCTCGCTGTTGGAAACGGCTCAAAATTCGCTGGCCTGAGCTGGAATCGATTTCAGAGTGTTCATCGCAATTCTGACCCACTTGCCAATCACGCGAACCCTCTCCCTGCACTAAAAATACATCGTACTGATCGAAGTGAGGTCCAACGCCACCATTCGGTGTCGCAAAGCTGACCATCACATCTTCGAAACGCCAGCTCGGAATAAAGTTAAAGGCATCTCGCAGTGCTACCAAGGCAGGGACAAAAAGTTCAACGCCCTGAACTAGCAGTGTCGAATGCTTGGGTTCAAATTCTTGCAATCGCTGCTCTGAGAAAGGTCCAAGTTCCAGTGTATTTTCAGGACCACTGACTATTCGACTGACAATCTCAGGTTCACAGGCTAGTCCAGCGAGTTCATCAGCCGTGATAGGGTCTTCGAATTCAGTTAGGGCGCCTTTAAAGTAGCGGTGTTCACTCTGCCAGTATTGAGAAACGAACCGTTGTTGTTCTTCAGCGGTCGCCAGGCCATTAAGGGGCTGCATTATCTAGCGTATTGATCGCGCCAGCTTTTCAGCGAGCCCTGTGTAACCGTGCGGAGTCAGAGCTCGCATCATCTCCTTGGCTTCCTCGGGTACTTCGAGACCTTCCACAAAAGATTCCAGAATTTCCTTGTTAACAGCTTGTCCTCTGGTTAATTCCTTAAGCTTCTCATAGGGGTTGTCTACACCGTACCGGCGCATGATTGTCTGCAAAGGTTCAGCAAGAACCTCCCAGCTGTTGTTTAAGTCTTCTGCGAGGATATTCGGCGCCAATTCAAGTTTGGAGATTCCTTTCATCGTACTTTGGTATGCAATCAGTGAGTGGGCAATGCCAACGCCCAAATTCCTTAATACTGTCGAGTCACTTAAATCCCGCTGCCAGCGCGATACAGGCAGTTTGTCAGCGAGGTGTTGATTGATCGCATTGGCCAGACCCAGATTTCCCTCGGAGTTTTCGAAATCGATTGGGTTTACTTTGTGTGGCATGGTCGAAGATCCGATCTCTCCCTTGACAGTCTTTTGTTTAAAGTACCCCATGGAAATATAGCCCCAGATATCCCGATTAAAATCAATCAGGATTGTATTGAAACGATTAATTCCAGAGAACAGTTCCGCAATGTAATCGTGCGGTTCGATCTGGGTAGTGTAGTCATTCCATTGAATTCCTAAACTGCACACAAAGCCCTCCGCGAGTGCTGGCCAGTTGATCTCAGGGTAACTGGAAATATGGGCGTTATAGTTACCTACGGCGCCATTGATCTTACCCAGCAATGGGCTGTTGGACACCTGCGTGTATTGTCGTTGCAAGCGGTGAACGACGTTTGCAAATTCCTTGCCTACCGTTGTTGGGCTTGCGGATTGTCCATGTGTTCTCGACAACATAGGCACGTCAGCGTGCTGTTCAGCCAGCTCGGCGATCGCAGTGGTCAATGTCTTCATTGCCGGAAGCAACACCTGTTCGCGCCCCTGTTTGAGCATCAAGGCATGAGATAAGTTATTAATGTCTTCGGACGTACAGGCGAAGTGCACAAACTCCAAATGCGGCGCCAGCTCTGCTCTGGCCGCCATTTTTTCTTTCAGGAAGTACTCGCAGGCTTTCACATCGTGATTGGTCGTTCTCTCGGTGTCCTTGATGCTTTGCGCATCTTGTACACTGAATTCATCAACCAGTAAATCCAGGTACTTGATGTCTTCGACAGAGAGTTCTGGCAGTTCGCGAATGCCTGGTTCTGCCGCCAAGGCCTTTAACCACTCGACCTCCACAGTGATTCTTGCCTTGATTAGGCCATATTCGCTAAACATTGGCCGAAGTGCCGCTGTTTTGCCGCCATATCGACCGTCTACCGGTGAGAGGGCAGTTAATGCTGAAAGTTCGAGTTCACTCATTGTTTTCCTGCTAATAAATGTGTTACTTGTTGTTGATACTGACCGCGTTTCAATAAAAGATTCAGTCGGGAACCACCCGATAAGCGCCATAGCCTGACCGATCTAACAGCACATAAAAGCAGTGCCCTGATGCAATTTGCAGTGTGCTCATCTTGCAAGTGCTGCATATTGCCCTTTACGTGTATTCGATATTTAAGTGTGCTGAGTGTGTCTTGATAAATACCCGCAACTTGTTCTGCCACGCCGTGATTGTCTGAACTAAAGTGGTCACGATGGTAAGAGGCATGGTCAAGACGGTTACGAATAATTTGCAGCATATCTTTGTTGTGACTGAGCTTGCGTTCCAGATGCAACAGCGACACTGCGTATTGCAGCAAATTCTGAGTACCTTCAACGCTGTTTCTGGCAAGTAGTTTTTGCAAGAGCTGCAAACCAGGCGTTAAGCTTTGCAGCGTCCCAAAAGCATCTTGAGTTGTCTCATGGTCGGTGATGAACAATTGCTGTAAACAGTCGCCCAGTTCGTCATAATTCACTGAACCACTGTTTGCCAGTTGCTCGACCATTTGGCAATGCTGCATCAGTGCTGCCAGGCACAGCGTTTGGTCTCGAACACTCATGCGCTTTTTGCCTCTGTGACCGGCGAGCGCAGTGCAGAGCGAATTATTCCACCGCCAAGGCAGTGCTCGCCAGCGTAAAAGACGCAGGATTGGCCAGGTGATATGGCTCGTTGTGGCACCTCAAAATGCACCGTACAACAATCTTGATCAGTGTTGTCGAGTAGCTCACACGTCTGATCGTTTTGTCGATAACGAATCTTCGCGTGTAAGGTCGTATTTGCAGAAGGTGGTTTGCCATTGACCCACTCAAGCTGTTCAACAGTGAGTGATTGCGCAAACAGCGCGGGATGATCATTACCTTGCACAACTTTTAATACATTGCGTTCCAGATCTTTGGCCGCCACATACCATGCTTTTTCGGGCTGGCCTTTCTTGCCGCCAATTCCCAGGCCTTGTCTTTGGCCGATGGTATGAAACATCAACCCTGCATGACGGCCGAGGCTCTCACCGTCGAGTGAGCAAATATCGCCTTCTTGAGCCGGAATGTACTGCATCAGAAAGTCTTTGAAGCGTCGTTCACCGATAAAGCAGATACCCGTACTGTCTTTTTTGTCATGTGTGATCAAACCTTGCTGCTCAGCTATTTCTCGTACTTCAGTTTTAAGCAACTCACCCAGCGGGAATAAGGTGTGTTGCAGTTGCTGCGCGCTCACTGCATGCAGGAAGTAACTTTGGTCTTTAGCTGGGTCCAGGCCTTTGAGCAGTCTGGCTTCACCGGTGGAATCGTCCATGCGCGCATAGTGACCCGTTGCAATTGCATCGGCGCCTAAAGCCAGAGCGTGGTCCAGAAACGCTCTGAACTTGATTTCCTTGTTGCACAGAATGTCAGGGTTAGGTGTTCGGCCAGCTTTATACTCGCTTAGAAAATGCTGAAATACTCTGTCCCAATACTCGGAAGCAAAGTTTGCGGTATGCAATTTTATGCCGAGTGTCTGTGCTACGTGAGCGGCATCGGCGAGGTCGGTCATCGCCGTGCAATATTCAGTGCCATCGTCGTCATTCCAGTTCTTCATGAACAGGCCTTCAACCTGGTAACCCTGCTGCAGAAGCAGGTACGCAGCCACGGACGAGTCTACGCCGCCAGACATACCAACAATAACTCGCTTGGCCGCCTGATGGGCCATGATATCTGTTCCTTACGCTTATGCCCGGTTTAGGGCTTACTGTGAACCATCGGTATCGAAGACACCGCACTTAGATCAAAATGTTGACCATCCAGCCATGCCTGCAGGGTTTGCAGCACCACCTTGCTGCGCATTTTATCACGCTGTGCCTGTAATTCATCCAGACTCATCCACTGAGCGGCAAGAATATCCTCATCTAAAGCAAGCTCGCCGTCATGGCTGAGCGCTTTTGCTGCAAATGCTATCCGGCAGTAATGATCACCGTGTGGGTTACTTGATAAGAACACACCTATGAGACCTGTGAGCTCTATATGCCATGCGGTTTCTTCAAGTGTTTCCCTGATGGCCGCCTGCGGCAGTGATTCTCCCGGCTCCCAGTGGCCCGCCGGCTGATTGATGACCTCTAGACCTTGATCCATTTCACGTACCATCAAAAAGCGACCTTCGTGCTCAATCACCGTTGCAACAGTCAGGTGCGCATTTGCAGGGTTCATTGCGCTAATTTCCTATCGTTGTAGGCTTCCCGTCGAAGATCGCCAGGCGCCAAGTCGGCTAGAGCAAAGTCACCAATTTGATGACGGATCAGGCGCAGAGTAGGGTGGCCAATGTTTGCAGTCATTCGTCTTACCTGGCGATTGCGCCCCTCACTAATAACGATCTCCAGCCAGCTGTCCTGAATATGCTTGCGAACCCTGATCGGTGGTGTGCGTGGCCATATATTTGGTGTTTCTATGTGCTTTGCAAGCAGTGCCTTAGCCGGACCATCTTTCAGCATCACACCTTTTACTAATGCTGATAATGATTCGGCACTTGGCTTGCCTTCTACTTGAACCCAATAGTGCTTGGATGTGTTGAATTTCGGATGGCTCAATTGATGTTGCAATTTTCCGTTATCCGTTAGCAGAAGTAAGCCTTCGGAGTCGAAATCCAGCCGCCCAGCACAATAGATGGCGGGCACATTGATAAAGTCTTTTAGACAGGCTTTCCCTCCATCTGGCGTAAATTGGGACAGCACCCGAAAAGGTTTGTTGAAAAGGTACACATCTCTCATCAGTCAAGAGCCTTGCAGGGTACAAAAGGCGGCCAAAATAATCAGCATGACAATGTTACAATGAGTGGTTCTTGCGGTCGCAACAGTTTTTACTTCGGAGTTGAACATGGCTTACAAACATATCAAAGTCCCTACGGAAGGCGAGAAAATAACGGTAAATTCAGACATGTCGCTGACTGTACCGGACAAGCCTATTATCCCCTATATCGAGGGTGACGGCATTGGGATTGATATCACGCCTCCGATGCTTAAAGTTGTTGATGCGGCCGTCAATAAAGCCTACAACGGCAACAAGCAAATTGTGTGGATGGAAGTGTTCAACGGTGAGAAAGCCGCTGAGTTGTATGACGGAGATTGGTTCCCGGAAGAGACACTGGATGCAATCCGTGAGTATGTGGTGGCCATAAAGGGACCATTAACCACGCCGGTTGGCGGTGGCTTCCGTTCATTGAACGTTGCTCTTCGCCAAGAAATGGACCTGTACGTCTGTCAACGTCCAGTGAAGTGGTTCGATGGCGTGCCATCGCCAGTCAAAGAGCCTCAGAAAACCAACATGGTGATTTTTCGCGAAAATTCTGAAGACATCTACGCAGGCATAGAATGGAAAGCCGGCACCGAAGAAGCCGAAAAAGTTATTCAATTTCTGCGCGAAGAAATGGGCGTGCAGAAAATACGCTTTCCTAACGAATGCGGTATTGGTGTAAAGCCAGTCTCTAAAGAAGGCACGACTCGATTGGTTCGTAAAGCAATTCAATATGCGATAGATCAAGATCTGCCGTCAGTAACCCTTGTCCACAAGGGCAATATTATGAAATTCACGGAAGGTGCATTCAAAGATTGGGGCTATGAGACTGCGCAAGCACACTTTGGTGCAGAGTTACTGGACGGTGGGCCTTGGTGCACGCTTAAAAATCCTAAAACCGGTAACGAGATCATTATTAAGGATGTAATTGCCGATGCAATGTTGCAGCAAGTGTTGCTGAGACCGGATGAATACAGCGTAATCGCAACACTGAACCTGAATGGCGATTACCTGTCAGATGCCTTGGCAGCCCAAGTGGGCGGTATTGGTATTGCGCCGGGCGCAAACCTCAGTGATGAGGTGGCTTTGTTTGAAGCAACTCACGGTACGGCTCCCAAGTACACCGGGCAAGACAAGGTAAACCCGGGCTCACTGATATTGTCAGCGGAAATGATGCTGCGGCATATGGGCTGGAATGAGGCTGCTGACTTGATAGTAACCGGCATGGAAGGCGCAATTACGGCGAGAACCGTAACCTACGATTTCGAGCGATTGATGGACAATGCCAAGCTACTAAAGTGTTCTGAATTCGGCGACGCCGTTATTCAGCACATGGGCTAAGACAGTTCCTTCGGTACAACAGGGGAGATTGGCTAAGCCATCTCCTCCAATTGATCTTCGGATTGTTCCACTGAATCTTGAGAGGACTGCGCAGTGGCTTTTGGCTCAGTGTTCTCTTCTGCTGACTGAATATTGACCGCATGCAAACCTTTTGGCCCCTCTTCAGTCTCAAAGCTAACTCGTTGTCCAGCCTTCAGTGTTTTATAACCATCCATTTCGATGGCAGAATAATGGGCAAAAATATCGCCATTATCGTCTTCGGGCAGGATAAAGCCGTAGCCTTTTGCGTTATTGAACCATTTTACGACACCTTTCTGCATGGTATCTTTTCCTTTAAGAAGTTTGCCTAAATGCTTGTTAGGCCTTTATTTTTTTCTTCGTTTGAACTGCCTGCTGAAATCGTTTGTGAATCAGAGACTTATCTTCCTGACAGTTGTTCAGAGCACATTGTTTAACATGCGAGGGTGCGCGTCAAGTCATAGTCTTCTATATTGCAGCTCGCGGTATAATGAGACGCTGGTAACATTCTCAACCTCTCGTCCCAAAAAGAGTTCTACAGATGGGTCAACTTTATAAAGATCGGCTAAGGTTAAGTAACGGGGCCGACAACGACGACGCGCTCGACTTTGATAGTGACACGCTCGTCGAAGATGCACGCCCCGCATTGAAAAAACCGCCTTTGTATAAGGTGGTATTAATGAATGACGACTACACGCCAATGGAGTTCGTTGTTCACATTTTGGAGCGGTTTTTCCACTTCGGCCGGGAAGAGGCAACCCAGATCATGCTGCTGGTACATACCAAAGGCAAAGCGGTCTGCGGAGTTTTTACCCGGGATGTCGCAGAGACAAAAGCGGCCTTGGTGAATGATTACGCCAGGGAAAACGAGCATCCGCTGCTCTGTGAGATTGAGGTGGCAGATGACCAGGATTGAGACGTTAGAGGCAGATCTGGATGTTAAGTAAAGACCTGGAAAATACACTCAATGATGCCTTTAGAGAGGCCAGGTCCAAACGTCATGAGTTCATGACGGTCGAGCATTTGTTGCTGGCATTGCTGGATAACAGCGTTGCCGCAGATGTTTTGACTGCCTGCGGTGTAGACATGTCCCGGCTCAGAGAAGAGCTGGACGATTTTGTGAA
>JBGCDE010000058.1:0-56796 GCA_045105115.1 Pseudomonadales bacterium | reverse complement strand
TTATCTTCCAGCGCATCCTGCGAACCTGGGCCTAACCAGCGTCTTTTCGGCTTGGGTCTCATTGATTCGGCCAGCGCCATGTAGAACTTCAGTGCAATTTCCAGATGAATGACTGTGCCACCCAGTGAGTGGTCTACATACACAAAATCAAATTCCCCCAGCGTTCTGGTTTCATCGCGTACGGCTAAATTGCGAACCAGCAACTCCATATCCGGATCATTCAGCAGAAAATACTCAACCAGATGCTCAAAGTAGATGCCCAGGCGTCTGCGGCCTGTCTTGCTGTTCAGGAAGTCTTGCAATGGTTTTGGCGAGGCATCAAGGTTTTGCAGGGCTTGCAGGCGACCTGGGGTTAGCGGAAACATAGACTCGTGCGTGCTCTCGATCTGCACAGAATCGATCGATTCTGTGTGCACGAGCACCGCTTGGCTAAAACAAGCCCAGCCTAAGTCTCTGACCATCGGGTGAGTGAGCTGCTGTATGGCGGCTTCGTCTGTTGTAAGTACCTGCATGCGTCTATAATACTGCCTTTATTGATTGAGGTAGCGCGATGGAGACTTTTCGCCATATCGGCATTCTTGGCCGGGTTAGCGAAGAACGGGTGCGCGATACAATTGCGCAGCTGGAACGTTACCTGATTGAAGCCGGCGTACAAGTTCAGCTAGAAGAGCGCGTGGCCCAGGCCTTGCCGAATTCCAGGTCGCGTGCGGCAACGATAGGCATGATAGGCGAGAGCTGTGATTTGGCCATTATTGTGGGTGGTGACGGCAGCTTGTTGGGTGCGGCCCGTAAATTGGCTCAATACGATATTCCACTACTGGGCGTGAACCGCGGCAAATTGGGTTTTCTCACCGATATTCTGCCGGATCAGGTTGAAGAGCAAGTGGGTGCGATTCTTCGCGGCGAGTACCAAATGGAGAAGCGGTTTTTACTCGAAGCCGTACTGAGCCGCGATGGCCAACCTATTGGAAAATCAGAAGCGGTTAATGACGTGGTTCTGGATTCCGGTAAATCCGCGCGCATGATTGAGTATGAGCTGTTTATAGATGACGAGTTTGTTTTTTCTCAGCGCGCCGACGGTTTGATTGTATCCAGCCCAACAGGCTCTACTGCGTACGCCTTGTCAGGTGGCGGGCCAATTATGCATCCTAAGCTTGATGCGCTGGTACTGGTACCGATGTTCCCGCACACGCTCAGCACCCGGCCAATAGTAGTGGACGGCAATAGTGAGATAAAAGTAGTAATTGGCGGCAATAACCCAACCAACCCTCAGTTGAACTGCGACGGGCAGGTGAACTTTTCGGCCGCACCGGGCGATGTGCTTTATGTGCATAAACGCCGGCACGGATTTAAGCTGGTTCATCCTCTGGAGCACAGCTATTACGCTGCATGTCGTGACAAGTTGCGTTGGGGTAATCGTCTAGATCGGGCGCAAGATTCTTGAGGGGGTATTCACTTGAAGCTTGAGGAAATGCTGCAGTCTTTGACGGCAGAAGGCGTTGAAAATTTGCGAGTTGCGGTTGAGTTGGGTAAATGGCCCGATGGTCGCGTACTTGACTCAGAGCAAAAGGCCTTGTGCATGCAAGCCTTGATTGCCTGGGAAGAAAAGTACTTACCCGCCTCGGAACGAAGCGGCTATTTGCCGGGCAAGGATTGTTCGAGCAAGAGCGATCAAACCTCGTCTGCAAACGATGATATTCAGATAATCAGGAATCTTTAAAGTAATGAGCGACGGTGAACTTTTGGCAGGGTCGATACGAAAAATGCAGGTTCGCTTAACCGACCCGGTAGAGTATCAATTACCTCTGGGCGACGAATTGCTGTCTATGAATCAATATATTGGTAGTCATCTAACATTTAATTTTAATGGTAATATATTTTGCATTCATTGTGGTCGAAAAACCAAAAAGAGTTTCAGCCAGGGTTACTGTTTTCCCTGTATGAAGCGGCTAGCCCAATGCGATTCTTGTATTTTGAGCCCTGAAAAATGTCACTATGACGCGGGCACCTGTCGCGAGCCTGAATGGGGTGAGCAAAACTGCATGATTGAGCATATTGTGTATCTGGCCAATGCGTCTGCGCCGAAGGTGGGCATCACCAGAGGTTCACAAGTACCCACGCGTTGGATTGATCAAGGAGCAAGTCAGGCTTTACCGATCTTGGCTGTGCAAACTCGCTTGCAATCCGGTTTGGTGGAAGTGTTGCTGAAAGCGCACATCGCCGATAAAACCAATTGGCGAACCATGCTAAAAGGCTCGCCTGATCCGGTTGATTTGCAACAGCTTGCAAGCAACTTGCTAGAACAGATTCAACCGGGATTAACTGAGCTGCAAAATACGCATGGGCTTCAAGCCATACAAATTTTGAGCGAGCAGGAAAGCGTGGACATCAGTTACCCGGTTGAGCAATACCCTGAAAAAATAGTGTCGCTCAATGCCGAGAAAACCCCTGAGCTGGGTGGTCAGTTACTAGGAATTAAAGGCCAGTATCTTATTTTCGATACCGGAGTCATCAATATGCGCAAATACACCGGCTACGACGTGTCGGTGCGATTGGCGAGCTAAGGAAACAAATGAAGGAAGGCCAACCCCGTACTATCTATCTCGACGACTACGAGCCCCCCGCTTTTCTGATTGAGGAGACACGGCTGCGTTTTGAGTTGTGGGACACCCATACTATTGTGCGCAGCAATCTCACCGTTAAACGCAATCAGCATGACTCAATGGCCGACAACGCCTCATTGCAACTTGATGGCATTGAGCTTGAGTTACTGTCGTTGGGTATAGATGGTAAGGCGCTGAAAACCACAGAGTACTTGTTGTCTCCCGAGAAGCTAACGGTTCCAAACGTACCAGACAGTTTCGAGCTGGAATGCATCACACGTATTCGCCCGCAAGATAATACCTCGCTGGAAGGTTTGTATCAGTCACGCGGAATGTTCTGTACGCAGTGTGAGGCGCAGGGCTTCCGAAAGATCACCTATTATCTCGATCGGCCTGATGTGATGTCTCTGTTTCGTACAGAAATAGAGGCTGACGCCGACAAATATCCGATAATGCTCTCAAACGGCAATGCAATAGAGCAAACAACACTAAGCTCTGGCCGTCATTTAGCGGTATGGGAAGATCCGTTTCGAAAACCGGCCTATCTGTTTGCATTAGTAGCAGGCTCCTTAAGTTGCATCACCGATGAGTTCCTTACCTGCTCGGGTCGCAGTGTTGAGCTCAGAATTTATGTGGAAGAAAAGGACCTGGACAAATGCGAGCACGCCTTAACGTCACTTAAGAAATCCATGCGTTGGGATGAAGAAGTGTTTGGTCGCGAATACGATCTGGACGTATTCATGATTGTCGCCGTTGATGATTTCAATATGGGGGCGATGGAAAACAAGGGCCTCAATATATTCAACACTTCCTGTGTGCTGGCAAACCCGGAAACAACCACCGACCTTGGCTTCCAAAGAGTAGAGGCGATCGTTGCGCATGAGTACTTCCATAACTGGTCAGGTAACCGCGTTACCTGTAGAGACTGGTTTCAACTCAGTTTGAAAGAAGGCTTCACCGTATTTCGTGATGCAGAATTTTCTTCAGACATGGGCTCCAGAACAGTCAAACGCGTAGAAGACGTTGCCCTGCTGCGCACCGCCCAGTTTGCTGAAGACGCAGGTCCGATGGCACACCCGGTACGACCCGACAGTTACATGGAAATATCGAACTTCTACACAGTCACCGTGTATGAAAAGGGTGCCGAGGTAGTGCGCATGATGCACACCTTGTTAGGCGGCGAACAATTCCGCAAAGGCAGCGATTTGTACTTTGAGCGTCATGACGGTCAAGCCGTAACAACTGATGATTTCGTGCAAGCCATGGAAGACGTCAGTGGCTTTGACCTAAGCCAATTCAGACGCTGGTATTCGCAAGCTGGAACACCGGAATTAATGGTCACTGGCGAATGGAATGAAGATGACAGAAGTTATCACCTGACCATCGACCAAAGCTGCCCGGCAACCCCAGGGCAAACCGAGAAACAGCCGTTTCATGTGCCATTTGCAATGGCTCTTTTGGGTGAGGCCGGCAAGCTGCGTTTGCAACTACGGGGCGAAGACCCTGCAGCATCCGCTGAGCTTTCAGACAATACCGAGCGCGTATTAGACGTGACAGAAGCGTGTCAAACTTTTGTGTTTGAGAATTTACCCGAGCAACCGGTTCCTTCCTTGCTGCGCGGCTTTTCTGCCCCCGTAAAATTAGGCTTCGATTATAAAGACTCGGACCTGCTGTTTTTGATGAGCCACGACGATGACGGCTTTTCGCGCTGGGACGCCAGCCAGAATCTGGCACTGCGGGAATTAAGACGGTTAGTTCTCGCGTATCAAAATGGTGATGCGCTGCAAATGGACAGCAAGCTGGTCGATGCTTACCGAACCTTACTGGCTGATAACACCCTGGACAAGTCCATGGTAGCAATGATGCTGAGCCTGCCAAGCGAAGCCTATATCGGCGAAGTGATTCAGCCCGTTGACGTTATGGCTATTCACCGCTGTCGTGAATACGCCAGAACCGAAATTGCACGCAGTCTTGAAAATGAGCTGGTACGTGTCTATGAAGCGAACGAAGTCACAGCAGCTTACCAAGCCACCGCCGAACAGATTGCCAGTAGGGCATTAAGAAATACCTGCCTCGCCTATCTCATGCTACTAGGAAGTGAAGAACAAATCGCGCGCTGTGAATTGCAGTTCGCAAATGCCAATAACATGACCGACACCTACACAGCTCTGCGTGAATTGGTTAACTGCGAAGCCGAGTCGGCTCAGGCTGCAAAACAAAGAGCACTGGCCAGTTTTTATGAACGTTGGCAGCATGAAGGCCTGGTTGTTAATCAGTGGCTGCAAGTTCAGGCGAGTGCGCAATTACCCGGTGGCTTGAAAACCATAGACATGCTTTTGAATCACGACGCATATGACGCGAGCAATCCCAACAAAGTGCGTGCAGTGGTTGGCGCGTTCTGCGGACAGAATTTGATTAACTTCCATAATCCCGATGGGTCTGGCTATCAATTTCTCGCAGATCAAGTAATCGAGCTGAACACCAAAAACCCGCAAATTGCATCACGCTTGCTTGGACCTTTGTCAAAGTGGAAGAAATACACACTGCCTTTGCAAGAACAAATGATTGCGGCTCTGCGTAAGATTGAGAGTTGCGAAGACTTGTCGAAAGATGTTTTTGAGGTGGTCAGTAAATCGCTGAAGGACGCTTGATAGTCAGTGTTTGATATTGGCGAGTGATGAAGTGCTGCACCATTGAACTGCGAACCCCGTCGTTCGGCTAGCCTACTTCCTTCGCTCCGGTCGCGAGGTATTCGCTCCTTACTCTCCGCGAAGAAAGTAGGCTATCCGAACGACTCTATTCGTGCAGGGTTCTAGTTAGGGGTACTAAGGATTTTCCGTCTTGAAAGGACATAATCCGCTGTAGCGCGCGTGGTACGCGGCCTGTGGAGGGGTATCAACTTTTGAACTCCATCGGTTTTATTCCTTTCGGTTATGATTTTGATCTTTTGGTGATCAGAAATGGCATATACCGAGAGACTGCAGATACTCATTGAGTCAGAAATTACCGAGTTATACTCCCCTCCGAACTTCAGTCTTGAAGAGCGTAGATTTTACTTCAGCCTGAATGACCGTGAAGCCAAGGCCGCGAAGTCCATACGTCAGCGATCTCATCGATGCTATTTCGTGGCTTTGCTGGGCTACTTTAAATCAAAACCGGTAGTGCTCAGCCCGAGCTTTGGCCAAATCGAAGAGGACTTGAAGTTCATTGCTTGCGAGCAGTTTCCTGGTCTAGGACTGCGACGCTTCACACTTGACCGAAAGCAAAGGAATCGTCTCTACCAGAAAGTCTTTGGTCTGCTGAATTATCAAAGCTGGCGCGATCAAACTGACAGTGCTGAGACCATCGCGCATTTACAGCGCGCTGCCAAGTCCTGGATTGAGCCGCGGCACCTCTTTGATACAGCGATAGAGTACTTGTCGCTACGGCATATTGCCATCCCGAAGTACACCACTTTGCAAGTATTGGTGAGTCAGGCAATGACTATCGAACGTAAGACGATTGCAAACTCTCTTGCGGAACACTTGACGACAGATTTAGCAGCAACACTAACCTCATTCTTGGGCAATGATGGCACATTACCTTTGAGAAAATTGCGGCAATCGGCCAAGAGCTTTACCCAGACGGAACTGACAAAAGAACTCATCGTAAATCAACAAGTGCAACCGTGGATAACTGAAATAGATGCTGTCGTTGACAAGCTATCATTGTCACTAAAAAATCGACAACATTTCGCGTCCATGGTTGATTTTTACGGCAGTAAAATACTACGCTTTGATCAAATCAGTCAGTATCTGTACTTGCTCTGCTACCTACAGGAGCGAGTCGAGAAAAACAGAGAGCGACTCGCGGATGGCTTCGTTTACCATGCCAAAAAAATACGGGAAGAAGCAAAGCTCTACGCTAAAGACGCCGCGTACCGAGATTGGGAAGGAGCGGCGACTAATATTGGTAAAGCGGCCGAACTTCTTAACTACTATGTTGATGATTCGATCGATGAGAGCCAGCCATTTTCAGCGATAAAGAGGAAGGCCAGTAAACACTTAGGTCGTCGAGAGATTGAATCCTTGTGCCTGTATCTCAAGAAGCAAAAGCGCACGCTTGATGATTATCATTGGGAATTCTATGACAAGCAAATCCAACTAATCGATTCGCTGTTAAGGCCCATATTTTTATGCCTCGACTTTGAGGCCACAGCAAAGAGCCATGCATTGACAGCACAACTTTCAGTGACGAAGGCTGAACTACTGAATGGCGATTTCCCAGGGACTTACGACAGGCGCTTGATTCAGAATAAACAAGCACCTTACCTAATAGATGACAACGACAACGTCATACCCAACCGCTATGAGTGGCTGCTCTATTTGCAGATTCCGAACAAGCTAAAGGGGCAACTGCACCTGCCCGGCATTATCAAGTACCGAGCACTTAATGACGATTTAGTCGGAAATACTCGATGGAAAACAAAGAAAACGCTCCTTAAGCAGTCCATGTTGCCACGAATGATCGCGAAGCCCAACCAGCTGATTAAAGCGCTGTCTTCTGATCTTCACGGCAAGCTACTTAATGCCAGCCAGCGTATCGAGAGTGGCGACAATCAAAATGTCATTATGTCAAACCGCTCTGGAAAAACGAGATGGCGATTGCCTTCAGGTGGGGTCAAAAGCGCGTTGAATAACCCGTTCTTTGAAAAGATAAAACCCATCAATATTGCTGACGTACTTCGGTATGTCCATCAGGAAACGGGGTTCTTCGATCACTTTGACCATGTTCTCCCCGTGCAGCCCAAAGGCCACACAAGGATGGATGACTTGTTGGCGGTGATCATCGGCAACGGAACAAACTATGGGGCATACGGTATGGCCAACATATCGGATCGAAGTTACAGCCAACTGCAGAGCATCCAGGCAAACTACGTACGACCGGAAACATTGAAAAACGCTAGCGATGCGATCAACAATGCCACGGCTAAGCTGGCAATATTCAAACACTATAATATTCAGGAGGATCTGATACACGCTAGCGCCGATGGCCAGAAATTCGAGAGTCGTCTGGAAACATTCAAAACACGTTATTCGTCAAAGTACTTCGGCACTAACAAAGGCGTGTCATCTATGACACTCGTTGCTAATCACGCCGCTGTTAATGCAAAAGTAATTGGCTCAAACGAACACGAATCCCACTATATTTTTGATTTGTTGCAGAGCAACACATCAGATATAAAACCGGATGTATTGTCCACCGATACTCACGGCATCAACCATGTTAACTTCGCTTTACTGGATTTGTTCGGGTACAGCTTTGCGCCTCGCTATGCAAAATTCGGCAAGGTTATTGATGATATGTTCAACGTTCAAGAGAGCAAAGAGCACGGCATCAAAATGAGTTTGAAGAAGCCGATCAAAACGGAGATTA
The DNA here is from genome assembly GCA_045105115.1 of Pseudomonadales bacterium. GTDB lineage: Bacteria > Pseudomonadota > Gammaproteobacteria > Pseudomonadales > JAUIET01 > JAUIET01. The sequence goes on along the minus strand of JBGCDE010000058.1, from coordinate 48,778 downwards.
TTGTTGACCAGTGGGATACCATCCAGCGCATCGTTATTTCTTTGCAGGAAAGAACGACAACCCAGGCAACGCTGATTCGTAAGCTGTCGGGCTACGCTAAAAGTCATCCGTTACTGCAGGCTCTGACAGAATATAATCGGATGATTAAAGCGATGTATCTATTAGACTACATCGATGACGAGAGTTTGAGAGGCTATGTGCAACGTGCCCTCAATCGAGGTGAGGCCTACCACCAGCTTCGACGCGCAGTTGCATCAGTTAATGGCAATCGGTTTAGGGGCATCTCCGATTATGAAATTGATCTTTGGAATGAATGCGCTCGACTGCTGACCAATGCCATCATCTATTTCAATTCAAAAATACTCAGTCTTCTGCTCACGTATTTTGGACGTAGAGGCGACGACAAAAATGTGGATCTGACAAAAACGGTATCCCCAGTGGCTTGGATCAACATAAACCTGAATGGGACTTACAGCTTCAATTTCGGCCAGAATATGCTCGATATGGATGAGATTATGCGCCTAATAACGGAAAATGATTAAAGACTCGAAGTTGATACCCCGCTGCAGGCCGCGTACCATGGGGGCTACAGGGGATTGTGTCCTTTTGAGACGGAAAATCCGTAGTACCCCAGTTAGCAATTCTTAGCCCAAATCTCAGGGCGGCCCGGTCATTCTCCACCCAGATCTGCTCATTCTCGTGAGGAATAACCCTATTCCAAGCCTGCAGGAGCAATAGACCTCTTCACAAACAATAAGGAGCGAATACCTCGCGACCGTTTGTGAAGAGGTCTATTGCTCCTGTAGGCGTGCTACGAAGCACCGCCACAAAGAACTAAACACCGCACTATTAGTATCGCTTACCAAGATCGCCCCACTAGCAAGCAAGTCAAAAATCAAACCCTATAAAGCGGCTCCAACTCAGCACCCCTAAACGAACGCCGTGACTTACGTGCTTCCGTCAATTCAGTAACGGCCCTATCAATAGCACTTCCATCAAACGAACTCGAATCTGATTGATACAACGCCGAATCAAGCGCCTGCAGTTCCTGGCGTAAATTATCATTAGGCAGGGCAGAAGCAACGGCCAACAAAGAGCTTAAGTGTTTCTTGCCCGTTACTGCTCGAGCCCATTGAATAAGTGCGTGTTTAATTCTTACTGGATTGTTCTCCTTGCAGGCCTCACTCAAGTCTTCGCGAATTGCTTTCAAAGATGGCTCTTGACTCGAGATCACATCGGTAGCGACAGAACGCTTTCGCGACAGTACAAAATAAAGCACCGTCGCGCCCCATAAAATAAGCGTCAGAATCGTTGCGTATTGCCAGAAAGAGTTAACACCACTCGATGCTGGTGCCATATTGTCTGAATCAGCGATGTCAGTGCCGCTGCGACTTTCCGAGGAAGGTGAGAGGTTTGTTGCAGTGTCTGCTTGCACCGGTTGAGCTGGTTCAGTCGGTGCCGCCAATGGCCCGTCTACTTGAAGAACCTGCGCAGGAACAATGGCCACTTCCTGGCGATTAGTACGTGTATTCCACCAAGGCAAGCGAACCTCGGGTAAACGCAATTCGCCGCCATTTGCAGGAATAATGGCCTGGCTTTCAATACGCGTGCCAATAACACCCGTTGAATTCAATTCATCGGCTGTTTCCGGTTGGTCCGGGTATTGTTGAGCGCCTTTCAAGTCTGCCACATCTAATGGTGGCAACTGACTTCCTTGCAGACCTTTTGATTCTACTATCAGAGAGCGTGTAATCGGCTCACCGGCTTTGAGCTCGGTCAGCTCCTTGCTCCAGGTTTCCAGCAACTCAATATTCTCAGCCGGCAACCAATCACCGCCAGTGAATTCAGCCGCTTGGGGTTTTACCGAAATCGTGTGAGTTTCTGATGCTGCTCTAATCGGGCGCCCACGCGATGTTGAACCAAAGTTATCAAATAAGGAACCGCCACTGCGACGACCGCTGGCCATCAAAGCGCTAAAAGTTTGTGAAGGTATTTCCAGCGAACCACTGCGCTGTGGAAAAATAGCGTACTTCACTTCGTGTACGTTGTAATTCATATTGCGCACACGCGTCTCATAAGACGCTTCGTTCAGTTGCTTAACAACCGCGTTGGGAATTTCCAGATCACTGAGCTGAGCACCTCTGGAAAGCGCTACTCCGTAATAGATTCTTACCGTGAGTATGAGTTGTCCTTGAACGTAAATCTCATTGCTGTCGACTTCAGACTGAATAAACACTGGCTCAAAGCCACCGCTCTTTTCAGCGAAACTGCTTTTACTCACTTGGATAATTATTGCATCAGTTTTGTCACCATCTACTTCAATCGGCGGAATCACCAATGCACCCTCGCGCTTGGCTGCAAGACTGACATGCCATTCCAGTGATGACTCCGTTTTGCCATTAACAATACTGTGCTGACTGTTTCGACTCGTGCCCAACACCTCAAAGTCTTGCTTAAGCGGCTCTAAGTCCGGACTGTCAAAAATCGACATCGATGTACTTTTGATGACCAGCGTAAACGTCTCATCCAAACCAATCTTGCTGCGATCCACCCGCGCCGTCAGTTCTGCCGCCGGTAGGGACTGGCTTCCTAGCAACAGCATCATGAACAAGCCCACAATAGAATGAGAGCGATACCGACGATGCGAATAAATGACGCGAGCGAGCCTGCAAACAACGAAGCAATGCGCCGTCAGTATCGCTCTCATTCGATTGTTAGTAGAGTTGGCCATCTTTGTCATAATGCTCTCGTCGTCGACGATTCTGTTCATACTGGTACCGAAATTTGTTGCGCAACAAGCCGCCTGGATCGTCAGGCACTTTGCGCAACCATTGCTGCAATTCCTGTTCGCGCTCTGCGTCAGATTTACTCTGTTCCGCCTCAGCCATCTGGGCCTCAGACTGTTGCTCTTGTTCTTTGTCTTGCTCTGCCTCAGCTTGTTGTTGCTCAGGTGATTTCTCTTGTTCTTCCGGCGGTTGTTCAGTCTCTGAATCCTTTTGTTCAGATTCACTTTCGGACTGCTCTTGATTCTGCTGCTCCTGGTTTTGCTGATCTGAATTCTGTGACTGCTGGTCCTTGCTGTCATTTTGATTCTGGTTCTGCTGGTCCTGGTTCTGCTGCTGATCTTGTTTGTCTTGTTCAGACTGGTCTGAGTTTTCTTGCTGGTCCTGTTCTTGTTGCTGTTGCTGCTTCTTCAGCTCTTCAAGCAGTTGTTTGTTAAAAGTAGCGTCTTCGTCGTTCGGATTTTCCTGCAAGGCCTGATCGTAAGCGGCAATCGCCTCATCGAGTTTTCCCGCGCGTGCCAGCGCGTTGCCATGATTGTAGGCGTTTTGTTCACTGAACAATTCCGCCGCTTGTTCATAGTCACCGGCGCGATAAGCCGCGCTGGCTTGCCATTCTGTATTTTCAAACAACTGTTGGGCGGTTTCCGCATCACCACTTTGCAAGGCCTCGCTTGCTTGTTGGTCCGGAGTTTTCCATAGGTTACGCCACATTTGTGCTGGTTCTGCTGCATCTGCGGTAGACGGCAATACTGTGATTAGCACAAGTGGCAGTATTAGGCCGCGCCGAAAGGCAAACAGCGTCAGTGGCAGAAGCAGTAGGAGTAAAGTGGCGCCTTCATCTTGCCATACATCAAACTCTCTTTCGGTTTCCTTAAGGTCCTTCGCCTGCGCACGGCGCTCAGGAAGCAGTTTTTCAATATCACTGCTGTCGCTTGAAAGTTCCGCGAACCGCGCGCCTAGTTCGCCAGCGGCACCTCGAATACGGCCTACATCTACCTTCGCAACAATAATCTCGCCGGCATTGTCTTTCAGAAATCCGCCCTGCGGCAATGGAATAGGGCTACCGTCCTTGCTGCCAACCGACATGACCGCCAATTCAAGCGTTGAGCCTAAACCCGATTGCATAGCATCAATTTGACCCGCTCGTATGTCATCGGTGACCATGAGCACGCGGGCGTTGTTCAAGTTCGCATCTTGCAGCAACTGTTGACCAAGTGCGACAGCCAAGTCGGGGCGACTGCCAAGCTTGGGCATAATCTCTGGCTTCAAAGCAGGCAGCATAGACTCGATGGTTCTTGCATCATCCGTAAACGGCGCCACTGTATGTGCGTCGCCGGCATAAGCGATCAAGGCGGTCAAACCTTCTTTTCGCTCGCGCAATACATCCCGAATTTTCAAATGAGCACGCTCTATGCGACTAGGGGCAATATCGCCGGCTCGCATAGACAAGGAAAGATCAAGCAATATCAGTAAAGCGTCCTGAGTCTGGCTAACAGGCTGGGGCAGGCGTTGCCAGGCAGGTCCTGCCAATGCCAGTATCGTTATAAGTGCAGCAACTCCGGCCAGTGTGATTGGCCAGCGCTCTTTAGCTGTCTGCTCGCCCTCGAGCAAGTGCGGTAATAACTCAGAATCGATCACATTAAACCAGGTAGATCCGCTGAGCCTGCGGCGCCAGATCAGATACAGCGCGAGTGCTGCGGGCAGCACAAGCAACAACAGCTGAGGGCGCAAAAAATGAAACTCTTCAAGACCCATACGCAGCTCTCGCTCGATTGAGTAACAACCACCCAAACAACACTGCGGCCGCCAGTCCCAGTGGGAAGTGGAACAATGATTTTCGGGGTCGATAGCTAACGCTTTCTTGTTCTATCGCTTCAAGACGATCTAATTCGGTATAAATTTGCTGCAACTCATTGGCGTCTTTGGCGCGGTAGTAACGGCCGCCGGTCTCATCGGCGATCAAACGCAGAGTATCCTCATCCAGATCAGCCGATGGGTTCTGGCGTCTGGCGCCAAATGTGGTGCCAAATATTCCGCCGGTCACCATTTCATCGGCACCCATACCAATGGTGTAGATTTTCACACCGGCCTCACTCGCCAATTGAGCGGCCTGACGTGGGGGCACCATGCCTGCTGTGTTCGCGCCATCGGTTAAAAGAATCAGAACCCGGCTGCTCTCTTCATTACCTTGTAAGCGTTTGATAGCCAAGCCGATGGCATCACCAATAGCTGTTTTTTCACCGGCAAAGCCAATTTGGGCCTCTAGTAGCAGCTCGTGCAAGGTATTGCGGTCAAAGGTCAGCGGTGTTTGCAAATAGGCCTGGCTGCCAAACAGGATCAAGCCCAGTCGGTCACCGGCGCGCTGCTGCACAAAGTCACCCACCACTTCTTTCACGACTTGCAAACGGTTCACCCTGCGGTCATTCAGCACCATGTCTTCGACTTGCATGCTGCCGGATATATCCACGGCCAGCATCAAATTCCGGCCACTCGCTGGCAGGTTCACTTGCTCGCCTAGCCAGCTCGGTTTAGCGGCGGCACCCAGCAGCAAGGCCCAACAAAGTGTCAGTAGAACAACGGCTAATAGAGATCGCTTTGCCGTACTGCTTGACTCGGCGAGCGGCAGCCTTTTATAAAACGGTGTGTAAAGTGCTGCGTTTTGTTGCAAAACCGGTGGCACAAATCGGTACACCAGCCAGGGTAGCGGGAGTAGCAGAAAGACATAGGGAAGTTCAAAACTAAGCATTCGTACCGTTAAGGATGGGCCTTCACCCATTTAAGTGCCGCGTGGTGCAGTGCACGGGTTTGTTCAAGAGCTTGTTCATCATTGATAGGACGATAATGTGCGTCGACCATATCGGCGTCTATGTGGCCTGCAAACACCGGCTTACTGCAACAGGAGTCGAGATAATCAAACCATTCTTGCCCAGCCAATGGCGCTATCGCTCGGCGATTGTCAGCATCACGGTGCAAAGCGGCTCGGCGCAATACAATATTGCAGAGCTTCAAATACGCTTTGGTATCATGATTTTTCTTAAACTGCTTCCAGGCGCTCTCTAACTCATCTTGAGCCTGGCGACGATAATTGTTGTCACGCCAATCCTTTAGCCACTTACCAACAGCAAACAGCAGCACTGTTAATAGCAATGCGGTAAGCAGTAACCAGCCGGGCGCCGGAGGCCACCAGCCGATGGCTTCTGGTAGGTGAATATCACGTAGTTGTGCAAGTGGATCTTCTGGCATCGCTTTATTCGCTATTAGTTATGTCCGCGCTGATAAGTGTAGTACTTCATCAGTTCATTCAGTGCGTCACAACCGGTTTCTAATGCCACCAGTGGCACGCCACTTTTTGCCAGGTTATTGCTCAAATCACTTTGCCATTGTGCGAAAAATTGTTGGTATTTTGTGCGAATCTCTTTGTTTTGGGTGTTAAGCAAACCCTTGTTTGCTCCGTCAGTCACTTCGTAGCTGCCAGATGGTGGCAACTGCTGCTCCAATTGGTCAGACACTATGAAAGCGGTTACTTCATTATGTTGCGCAAGGTGAAACAACTGCTTGCTGCTTTTTTCGTCGAAGTCGTGGAAATCGCTAATGATAAAAATAGCGCTGCCTGGTTTGTTTAAGCGTCGGCTGTCTTCAAGCGCACTGCTGAGACTTGTTTTGTTTTGCTCATCGAACCCACGCTGGGCGCCCAAAGCATGATTGTATTCATGCAGTGAATGCAAGAATCTCAGCACGCTGGATTTGCTGCGCTTTGGTTTTACTTCGACCACATCGTTGGTACCCATCACCAGACCACCCACACGATCATTTTGCTTCAAGGCCGACCAGGCTAAAAGACTGGCCACTTCAGCAGCCAGTACAGACTTGAAACAGCGCTGGCTACCAAAGTACATGGGTTGGCGCTGATCAGTCAGAATGAATACTGGTCGCTCTCTTTCTTCCTTAAAAACTTTAGTATGTGCATCGCCAGTGCGCGCGGTCACCCGCCAGTCAATCGATCTAACATCATCGCCAGGCTGATAGTTTCGCACTTCTTCAAAATCCATACCTCGCCCGCGGAAGCTTGCACGGTAGGGCCCGGCAAGTGCGCTGAGACTGCGCTTATGCGAGCTTAGTTTCAAACGGGCCTGAAAACGCAAGCCAATCAAAGCAGCTTGCTCAGTGTGTGCGCCACGTAAACCATGATGTGGAATTGCTGTGCTCATACTATTAGTCAGGCAACCGGTACTTGCGCTAGTAACTCATTAATCACGCTATCAGCGTCAACACCGTTGGCTTCGGCTTCGTAGCTGAGGATAAGTCGGTGGCGAAATACATCATAAATGACGGCCTGCACATCATCCGGGCTTACATAATCTTTGCCATGCAACCAGGCTAATGCCCGTGAGCATCGATCAAGCGCTATGGTACCGCGCGGGCTTGCGCCAAAGTCTATCCAGCTGGCGAGCTTTTCACTGTAGGCACCGGGTTGGCGGGTAGCCATAGTCAGCGCCACAATATAGTCTTCCACCGCATCGCTCATGTGCAGATCAAGAGCTGCTTGGCGTGCTGCAAACAAATCTTGCTGGGTGAGTGTGGTTGATGGGGCTGGAGGCACTTGCCGGTGTTCATCGCGCACCAGTTTCAGAATGCTTAGCTCGGCCTCGCTGTCGGGGTAATCGACGGTAACGTGCATCAAGAAACGGTCAAGCTGCGCTTCCGGCAGCGGGTAAGTTCCTTCTTGCTCGATTGGGTTTTGCGTGGCCATCACCAAAAACAGCGGTGGCAATTCATAGCTGGTACCCCCCACACTGATTTGTCGCTCGGCCATTGCTTCCAGCAGGGCAGACTGAACTTTGGCAGGTGCGCGATTGATCTCATCAGCCAGAATCAGGTTGTGAAATAAAGGGCCTTTCTGGAATTCAAAACTGCCGTTCTGTGGTCGAAAAATTTCTGTGCCGGTAATGTCCCCGGGTAAGAGGTCTGGGGTGAATTGCACCCGTTGAAAGTCGGCTTCCAGGCCATCAGATAGAATCTTGATGGCTTTGGTTTTTGCCAGACCAGGAGCCCCCTCGACTAACAAGTGGCCGTCGGCCAGCAAAGCGATCAATAAACGATCAATCAATTCGCTTTGGCCAATAATCTGGCTGCTCAGCCAGCCTCGTAACTGTTCGATATTGCTATGGATTTGTGTCATATGCTCTGTGTCTGTGAACCGGGTCAAATTTTATTCAATTGATTGCTGTTATGTGATGCACTTCTAATCAATATGCCTACTATTTATACAAGGAAACGCAACATTTCAACGGATCGATTATGGCAACCATGAATACTCCACGCAACGCAGAACTGGTCGAACAAATACTGCAACAAGTCGATCGACGCGTAGAAGGCGCGGAGCGACAGCAGTTAGTTCCATTCGTGCAGGCATTTTACAGTGCGTGCGCCACGGATGAGTTGCAACATCGCGATCCACAAGACATTTACGCCACCACCTACGCTTTGTGGCGCTTTGTGCAGCAATTCGACGCCGTTTCTCCGAAAATTTCACTGTTTAACCCCGATTTCGAACAACACGGCTGGCAATCGCAGCGCACCGTGCTGGCCGCATTGGTTGAAAACTCGCCATTCATTGTAGATTCTATCCGTATCGAGATGAACCGGCGCGGAATAGCGATCCATAACATTCACAGCGCTACCCTGACGGTTGCCCGTTCGGAAGATGGTAGCTTGCAAGGCGTGCAAACGCCCAACGCGAAGCTGCAACGCCGCGACGACGGTCTGGTGCGCCAGGAAGCCTTGGTGTTCATGGAAGTCACCCGGCAAAGTGATTCGAATACGTTTTCAGAATTGAATGAATCGCTACACAACATTTTGATAGATGTAAGAGCGGTTGTTGCCGATTTCAAGCCCATGCGTGCGCAGGCAACCGAGCTGTCAGAGTGTCTGAAACGCGATCTGAAGCAGCACATAGACAGTACCTCTCGCCACGACAAGAAACAGATTAAGGAAGTTGCCGCGTTTCTGAATTGGCTGGCTGACGACCATTTTACGTTTCTTGGCTATCAGTCTTATGCGATAGACGACCAAGGAAAGCAGCAGACCTCGGCGGATCAACCCAGCCTGGGATTGTTCGGTACCGATTGCGAAAAGTACGCGGCTGATGTGCAACTTGAATTGAACAAGCGTGCGCAAACACCTGCCCTGAATAGTGGCTTAATCGCGTTCTCCAAATCAGCGATTCGCTCAAGTGTTCACCGGCACGCCTACGCCGATTATGTGTGTGTATCAATGCCAAACGAAAATGGCACAGGTTTGATTGAGCACCGATTTTTAGGGCTCTATACCTCAAAGGCTTACAGTGTTATTCCGTGTTCAGTTCCACTATGGCGCGAGAAGGTGGCAGCTGTTGAGCAGGCCAGTGGCCTGGACATGTGCAGCCACGACGGTAAAGAGCTTCGTCAAATTATTAATACCTTTCCGCGTGATGAAATCGTTCACAGCAGCACTGGCGAATTACTCGAGACAATCATGGGCGTTTGGAAGATTCAGGAGCGTCGCAAGGTTCGAATGTTCCTGCGCCCAGACCGCTTTGGTAAATTCATTAGCGCGATGGTGTATACGCCTCGCGACATGTACAAAACTGAAGTGCGTACCCGAATTGAGGAAATTCTGCGAAATGCATTTGGCGCCGACGACGCAGATTTCACGACCTATTTTTCAGAAAGCATTCTTACACGCACACATTTTGAATTTAGGGTAAACCCTGAGAAAGCCATTCAGTTTGATGGCAAAGAACTGCGTCAGAAAGTGACACAAGCTGCACAGCAATGGTCAGACCGACTGGATGTTGCATTGACCGATGACCTCGGTGAAGAGCTTGGCACCAATTTGGCTAGACGTTACGACAATGCGTTTCCAGCGGGCTATCAAGACGACTTTGACCCGCGTTCCGCCATTGGTGATATCAAAAAAATTGAATGTCTGAATGACGATAATGTTCTGGAAATGAAAGTGTATCGGGTGCCAGAAGAACCTGACCAGATGTTGCATTTCCGGCTATATCATATGGACACGCCATTGGCATTGTCCGATCTCTTACCGCCGCTTGAGAACATGGGTGTGCGCGTTGTTGGTGATCGCTCGTACCAGATTCAGCATCTGGACGGCAAAAGTATCTGGATGCACGATTTCAGTTTGAGCTATGGCCTGGCCTCGGAAATAAAACTTGAAGATGTACGTGACAAATTTCAGCAAGCATTCCGACGCGTTTGGGAAGGCGACGCGGAAAGTGATGCATTTAATAAACTGCTCTTGGGTACTCAGCTTGATTGGCGCGAGTGCGCTTTGCTGCGCGCCTACGCACGCTATATGCGTCAGATTGGTTTTAACTTCAGAGATGAATACATTGCCGAAACTTTGGGTAAGTACCTCAATCTGACCGACAAAATTGTTTCACTGTTCAAGCAGCGGTTTGACCCTGAACAGGCGGCTGTGGCTGGCACCGGCGCGCAGGCTGTGATGGCTGACATTAATGCGGCAATCGACGACGTTGATAACCTGAACGAAGACAGTATTTTTCGCCAGTATCTAGCGCTGATTCAGGCCACATTGCGAACCAACTATTTCCAACGTGATGAAGCGGGCGAGTTGAAAGGCTACTTTAGTTTCAAATTGCAACCGTCCTTGATTCCTGACGTACCGGCACCCGTGCCCATGTTCGAAATTTTCGTTTACTCGCCCGACGTAGAGGGCGTGCATCTGCGCGGTGGCAAGGTTGCCCGCGGTGGCTTACGCTGGTCAGACCGTCGTGAAGATTTTCGAACTGAAGTGCTAGGCCTTGTTAAGGCGCAGCAGGTGAAGAATTCGGTCATCGTGCCAGTCGGTGCGAAGGGCGGCTTTGTCGCCAAAACTATTTCGCCGGATGCAAACCGCCAGGAATTTCAGGAAGGCGGCATAGGGGCGTACAAAACCTTTATCTCCGGTTTGTTGGATGTGACTGACAACATCGTTGAGGGTAAGGTTCAGCCGCCAGTAAACGTGGTTCGTCATGATGAAGATGACCCATATCTAGTAGTAGCGGCTGACAAAGGCACAGCCACTTTCTCCGACATCGCAAACAGCCTGTCAGAACAATACAACTTCTGGTTAGGTGATGCCTTTGCTTCCGGTGGCAGCATTGGTTACGACCATAAAGGCATGGGAATCACTGCGAAAGGTGCTTGGGTATCAGTGCAAAGGCACTTCCGCGAACGTGGCATAGACGTGCAGAAAACCGATTTCAGCGTTGTAGGTGTCGGTGACATGATGGGCGATGTATTCGGCAACGGCATGTTATTGTCTGAGCACACCTGCCTGAAAGCCGCGTTTAATCATCTGCACATCTTTATTGATCCAACCCCAGATGCGGCCAGCAGCTTTGTAGAGCGTCAGCGTTTGTTCGCGATGGACAGGTCTAGTTGGGATGATTACACGCGAGAGCTAATCTCTGCGGGTGGCGGGATATTTCTGCGAAGTGCCAAATCTATTCCAATCAGCCCAGAGATGAAGCAAGCCTTCGACCTGAGTGAAGATAACATGGCGCCGAATGCCTTGATCAAAGCGCTTTTACAAGCACCGGTTGATCTACTGTGGAATGGCGGCATAGGCACTTACATCAAGTCAAGTTCTGAATCACACGCTGACGTAGGTGATAAGGCTAACGACATACTGCGCGTTGACGGCGCCGACCTGCGTTGCAAAGTAATAGGCGAAGGCGGCAACCTTGGTGTCACCCAACTGGGTCGAATCGAATTTGCACTGAATGGCGGTGCGGTTAACACCGACTTCATTGATAATGCGGCTGGTGTTGATTGTTCAGACCATGAAGTTAATATCAAGATACTGCTTAATGACGTAATAGTTGCCGGCGACATGACTGAAAAGCAGCGCCGCAGCCTGCTTGAAGAAATGACCGACGAAGTTGGCTCGCTGGTGTTGCGGAACAACTATATGCAGGTACAGGCGATTAGTATTGCCGAAACAGAAGCGAAAAAACGCTTTGCTGAATATCGACGCCTGATGAACCACATGGCGGAAAGTGGCAAACTTGATCGGGAATTGGAGTTTCTTCCGAGCGAGGAACAACTGCTAGAACGCGACGCACAGGGTAAACAACTGAGCCGCCCGGAATTATCTGTTCTGATTTCCTATATCAAGTCGCAGTTAAAAGAAGATTTGTGCTGCAGTGATATTTGCGACAACGCATACGTAGCCAGCATCGTACAAACAGCTTTTCCTGGCAAGTTATCACGCGAGTTTCCAGAGCGCATAAGCTCGCACAAATTGCGCTGCGAAATTATCGCGACGCAATTGGCCAACGATATGGTCAATCACATGGGCATAACCTTTGTCGACCGCATGCGCCAGGCGCCTGGAATCAGCAGTAGCGATGTCGCGCTCGCCTATGTGACGGCGCGCGATGTATTCTCTGTGCCTAAGTACTGGCGAATGATCGAAGAACTGGATCACGAAGTAGACGCGCAATTGCAAATGAGCTTGATGTCAGACTTGATGCGCTTGATGCGCCGAGCCAGTCATTGGTTTTTGCGCAATCGTCGTGCGGGACTGAACCCGGAAGAAGAGGTGCTGCGATTCAAGCCTAGCGTGAATACGATCAGCGAAAACCTGGGTAACTTCCTCAAGGGCCATATGCGCGATTCGTGGCAGCAACGACAGGAAACTCTGGCGGAACAGAACATTCCGCCACAGTTAGCGCATTTTATTGCCGCAGCCCCCAGTCTGTATTCATCATTGAGTATTGCGGATGCTGCGAAAGACACTGATATGCACGCAGCCGTAGTAGCCGACACCTTCTTTAGTCTTGGCGATAAGCTGGACTTGCACTGGTTCCATAAGCAGATCTCTGATCTGGGTGTGAAATCTCAATGGCAGGCGCTGGCCAGAGAGGCCTACCGCGACGATCTGGAAGCTCAGCAGGGGTCTATCACCACCAGTGTGTTAATGAGTATGGATGACCAGCTACAGGACAATGTTGAAACCAGCATTGAGACCTGGCTGCAAAAATCATCCGACGCAATTGGCCGCTGGCAACACCTGGTTGGTGAGATTCGCGCGGCCAATACCGGTGACTTCTCGGTATACACGGTGGCCAACCGTGCCTTAACTGATCTTGCGGAACACTGCCAGCACAACAAAGCGGCGTGATGTGTGAGCGCCAGGGTATTTAACTGGCGCAACACATGCTCAGTGGTCTTTGCGAGACTACGGTTTGTTCATTCTTGAGTAGCCTGTAATCCGTTAACATTCTGTGTTAACCGTATGCTTGTGGGTCATAAATCCTCGCAGGCACGCTCACAGCAAACCATTCGCTTTGGCGAGCACGTGCAGGGATAAACCATGATTACCAGCTTCGACGACTTTTGCATTCACCAGACGGCTTTGCCCATTGCTGAACCTTCGCAGAGTGATCGTAATTTTTACGACCGCTATTGGTTCAATGGTATTGAGCCCACCTCTGGCGAGTGGTTGTTTGAAATAGGCTTTGGCTTGTATCCAAACCGGCGAGTGATGGATGGTCACTTCGGTGTGTCTATTGGTAATAAACAAATTGCGTTTCATGCGTCGCGTCGGGCTCCCAAAGATCGTAAGGAAACCGAGATTGGCCCCTTGGCAATCACGGTAGAGGAACCACTGCGAACAGTGCGCGTTACGCTTGCCGCTAACGAACACAATATTGAATGCGACCTGCTATTTACAGCCAGCAGCGTACCGCATCAGGAACCTGCCAATGTATTGCATGATGATGGTCACTTGATCATGCACAACTCGCGCTTCACGCAAATGGGTTTGTGGGAAGGGTGGTTCAGCATTGACGGTGAGCGCTATGCAGTGAACGCCGCTATTGGTACGCGCGATAAGTCATGGGGTGTTAGGCCGGTCGGTGAGCCTGCTGGTGGCGCGCCGGGTTTGATGAATAATGAGCCCGGTGTTTACTGGCTTTGGAACCCGATCAATTTCGGCGAATTCTGTACACAATTAGGTACCTTTGAAGATCGTGACGGCAAACCTACTCAACTAAGTGCTGACAGAGTGCCGCTGTATAAAGACGTGAATGATATTCCTCATGGAGAAGACGCTGGCATTGTGGGCATGCAAGGCATCGAACATTCAGTGACCTGGCGCCCTGGCACGCGAAGAGCAGCCTCGGCTGAAATGCGCTTCCATGACGCACAAGGCCGGCAATACCATTACACAGTTGAAGCGGGCCAGATTTTCTACATGCTGGGCATAGGCTATGGACACACGGAATGGGGCCATGCGTTCTGGAAAGGTGAATGCGAAACTGGACGTGAAGAGTGGAATCTTGATGAGATTAACCCGCTAGAGATGCAGTTTATCCACAGTCATCAGGTTGTGACAGCGCAGTTAGATATAGACGGTGAGAAACACCAAGGCGTTGGCACGCTTGAGACCATCGTAATTGGTCGCCATGCTCGCTCTGGGTTTGAAGACTTTTTTGACGGCGCTAAATAAAGTTCTAGGCGTCGCTTTTAGCAATGTCTTGTATGCGAGTAACCATCGCTTGCAAGCCATTGCCGCGTGTTGGTGACAGGTGTTGCATTAAATCAAGCTGCTTAAAATAGGCGTCTATGTCGAAGGCAATAATATCGTTCGCGGTTGCATTGTTGTAAGCGGCCAGCACTACGGCAATCAAGCCTTTTACAATAAAGGCGTCGCTGTCCATGGTGAATTGCAGGCGTTCGCCATCAACGGCTGAATCAATCCATACTTTGCTCTGGCAACCGCGAATCAAGCGCTCTTCGGTATGTAGCTCGTCGGCCATTGCGGGCAGCTCTTTGCCCAAGTCAATAATGTACTTGTAGCGATCTTCCCAGTCATCAAAGAAGCCCAGCGTTTCGATAATGTCTTCGGCTTTGATTGTGCGCCCAAAAGGGTTTTCGGTTTCACTCATGTATTTGGCTAACTTAGAAAAATAGACCGGTTTCCAATTGCGCTTCTTCGGTCATCATGTCGCGACTCCACGGTGGATCAAATACTAAGTCCACTTCAACCGTTTTTACGAAAGGCACTTGTTTCACGCGATATTTAACGTCGCCGACCAGCACCGGGCCCATACCACAGCCGGGAGCTGTAAGCGTCATTGTGACAGTCACCGCTGCTGATTGCTGATCGATATCCAGTTGGTAAATTAGTCCCAGGTTAACCAGGTCGACTGGAATTTCAGGATCAAATACCGTGTGCAATGCTTCCCAAACTTGCGCTTCAGCAATCTGCCCGTCAGTGGGTGCATCAAACTCAAGTAGTGTGGGTTCGAAGCCAAGCGCGTCTGCATCGGTGCCATCAACGCGCACCATGTTGCCGTTATACACAACAGTGTAATTGCCGCCCAGAGATTGAGTCAGGGTTACAAAGGTGTGCGCGGGGATAGTGACTGGGTCGCCCACTGGCACCAAACGGCCGGGGCACTCACGCGTGGTGGTGAGTAGCGTACGTTCACTCACAATTAACCTACGCTGAAACTTTCGCCACAGCCGCACTCGGCTGTTACGTTTGGATTTTTGAACGTCAGGTTTTGATTAATGCCCTCGCGGGTGTAGTCAATCTCTGTGCCCTGTAAAACGCTTACGGCGTCTTTGCTCAAGTGCAAAGTAAGTTTGGCTTCGATGTCTAGCGTAATGTCATCGGCTTCGGCTTGTTGAACTTCTTCCACCACGTACTTGAATCCGGTGCAGCCACTTTCCTGAACACTGATGCGAACAGCGTTTGCATCCGAGCTGTTCAGGCTGCTCAAAAAATGCTTCTGTGCGGCCGGTGTTACGGTCAGCAGTTGCTGATTAAAATCAAACGTTTCTACGCTCATTACTTTCTCCTGCTCTTACGACAACAGTCGCAAGGCTTTCTCCAAACCCGCAAACAGCCGGTCTATATCATCTACTGTATTATAGATCGAATATGAGGCACGCACTGTGCCGGGCAGCCCAAAATGGTCCATCAATGGTTGTGCGCAATGATGTCCGGTACGCACCGCTATTCCCTGCTGATCCAGCAACATGCCAACGTCTGAAGGATGGCTGCCTTCCAGCACAAAACTGAAGATACCCGCTGCATTGCGCGGTGCGCCAATTCTGCGCAGCGCTGGCATGTCAGCGGCTCGTTGCAAAGACACATCCAACAGCATTTCTTCGTGAAGCGTTGCCCCGGCGCGATCAAGAGATTGCACATAATCGATGGCCGCGGCAAAACCCACGGCCCCTGCAATATTGGGGGTGCCGGCTTCGAATTTAAAGGGCAGGGTATTAAACGTGGTGCCTTCAAAACTGACCTGGTCAATCATTTCGCCACCACCAAGAAACGGTGGCATAGCGTCCAGCAACTCTTCACGTCCCCACAGCGCGCCCATACCGGTTGGGCCAAACAATTTGTGCGCCGAGAAGGCGTAAAAATCGCAACCCAGTGTTTGCACATCCACTGGCCAATGGGCAACGGCTTGCGCGCCATCAATCAGTACTTTCGCACCGACGTTTTTGGCGAGCGCGCATATTTTTGATACCGGGTTTACTGTACCCAACGCATTTGACACATGGCCTACCGCAACCAGCTTTACCCGTTCGTCGAGCAATTGCGCCAGCGCTTCCAGGTCGATATCGCCACCTGCATCAACAGGAATTGGAACCACTTCGGCACCACACTGCGCACTCACTAATTGCCAGGGCACAATGTCGGCGTGATGCTCAAGCCAGGAGACCAAAATACGATCGCCTTGCTTAAGGTTGTTACGGGCCCAGCTGTAGGCCACGAGATTAATAGACTCGGTGGTGCCACTCGTCCAGATCAACTGTTTCGAGCTAGGGCTGTTAATGAACTGGGCCACGGTTTCGCGCGCTTGTTCAAATGCCTGTGTTGCACGGTCGCTGAGTGCGTGTACGCCGCGATGAACATTGGCGTTGTCGTGCCGATAATAATTGGCAATGGCGTCAATAACGCTATTGGGTTTTTGCGTACTGGCTGCATTGTCCAGATACACCAATGGATGGCCGTTAATTTCCTGATCCAGAATCGGGAAGTCTTTACGCACTTGATCAACATTAAACACGTTTGCTGAGGCCAGCTCTACCGCGCTCATGTGAGATGCCTCGCTAATTCCGTGCCACCAGCGAAGCGGCTAGCCAGAAATGGGCGCAAATAATCGCGCAGCGCATCAAGGCGTATTCCGTCGACTAGCTCATTGATAAAACCAAAACTCAGCATTACTTCCGCTTCCGCGCGAGACACGCCACGCGAACGCAGATAATGCATGCTGGTTTCATCCAGCTGCGCAACTGTTGCACCGTGCGCGCACTGCACATCATCTGCGTAAATTTCCAGTTCGGGTTTGGTATTGATCTCTGCTTCATTGCTGGTCAGCAAGTTACGGTTGCTGAGCTCTGCGCGGGTTTGTTGTGCGTCGGGATGAATATGAATTCGACCGTTGAATACTGCGCTGGCCTGATCGGCTACGATTCCGCGAAAGTTCTCATCAGTAGTGCAATGTGGCACTGCGTGTTCAATACAGGTATGCACGTCTATATGTTCGCTGCCCTGCGGAAGATAAATGCCATTCATTTCGCAGTGAGCACCTGAGCCGGCATGGTGCACTACCACGTCAAGGCGTTTCAGCTTGCTTCCTGTAGTGGCAAAGAAGCTTCGAAGACAGGCGCTGTCTGCAAGATGGCAGTGTATGCCTGCTACATGCAACGCAGCAGCGTGTTCCAGGTTTAGCCGGTAGTACTCAAGAATAGCGCCGTGTTCTAAAACCAATTCTGAAATGCCATTGGTAAATGCACTGCTGCTGTCATTATGATTAATGAAATGTTCAATCACAGTGGCCTGGCTGTTCGTACCGGCCAGCACAAGCAGGCGTTGGTTAACCGAATAAGCCGGTTTTTCACCGCTGCTGATCCATACCAGGTGTATAGGCTTTTCCAGTACCGCATTTGCAGCAACGTCTACAAACAGCCCTTCACTGAGTGCCGCGTTATTAAGCTTGGCAAACACGTGTTTGTTGGCATCAACGGCTTTGCCCAAGTGCTCTTTTATACGCGCGGCGTCGGCATCGCTGGCGTCAGTGAATCGTGTGATTCGAACACCGCTGTCACTGGCGTATTCAGTAGACAGTTGCGCCTGGTATTGCCCGTCTACAAATACCAGCCTGCTGTCTGAAAAATCTGGAATTTCGTTTGCATTAACATCCGCGGCATCTTGTGGCGCCGCTGCAAAGGTTTGTTGCAAGGGGTGCAATGAGGTGTATTTCCACGCCTCGGTTTTGCGAGTTGGCAAGGTCTCGCTCTGCCACTGAGTTCGGCCATTTTGTAACACGTCTTCTAACCAGGCAGGAGCGCTGGCGGCCGCTGAATCAAGCGCGGCTTGCATATGCTCACTCATCAGGCGACCTCGTCTTCAATCCAGGCGTACCCGCGTTCTTCAAGTTCCAGTGCCAAAGACTTGTCGCCGGAGCGGACAATTTTGCCACCTGATAACACGTGTACGAAATCAGGCTCTATGTAATTCAACAGTCGCTGGTAGTGGGTTACCAGTACAAAAGAACGATTCTCGCTGCGCATGGAGTTAACACCCGCAGCAACTACCTGCAGTGCATCAATGTCCAAACCGCTGTCGGTTTCATCCATTATCGCCAAGCTGGGCTCCAGTAATAACATTTGCATCAGCTCGTTGCGTTTTTTCTCACCACCTGAAAACCCTTCATTAACGCCGCGCTTTAGAAAGGCCGGGTCAAGGTCTACTGTTTTGCTTGCTTCGCGCGCCATTTTCATAAAGCTGACGGCATCCAGCGCTGGCTCACCGCGATGCTCACGGGCTGCATCCACAGACGCTTTCAGAAATTCCATATTGCTCACACCGGGAATTTCCACCGGATACTGAAACGCAAGAAACAAACCACTGCGTGCACGCTCTTCGGTTTCTTGTTCAAACAAGTCTTTACCCATATAGCTTACCGAACCACCGGTAGCTTCATAGCCTGGTCGACCAGCTAAAACATGGCCGAGTGTGCTTTTGCCTGATCCATTAGGACCCATAATAGCGTGCACTTCGCCGGGGTTTACGGTGAGGTTGAGTCCGTTCAAAATGGTTTTTCCATCAACGGTTGCGTGCAGGTCTTTAACAACTAACATACGTAATATTCCAAAATTCAATCAATAGTAAAGGTTCTAACCAACCGAACCTTCAAGACTAACTTCCAATAACTTGCCAGCTTCCACCGCAAATTCCATTGGCAATTCTTTAAACACTTCCTTACAAAAACCATTAACGATCATCGACACTGCTTTCTCAGCATCAAGGCCACGTTGCTGACACAAATACATTTGGTCGTCACTGACTTTAGATGTGGTTGCTTCGTGCTCGATAACCGCAGAAGGATTTTTGGTTTCTATATAAGGGAAGGTATGCGCGGCGCATTTGTCCCCCAACAGCAGTGAATCGCACTGCGTGTAATTTCTGGCGCCACTTGCGCGCGGGCTCATTCGTACCAGACCACGGTAGGCGTTAGAGCTTCTACCGGCTGAAATACCTTTTGAGATAATAGTAGAGCGAGTATTTTTGCCTAGATGAATCATCTTCGTGCCAGTGTCGGCCTGCTGCAGATTATTGGTCAAAGCAACCGAATAGAACTCACCGATACTGTTATCACCTCTGAGTATACAGCTAGGGTACTTCCAGGTAATGGCAGAACCGGTTTCAACCTGCGTCCAGCTGATTTTTGCGTCGTTATGTGCAACACCGCGTTTGGTCACAAAATTATAGATACCGCCTTTACCTTCGGCATCACCCGGGTACCAGTTTTGCACCGTGGAATATTTGATTTCAGCGCGATCAAGGCAAACCAACTCAACTACGGCCGCGTGCACCTGGTTTTCATCACGCATGGGCGCAGTACAGCCTTCCAGATAACTAACATGACTGTCTTCGTCGGCAATAATGAGAGTACGTTCGAACTGCCCTGTATTGGCTTCATTAATGCGGAAGTATGTAGACAGTTCCATAGGGCAGCGAACACCCTTAGGTATGTACACAAATGATCCGTCGCTGAACACGGCGCTGTTCAAGGCCGCGTAAAAATTGTCTTTGCGCGGAACAACGCTGCCAAGGTATTTCTTAACCAGCTCCGGGTACTCATGCACGGCTTCGGAAATAGGGCAGAAGATAACGCCTGCGTCGGCCAGCTTGCCACGGAAGGTGGTGGCCACCGATACCGAGTCAAATACGGCGTCAACCGCCACACCAGCAAGCATCTCTTGCTCGTGAAGTGGTATGCCGAGTTTTTCATAGGTTCGCAGTAGCTCAGGATCTACTTCATCCAGACTTTGCGGCCTGTCTTCCATGCTCTTGGGAGCTGAAAAGTAAGAAATATCGTTAAAATCGATTTGCGGGTAATGCACATGTGCCCATTCCGGCTCTGCCATTCCCAACCAATTGTGGTAAGCCTCAAGCCGCCACTCCAGCAACCATTCCGGCTCATTTTTCTTGCCAGAAATAAACCGGATAACATCTTCGTTTAAGCCAGGTGGCAAAGTATCGGATTCAATCGCCGACACAAAGCCGGCGGCGTATTCCTTGTCTATGGCCTGATTAATCTGTTCCTGAGACATATACTCTAATCTTCGTTTAACTGTTTTTGTTTCTGAACGTACTAACGACTCGCAGCAATACGATTACTGTCGTCTGTTCCATTGTCTAAAGCGGCAAGCTGACGGCGTGCAACCGCTTGTACTTCATTCTTCAAAACCAAATCAGCCAGGCTGATGTCACCTAAAAAATTGCGAATCTGGTCGCTCAAGTCCATCCACAAGTGATGGGTTAAACAAGTGCCACCATGTTGGCAATTACCACTACCGCCACAGCGGGTTACATCGGTGTCTTCATTAACGGCTGCAATCACTTGTGCAACACTGATATCTTCGGCCTCTTTTGCCAGCAGGTATCCACCACCTGGTCCGCGCTGACTCTTCACCAGCCCGCGACGCCTAAGCAGCGAAAACAACTGCTCGAGATACGACAGGGAAATGTCCTGGCGCGTTGATATCTTGGCCAAATTGGCCGGCCCAGACTCACTGTTAACCGCCAGGTCGAGCATGGCTGTCACGGCGTAGCGGCCGCGGGTAGTTAGTTTCATGGGGTCACATTGAAGATACGGATGGTGCAGTGCTTAGGTTCACATAACCTAGTAAATTAGTCAAGTTTTATAGGGCTGTTTGAGTCGCTGATTCGAATAGCGTCACAGCGTGTTTTTAGGGCTCTGTGGGTTCGCCCAGATCAAACTCTACGTCTTTCGCATGCAGTACACCTTTGCACTCGCTACACGTTGCTTGACCACGCAACGTCAGACCGCACGGCTTGTGTACCAAGCGCATCGGTTTGCCTTTTTCAACGGTGTCGCACCACTTGTCACCCCACTGCAGCATGCTTACAAACCAGGGGTATAAAGCTTCGCCTTTTTCAGTTAGCACGTATTCATAGCGCTGGGGACGCTCACTGTAAATGACTTTTTCGAAAACGCCTTCTTCAACCAGAAACTTGAGTCGATCACTCAGAATGTTCGTGGCAATTGGCAACTCGCTGTGAAACTGGTCAAACCGCCTAAGGCCATGAAATGACAAGGCGATTACGTTTGCAGTCCAGCGGTCACCGACAACGTTAATTAGATTGCGATACACGCTGCGTTTGCTTGGAACATTGGCGACAGATATTGATGAACGCCTGCGTACTTTCTTATCCCTGTCGTCGCGGGTTGCCCCCGGGCCCGGCTTATACTCAACGTCTTGCGCATGAACCTCTCGGTTACAGCCCCGACAGCGCATCTCAGGACTGAACACTTTTCCGCATGTTCGGTGAGTTAATTCCACGTTGTCTAATTGGGGATTGCTGAAGAAGCGTCTCTCCCAGGCTAATGCCATCAAGGCATTGTCGTAGATTTCAATCGACTTTGGCGTCAGATGGTAGACAAGCCGTTTGCCACCCTTGCGATCAGGTGCTTTTGACAAACAACCGACAGACTCCAGCCAGCGCAAGCGATCTGAGAGCACGCCCCGTGAAACACCCATGGTTTCTTTCATTTCATTGAAAGAGTTAATACCCCAAAAAACCTCTTGGAGAATCAACAGGCACCATTTGTCGCCAATCTGGTCCATCGCCCGATTAAACGAACTGGCTCGAGTGTTTAGCTTATCCACAGTTGATTATTACGTACTACCTGCATGGGCAGGTATATTCGCTTATCGGCTTACATTTGCCTATCTATTATTTGCTCAGAGGGTCCCAAGAATCATCGAAGTGGCTTCGCGAGCTGATGCAGCAGCGCTTTCTGTACCGATTGTGCCGGGTGGAGCGCAGCCGTCACCTACATTGTACAAACCGCGTACTGGTGTATTTACCGGCATTCCAAAGCCGGCCCACCTATGCATGCCTGGCGCCGCACCTCGGTGCTTCGCCTTAACCAGAAATGTAGCTTCATCTAATACGCCTGGAAAATTGGCTTCGAGTTCCGCCATAGTGTTATCGAACTCCTTGTCCAATTCCGGGTTTGCAGCATCGGCAGGAGCACCATAAGCCGTGTGTAGGTATTTGCCTGCAGGCGATATAGAAGGTGAAATAGTGGACGGAATTTCCATGTAGATAAAGTTCTTGGTATTGCCAAACACCATGCACCCTTCAAAGTCCTCAATCAACGGTCTGTCCATAACGAAACTGATGTGCATGATAGGTGCGTCAGCCGCGTTCTGATGAAGACGCTCAACATAACTCCGTTCGAAAAGATGCTCGCCTCCGCTAAGTGCAACAGTTTTATCCGGCCCTGTATTTGAAAGCACCAGATCAGCCGCAATCAATTCATCGTTACCATCACTATTGTTAACCAGTACACCTGTCACTCCGCCATTCTCAATCACAATCTGTTTGCAGCCAGTTTGCCTGCGAATGTCAGACCCCCGACTCTCAATAGCCGTCGCGAGCGTTTCCATTAAATCGCCATTGCCGTGGGTTGCCATGCCAAAGCGACTGCCTTTACTGCTGTATTTCAAAAAACGAAAAAATTCGCCCGCCGGAATCTCGTGAAGATTGATACCCATCAATGCCGCACAATACCCCTGAAACAAATTCTTCACTTCCACACAGTCAGTGTATTGATCAAACCACTGGCGCGTATTGATACTGTCTAGCGGCGTCCACTGAAACAATGCATTTTGAATTTGCTTGAACAGCGCTTTTGCCTTAGCTTCATCACGCATTGCAAATTCAATCATGCCGTACAAGCCGCCACCGCCTGGCGGCAAATCGTAATCACCATGCGCCAATCGATAGCGCATGCGGCCAGTTAAATCCACCATATTCATATCAGCGCCAACCGCGTCGAATGCCTGCCGTATCGCGCTGTTGGGCCCCATGGGAATCATCAACGCACCTGTTGTCACAACACATTCTTCACGTTCGCGATGCCCACATCGACCGCCAAGATGCGGCGATTTTTCCAGCAGCACTACTTTCATACCAGCGCCTGCAAGTCGTGCCGCTGCGCAAATGCCGCCTACGCCTGAGCCGATAATAATTGCGTCGTAGTGTTTATCTGTCACTCTTTTGCTCTCATTGCTATCTTTGTTTTGGGGTTATACCGCAGGTGCTCACTTTGGCACAGAGGCAATGTAGCGGTAATTGGCTAGCAAGACTGTTTGAGACAGGACGTCGAAAATCAAGCCCCCATGGATGGGTTCACGGCGTGTCTTGCTAGCCAATTATCGCTGGATTGCCGGTCTCCAATCTTGCTTCATAGCTTTTGTTCCGAGTATAAACTTTAAGTCTAATTACGCAAGTTAAAGACCTGCTCAGTCAACTCTACCTACTACGAAAAACAAGCTTTATTGCTGGCCAAAAACTCTTCATTTATACTCAAAGTCCTTTTACAAAAGCCTTCAAATCAATAAGCCCAAAAAGGCCTCAAGGACCAAACGCAATGATCACTTCCCCGCAAGACCGCATAGCAGCACTCACCTCCGCCGGCAGCTGGGGCAACGACACATTGCACGGACTGTTGGCAAAGCATGCCGCGCTACGCCCTGATCAACTCGCGGTGAAAGATCAACCTAACCGCGAGCAATTAACCGGCGACCAGCCACTCAGTTTAAGCTGGAGTGAGTTAAAGTCCGCCAGTGATCATTTAGCGCGACAGCTGCAACAACATGGGGTAGGCGAAGACGACCGCGTTGTTATTCAGTTGCCAAATATCTCTGAACTGTTAGTAACGTATTACGCGATCAGCGCACTTGGCGCTATAGCATCACCAGTACCTGTGCAATACGGTCGCCACGAAATTCAGCACATGGCCGCCGAACTTGACGCCAGCACCATGATTACCATCGGCCAGTTTCGTGATACAAAATTAGCTGATGACGCGCGTACCTCACTACCTGATACAAATGTGCTGAGCTTTGGTGAAGAGCTGACAATAGAGAGCGAAACGAATGAGCCTTTCGTAAGCCAATTCAATGACGATGCAAACCGAATTCTAACCATTTGCTGGACCTCTGGAACCACCGGCACGCCGAAGGGAGTGCCGCGTTCACATAACATGTGGCTTGCATCCGGACGTTGTACAGCAAGTGCGGGAACCTATGTTGCAGAAGACCGTTTGCTGTGCCCGTTTCCAATGGTCAATATGTCTGCATTGGGTGGCTTTGTGTTTCCGGCGGCAACAGTCGGTTGTTCACTAGTATTGCACCATCCCCTAGATCCGCCCTTGTTTCTGCAGCAAACCCAGGATGAAAAAATCAGCTTCACCATTACGCCTCCAGCATTGCTTAACCAGCTCGCGAAAGCACCCGATATGTGGAATCAATTCGACTTTGCGGCACTGCGGCGTATAGGTTCAGGTTCGGCGCCTTTATCGCCAGCAATGATTGACACTTTTGGTTCGAAGTACGGTGTGGATATCGTCAATATTTTTGGTTCCAATGAGGGTATAGCACTTTACTCCGCGCCCGAAGATGCACCAGACCCTGAAGTGCGTGCCACCATGTTTGCGAAACCGCCAACTGATGTGCTTGCGATAAAAGTAGCCGACCCGGAAACGGGTGAAGAACGAAAAGATGTCGGCGAAAGCGGCGAATTACTGGTAAGCGGTCCAACAGTTATTGATGGTTACTTCAACCACGATAATGAAGATGTATTCAGTGAGGATGGCTTCTTTCGTACTGGCGATATGGTTGAAATTTGTGGCGACAATGGCAACTTCTACAAGATAGTAGGGCGATGTAAAGACATTATTAATCGCGGTGGCATGAAGATCTCACCCGTTGAGCTTGATATTGCACTGGAAGCGCACCCAGATATTGTAGAAGCCGCGGTGTGTGCTTATCCAGATGAGCGTTTGGGTGAAAAAATATGCGCGTGTCTGGTGATGAATCCCGATACTGAATTACTCAGTATGGAGGCTGTGCAGCAATACTTGCTGGGCATGGGGCTGGCTAAATTCAAATTACCAGAACGTATTGAGGCATTGCAGGCCTTACCCAGAAACCCGCTGGGAAAAGTGCAGCGTTTTTTGTTGCAAGATCAGTTTAGTGCCTGAGTGCGGCTTCGTATTATTGGTGGGCCGCTTTTCTTCTGACAAAAAAAAGCGAGGAGCCGTAAGGGCCCCTCGAACGAGGAATAATTTTTCTGAAGCGCTTTGCGGGCGCTTCGTATACTACTAATTCCAGTAGTAGTTGACGCTCACGCCGAATGTGCGCGGCGGTGCATATATTCGAGTCGCACCACCAAGGCTGCCATTAATGTGGTGTACCGAATAAAGCTCGTCACTCAGATTCTTACCCCACAGCGTGACATCCCAGTTTTCGTCGGCCGATGAATACTTAGCCGATGCATCCACCACTGTCACGTCTCCCTCAAGACCGCGAGCGTCATTGCTTAGCTCGAAATGGTATTCATCGGTGTAACTTGCCGTCACACCAACATCCAAAGATGCGCCACCGTTAAGCGGTACAGATAAGCGCGGTGCTAATGACCAACTGGTTTCAGGTGCACGTGGCAAGTCGTTACCTGTATTCGCCCCATCAACAAACTCACCATCCAGTGTTGAAAAGCTGCCTGTAATACTGAACATCTCACTTATTGCTACCGCAAAATCGGCTTCTATGCCAGACACCTCAGCGGATGCGTTATTGGCTACCAGCACAAAGTCAATCAGGCTGAAAGTTTGTAAGTCTTCGTAATCCAAATCAAAATAGGTGATATTGAATCTTACTCGATCATCAAACCACTGCGTTCTGGCGCCGAACTCAATATTGGTTGATGTTTCCGGTTGAATTGGCGTTTGTGCAATCAATGAACTGGATTGGGTGCCAAGAAAGGCGCCACTTTTGAAGCCTTCCGAATAAGTGACATAAAGCATATGACTGTCGGTGATATTCCAGTCAAGCGTGGCGCGAAGTGTTGTATCACTCCATGACTCATCACCCGATACTGAGTACGGGGCGCCTGCAAAGCCAAGCGGAATACCAAAGAATCCAGCAGGTGCGGCAGGGATGTTGCTAACGGCTGTATTGTCTATTTCTTTATCGTCGTTGGTGTACCGCGCACCCAGGGTTACCGCGAGCGTGTCGGTTAATGACGCAGTGACTTGGCCGAATACCGCCGTACTTTCAGTCGTGGCGTCCTGAATAAAGCTCACATCACCAGGGCTGTTTAAAAAGAGCGGTGCCGGGGTGATGGGGTCCCAGTAGGTGAAGAAGCGTTCGGTTTTCTCTACATTTTCCTTAAAGTAGTAGAGGCCGGCTACCCATTTCAATCGGTCGGTTTCAGAGGCCAGCCTGAATTCTTGTGATATTTGGTCGGCCTCTTGCTCGGCTCCATCATCCACCTCAAATAACTGAAAGCCTCCGTCCTGTGTAGACAGTGTTGGCACCAATGCTTGAAACCATGCAGACTCACTCTGCCGATATGATGAGATCGACGTTAGTGTTGCCCAATCCATATCAACATCTACGCGCGCTAGAAGGCCAAATAGTTCTTTTTCGGATGTTTGAATCTCGTTATGACTGGATTTGCGCGGATCGTTGCCAAATACGGCGTTGGCGGCAACGGCCGGGTCTGTAAATACAGGAGGGCGTGGGTCAACATCCAGATTGGTGAGGTGGCGGTTACTGCCACTGGTATCGATATCGCTGTAATCCAGGCCAATTAAAACTTCTACGCTGTCAGAAGGCGTGAATAGCAATTGCCCGCGAACGCTCTTGGTGTCATCGTCTTCCAGTTCTTGTCCTGTGGTTACGTTCTCCGCAAAGCCGTCGCGCTTGCGTAGATTAACCGTTAGTTTGCCCGACACCGTGTCAGAAATCGGACCGTTGATGTAGCCTCGGAAATTAACCAGTGCCTCATTGCCGATGGTCAGCCCCGTCTTAGCTTCGAATTCCTGCTGTGGCTTTTTGCTGAAAATATTCACTGCACCACCCGCGGAGTTACGGCCATAGAGTGTGCCTTGTGGACCGCGCAATACTTCAATACGCTCCAGATCATAAAGATCAGTTGATGTAGCGCTGGGTCTGCCCACATACACATCATCGATAAATACGGCTACGGCTGGGTCGGAGCCTACTGAGTCATTGGTGGTTCCGATGCCGCGAATGTATAGCTGTGGTTCAGAGATATTAAACGTCGTGAGTTTGAAGTTCGGCGTTTGAATCGCAATATCTTCGATGCCCGTAATGCCACCCTGGCTAACCATGTCACCGGTAAACGCGGTCACAGACATAGGCGTTTGCTGTAGAGATTCCGCTCGGCGTTCCGCAGTGACTATCACTTCTTCCAGTGATTGAGCGTTCGCGGTCAATGGCGCCGCTAGCAGAAAAGAGTGGCTTGCAAGCATTGCCAGGTAACAGCTGGATTTCTTAAAAGTGGGGCGTTGCATCATGTTCTCCAAGGGTGGCCTTGTTGTCGTCAGTGACTGATTCGAGAACTTTACTAACGAAGGTTCGTTTATGCAAGTCTTTTGTGTGCCCTTACCTTGCTCAATAAATCGCCTATTTGAATGCTGAGCTTGCCTTAGTAAATATCTTCACTGCGTGCCCAGCTGGCGTGAAAGCCGACAGGTACTCGTTGCGGAAGCTGTACTCTGGCAATAGGTCCTTGGGTAATATCTTTGGCGTCGAATACCAGCGATTCTGATTTCCAGGTGTTGCTGTCGATCGTCATAGTGACAACATAACCGTCATCTTCATCGTTGTTGCGAGTAGCGCCTTTAACAGGTGCGAAGCTGGCTTCACTGCCGAACACGCCCTCACCATAATCCCACTTCTCGTATTGCCCGGTGTCATTATTGTACTTAACAAGGGCGTTGAATCGCAGCGTTGAGCCATTCTCATGCAAGAGTGGAATATGCTGGTGGTATGCGTATTTGCTTTTCACGCCATGCCAAAGCTGATTCGTTATATTGAATTCGGTGTTTAGGTCGTCAATATCGCCTTCTCGTACTTCACCCGTAACACGGTTAAAGCGCCAGCGATAGTTGTTCGTTTCGTTACGCATATAGACAAGCATATGGCCCAATTCGCCGCCGCCTTCAGGTGCGCGTAATGGATCTTTCGCACGACTGCCGTCCATTACCACCCAATCGCCGTCTTCCCAACAATTAGATACGTGCAGAATGAAGCAGGGCTCACACTCGAACCACCGTATGTCGGTTGACTCACCGTAGCGTGGAATGATGCCAAACCGTGCAGGCATGTCTCTATGGAAATCTAGTACCATTTTTCCATGTCTGCGCAGCAAGTTAAGGTCGTGGAATAAGGGCAAATCGTGAAGAATGGTGTAATTTTCGGTAAAGCCAAAGTCGTGTGGTCTGCGCGGCCCTGGAAGATTAATCGCAACTTCCTGACGCAGTGAGCCATCTGGATTAGTGATGCCATACGTCATGTAGGGCGCGTCGTCGAAATAATCCATAAACAGCATTTCGCCCGTGTTCCAATCCACATGGTTATGGGCCGACATATTTCGTCTTGTGCGTCCTGGCACGCTGTACTCGCCCTGTGTTTCCAGGGTGAATGGATCCATCTTGTAGGGGCGTCCAGAGTGATACCAGGTAGGCATTAACTTGCCTCTGAACAGAGTAACATCGGTGTTGCAGGTGTCTCTAATGGGAAAATCGGGCATGGAAAAATCAAATGTACCCATAACACCCGGCCACAGTGAGCGACCTTCTTTTTGTTCTAACAAAAATCCATTGGTGTGGATATAGCTGTTGCGATAAGAGGCCTGACCATCACGGAAATGCACCGCGTGAATCATTCCGTCGCCGTCGAATGGATGAAATAGACCTTGTGGCTTGTGAGCGGTGTTGGGTCCGTTGCGAAAGTACGCGCCTTCCAGGTTCTGCGGAAGTTCGCCGATAACCTCTAACTTGTCAGCGCTGATTTCCTCAGTGGTGGGCGCATAGGCGCCGTGCAAATAAGGATTGTCTACCTCGTAAATCCACGAGGGAGCGTCATCAAAGTGAGTTACCTCACCGATGCATTCTTCAGTTATCGGATACGCTGTAGCGCTCATGATGTCAGTCCTGTTTTAGTCGTTGCTACATGCCCTCAAATCGACATGCTTGGTTCAGACGGCGGGTTTAAAAACCATAGTTACGCCGCTGCTAGTCGTAACTTGTATAAATAGACTAGCATTATTGATGTCAGTATACTAGTTTAGCGCAGCGTGGCTTGCTTTTGCACTGAGTAACAGGGCAGTGTTACAGCACACAGTGGCCTGCGACGGTGACCCGAAAGAGGGCATAATCGATCCCGGTTGTTTCGATGACGTAAACGGAATAGTTCATGAATATCAGTGTTGTAACTCCACTTTGGCAAGATCAACCCGCTAGCGATAATATCGATATTGCACTTAATGCGCAGCGGCATGGTTTCGCCGACCTCTGGATTGGAGAAATGGCCACTTTCGATGCGTTCTCCTTTGCGACTGCAGTTGGACGCAGCGAAGGCGAAATGGCGCTGAATATCGGCCCTCTGGCGGTTGATGTGCGAACAGCGATGACAATGGCCATGGGCGTTGCTTCAGTTGCTGAGTTAACGGGTCGCACAGTGCGTCTGGCGATCGGCAGTTCCAGTAAGGTAGTCGTTGAAGAGTGGCATGGCAGACCCCGTCTGCGTACAGCCAAGCACCTTGAAGAAGCGGCCGGTATTTTGAGAGCTCTGCTGAGCGGCGAAAAAGTAAAGTTTCGTGGCGAGCTAGCTACGTGCAATGGTTACCACCTGCGCACCAGTACTCCCGGCGCCCACATAACAGTTGCAGCCTTCGGCGCCTTGGCGGTGAAAGCAGCCGCACAACAGGCCGATCGCATGTTGTTGAACATGGTTACGACTGACTCGGCGGCCAGGCTCAAACAACAACTTGAGGACGCGGCAAAAGAAGCGGGCCGTGAAACTCCGAAATTGGCTGCTTGGTTGGCATGTGCCATTGATCCCACACCTGAGGCCATCGGCCAGATGCTGCGCTCAAAGGTAGGCTATTTGTCGGCCCCGGGGTATAGCGATATGTTTGTTGAGGCAGGTTTTGGGGAGCTGGTTAGTTTTGCGAAAACTCGACCGCACCCGAAAGAAGTGCTGGCGGCAATGCCCGCTGAAATGGCAGCGGCGGTAGGAATGGTAGGGAACATAGATACCTTGCGTCGCAGAGTCTCAGAGTATCAGGCCGCGGGCATTGACGAAATTTGTATAGTACCGGCCACCGCAGGTGACCCTTCCGCCGAGCGAACCTTAAGTGCGGTGAAAGCCTTATGGTCTTAGATTATCTAGAAGGCGTATAACTGATGACCGATTCTGGCAAGCCATCAACAAACTACCCTCATTCACTGAGAGGGACTGTGTTGCAGCGGGAAGAAGAGCTGTATAGGGACGCTGCAACTTCGAATATTGAAAATTTCGTTGGTACTGTCCGTGTGCCGGTAGGTATTGCGGGGCCGGTTCATGTTCGTGGCGACGAAGCGAAGGGCAATTTTTATGTACCTTTCGCGACCACAGAGGGAACCTTGGTGGCGTCTACGTCACGCGGGATGAAAGTGATTAATGAAAGTGGTGGCGCTCGGGTTTCAGTTGTTGGCAACGGCGGAATTCAACGAGCACCGGTATTTGAATTTCAAAATTTTGATCAAGCGCGTGCGTTTACAGATTCAATCAATTCTGATTGGGCGTGGTTGATTCCCGTGCTTGAAGAAAGTACTGCGCATGGCAAAGTTCTTGATGTGCACTGTTGGCAGTTGGCCAGTAAGGTCTGCATGCGGGTAACCATGGACTCAGGAGACGCATCAGGTCAAAACATGGTGAGTATTGCTACGGCCAATGCCGTTAACGTCATTCTCGAGAGGCACCCAGAAATAGTCCGTCATTTAATGGCGGGCGGTATGAGCGGGGAGAAAGTGGCGAGTAATATGAATGCACTGCATGGTCGTGGTAAAAAAGTGATCGTGAGCGTTGAAATTCCCGGTGAAGTGATGCAAAACATCACTCGCGCGGCGATTCACGATATTCCCCGATTGCATCGTTCGTACGCTGATTTCAGTTTATTGGCGGGCAACCACAATTCGCATTGCAGTCATGTGAACGTTTTAACCGCGATATATATAGCAACTGGTCAGGATCCAGCTACTGTGCCAGAGGCTGCGTTTGCGCAGAATTCGTTTGAGCTCAATGAGGAGACTAATTCTTTGCGTTGGGAGGTACACATTCCGAATATGAATGTGGGTACGGTGGGTGGCGGGACGAGTTTGCCAACACAACGTGAATGTCTTGAAATTATGGAATGTTACGGCAGCGGGAAGGTGAACAAATTTGCTGAACTGTGTGCAGTGGCTTCTCTGGCGAATGAGATTTCGTTTTGGGGGTCAGTGTGTGCGCAGGAGTGGGTTAAGGCGCATGCGGAATTGAAGAAAAAGTGAGGGCTATGAATTTGGACTTTCGCATGTTTCAGAACCGGCGGCGAAGCGATTATCAGCTAGCGGGACACGTCGTGAACCCATCCATGGGGACTTGTGTTCGAGATCCCTCTCTCACACAGTCCCGCTAGCCGATAATCGCTTCGCCGCCTCAGTGCCAAATTCTATCGCGCCTTTCCAAAATGAGTAAATCTATGAAGTGACTTTTGGATCATCAAAGACTAATTCTTTTCGACAATACTGGCTTTTAACACTTTAAGTTCTCTCAAGGCATACGTCGATAAGATCAGCGCCAGCGAGCAAGCAACAACACCAACAATAGCCAGCGAATATCGCACTGCCTCTGGATCGCCGAATACATAGTCTGTTAGTAGAGCTACAATGGTTGGCCCGGTGCCCAGGCCAACGATATTGACAAGAAACAGATAAATGGCCACGGCCTGTGCCCGAAGTCGGTTGGGTGTTACCTCATGTACGGCAGCCATGGCGACGCCCAAAGGTAAACCACTGACGAATTTTATGACTGCAATAATGCTTAATGAGGCCCAGGCGCTGTCCATCATTGTCATTGTTGCCGCGGGAATGAGTAAGCCAGCGCTGGATACAATAGCCATTCTTGCGTTCGAAAATTCGTCACCACGGTGCGCGCGAGCGCTGGCAATCCAACCTCCGGCGAAGATTCCTGCTGGTCCGAATATTAAGTACACCAGTCCATACTGCTGGCTTACCTCGAGAACACTCCAGTCGTGCACACGAATAAAGAATGAAGGCGTCCAGGCTGATAAGGAATAGGAATACAGCGTAAGAAACGCCATGGCCAGATAGAAACTGAGATAGAAGCTCTTTCGTTGCATAAACCAGCCCATGGCTTCTTTTAATGGAATTCCCTGCTGACTTGCATCTGAAATGCCTTGCCTGGGAGGTTCGCGAAGTGCAAGGGCTAGTAAGAAAAAAACCAGGCCTGGTGCACCCACCGCAATAAAAGTCAGTTGCCAGCCATGGATCTCGCCAACGATTGGCAGCGTGACGTTGCCAATTTGCTCAACCCACGCAATCACCTGGCCGCCCAGCATTAAGGCCAGACCAGCGCCAAGGAATAAACCCATCGTGTAGACGCTCATTGCTCTGGCACGCTGCTTTTCCGGGAATGAATCAGAGATAAGCGAATAGGCGGCAGGTGATAAGGCCGCTTCGCCAACGCCTACCCCCATTCTTGCGATAAATAGTGTTGTGAAATTTTTGGCTAGTCCACAAAAAGCGGTCATCAGACTCCAGAAAAGTACACCGATAGCAATAATTTTGGTTCTATTTTTGGTGTCAGCGAGTCTGGCAATGGGAATTCCCATCAGGGTATAGAACACCGCAAAGGCTAAACCATAGAGTAGGCTTACGTCGGTATCAGTGAGGTGAAGATCGCGCTTAATAGGTTCTATCAGCAGCACAATAATAGTGCGGTCAAGAAAGGAGAACATGTACAGAACCATCAACAGAATGGTCATATACCATGCGTACGCCGGCTTCGGCCAGGTGATCTTGTCTTCTGAGCTGTTGTTGAGGTCAGCTTCGTTATTCATATTCTGCTCTCATTGGTTTCGCCTATTGGGCAAGTAAAGCTTATCACGGCATAACGTAAGATGGATGGCTTAATCGCAATGTGCAGTTCCTAACGAAATAGATTGTTCCTATTTTTGGGTGCGTTAGCTTTCAAGATTAGATGCGACCATGCTTATTGAGTCTGTAGGAATATCTAACCTATACTGCGTCTTCATTATTGATTGTGTTGTTGAATAGAGGGGCCGTAGTGATCACTTCACAAGCAAGCCGTATCAATGCGCTGACTACGCAAGGCGTCTGGGGCGAGCTCACTCTTAATCAGTTGCTCATTCAAAACCTTGAGCAGCGTGGTGATCAGTGTGCGGTGGTTGATCAACCGAACTGTGATCAGTGGTTTTATCGTTCGGCTACTCAGTTGACCTTTAGTCAGCTTGATGTTGCCAGCGATGGCATGGCGGCTGCACTGCTTGAAGCGGGCTTGTGCGCGGGTGACTTCCTGGTTGTACAATTGCCGAATGTTGCTGAGCTACTGCTTGCCTACTACGCAGCGAGTAAGTTAGGCCTGATTATTTCGCCTGTACCGGTGCAATATGGAGCGCATGAACTTCGACATATCGTGTCGACATTGGGCGCGAAAACCCTGCTGAGTTGTGCGACTTTCAAAAGCCAGGCGTTGGCGCGGTTAGCCAGTGAAGCGGTGAATGATTTAAATGTACTGTGCATTGATGATAATTTTCCGAATTTGGAAACATTGCTGAACACCGCTGACTCAAAAATCCGTAGCGTAAAGAGCTATCAGTCAGAAAATCCGGTGACTGCAAATCATATACTCACTATATGCTGGACCTCGGGCACTACGGGAACCCCAAAGGGCGTTCCAAGATCGCATAACATGTGGTTGGCAACGGCGAGAGCCACTTCAATGGCGGGAGAATACAAAGCGGGCGATCGACTATTGATGCCATTTCCGATGGTGAATATGGCGGCGCTGGGCGGGTTTTTATTCCCTGCAGCGCTGCTTGGCTGCACAGTCGTTTTGCACCATCCATTTGATGCCGCTCTTTATCTTCAACAATTGGCGAGCGAGAAAATCAACTTCTCGGTTGCACCACCCGCGGTTTTAAATCAACTCGCAAAATCACCTGAACAATGGCGGCAATTGGATATCAGCGCGCTACGTGCTTTGGGTTCTGGTGCGGCGCCTTTGGCGCCCTGGATGGTTGAGCAGTTCGAGCGTGAGTATCGCTTAACGATCATCAATTTCTACGGCTCAAACGAAGGTGTAAGTTTGCACTCCACGCCTGCAACTGCACCTGATCCTGTGTCGCGCGGTACCCTGTTTCCGCGCCTGGGAATTGCTGGTTTGCCGTGGGACAGGCTGCGTCCGGGAGTAATGACGCGGGTGGCTGATCCCGACACGGGTCAAGAGATCACTGAGCCAGGAATCTCCGGCGAGCTGTTGATGGCAGGTCCTACCGTATTTGACGGTTACTTCGATCATGACAACGAAGGTGTTTTTACTGATGATGGATTTTTTCGCAGTGGCGATTTGGTCGAAATCTGCGGTGAGCCGCCACTGTATCCGCAATACCGAATTGTGGGTAGGTGCAAAGACATTATTAACCGTGGCGGCATGAAAATTTCGCCAGTAGAACTGGATCTTTTGATGGAGAACTATCCCGGTGTCTCTGAGGCCGCCGTGTGTGCCTATCCGGATGACAGCTTGGGTGAAAAAATTTGTGCCTGTTTGGTGCTTTCAAGCAATCGTAAACCGCCAGAGCTTAATGAGCTGCAACAATGGCTACTCGATCAAGGCCTCGCAAAATTCAAATTGCCTGAAAAAATCAGGCTGATGCAGCAGTTGCCGCGCAATCCACTCGGTAAAGTACTGCGCTTTGAATTAACAAACCACTTCCACTAATTTACTTGTCTACTGCAGACGCTCAATCATCAAGGCGCTGCCAGCCCCCGCGGCACCGGCGGCGGCAACAATACCCGTTTTAAGATCTCGACGTTCCAACTCATCAAGCAATGTGCTGGTCATGATTGCACCGGTAGCGCCCAATGGATGGCCGAGCGCGATGCAGCCGCCGTTAACATTCAGCTTGTCATTGTTAATGCCCAGCTCTTGTTGGCAATACACCATAGTGGCTGCAAACGCCTCGTGAATTTCAAACAGATCTACCTCATCAGCGCTTAGGTTCTCCCGGCGCATCAGTTCTTTGGTAGCGGCTACGCAACCCGCAATAACCGTATGAATGTTGTCGTTAACGTTGACCATGGCGCGAATGCGCGCCCGCGGTTTTATTGACAGTTGCTTACCGGCTTCACGCGAGCCAATCAGTACGGCCGCCGCACCATCAGCCATTGCCGGTGAATTGGCTGCGGTGTGAATATGTCTGATGGCCTCCAGTTCTGGATAATGATTCAGGTAATCAGCATCTACGCCACTTTCACCCAATTGCGCAAAAGACACTTCCATGCTGGCCAGGGTTTCGGGACTTGTTTTTGGCCGAATCAATTCATCGTGCTCAACAAGTACATCTTTAACAGGATTCTGTACCGGAATTATCGAGGTGTAATAACCATTGGCTTGCGCATGCATCGCACGTTGATGGCTAAGCAAAGCAATATGGTCGGCTTGCTCACGACTGACATCATGCAGTGAGGCAACAAGGTCCGCACCACAACCCATCATGTACATGCCCATTTTTTTAGCCAGTGCCTGGTCAAGAAATGGCGCTGGCTTATCTGAAAACATGGCAATTCGAGACAGCATTTCAACGCCACCGGCAACAACCACGTCGTCAACTGACGCCATGACCTTCATTGCGGCCAGACTGATCGCGTCAACGCCTGAAGAGCAGTACCGATTAACCGTGATTCCGGGAATGTTGCCCGGCCAGCCGTGATGCAAGGTAGACGTTTTCGCGATATTGCCTGCCAACTCGCCGTGCTGCGTGGCACAACCTAATATCACATCGCCAACAGTGGCAGGGTTAAGTCCGGTGCGCTGTTCAAGTGCTGCGTACAGTGGACTCATCAGCTCATACGGACTGAGATCATGCAGCCCGCCATCGGTACGTGCTTTGCCTCGCGGCGTTCGAACGGCGTCGTAGATATAGGCGTCTTTCAAGGTGTATTCCCGGTGATCGAAAGCCTGTTATTGTAGCAGCGGTCCTGAGGTATCAGTAGCTTTCATTAAAAGACTATAAAAGATACACTTTGCCGTGAGTGGCTAGAAGAGAATTGAACTTGCTCAATTATCGAGCCCGGGTTTGAATTGAGTGTCGACTACCGAGACACGCCGTAAACCCATCCATGGGGGCTTCCTTAAAGGACCTAATGTTGGTGATTTTCGACATCCTGTCTCAAACAGTCTCGTTAGCCGACTCTCAATCCAAACCCTAAGTGCCAATTTTTAGGTTTAGTAAATGCTTTTTTAGAGATAGAGTTGAATGGCAGGTACTTAAGTCCACCATTGGCACTTAGGTGCTGGGACAAGGGGAGCTGCTCGGGACCGTTTGAGACATGGATGTCGAAAACCGAGCCTACAAGGATGTATTTACGGCGTGTCTCGAGTAGTTCCCCTTGTTCCGGCGCCGGACTTCCAGCTTACGTAAGTGTTATTAGAGATAGAGCTAACAATGCAGAACTTATTCGAACAGCACGAAGAAACACTAAACAAGGCAATCGATGCCTGCAAGAAACGCTATGCCTGGACAGCTTACGTCGAAAGTCCCAGCAGCAAAATTCATGGCAAAGAAATTCCAGCGGCAGGCAAAGAGAATTTTGAGCAGCTGTTGGGCAAAGACTATGACTTGCAGCAACCTGGCGAAATAGGTCGCGTAGGTGAAGAAGTTTCGCCCTACACTCGCCAGCCACTGGGTGTTAGCTACCCTAAAGTTGATGTAGAACAGCTCTACTCGG
This sequence comes from Pseudomonadales bacterium, assembly GCA_045105115.1. Lineage (GTDB taxonomy): Bacteria > Pseudomonadota > Gammaproteobacteria > Pseudomonadales > JAUIET01 > JAUIET01. The sequence continues at coordinate 11,536 of JBGCDE010000058.1, read as the reverse complement.
CGATTGATGCTGCGATACCCGCCTGGCGGGATGCCAGCGTGGAAACGCGTACTGGCATCTGTCTCGAAATACTCGACCGTTGCAGTAAGCAGTTGTTCGAGAATGCGCACGCGACCATGCATACTGCCGGGCAGAGTTACATCATGGCCTTTGCGGGCAGTGGCGCCAACGCATTGGATCGTGGTTTGGAAGCTCTTGCGTACGCGTATCAAGCGATGAAAGATGTTCCCGAGACGGCTGAGTGGGAACGTACGTTTGGTGCCGATGGCACGGCCAAACTAACGAAACAATACAAGCTGATGCCAAGAGGCGTAAGTCTCGCGGTATGTTGTGCCACCTTCCCGTTGTGGAACGGCTACCCAGCACTAACGGCCAGTTTAGCCACGGGTAATCCGGTTGTGTTTAAGCCTCATCCAAACACCGTATTGCCCGTGGCGCTTGCTGTCACGGTTTGCCGAGAAGTGCTAAGCGAAGCTGGTTTCGATCCTAACCTGGTCACTATGGTGGCTGATACACGAGATGAGCCCGCAACCATGACCTTGCTTGAGCATCCCTCTACAGCGATTATCGATTTCACTGGCAGCCCCGGGTTTGGTCAGTGGATAGAAAACAATTGCACGCATGCGCAGGTGTATACGGAAACAGCTGGGTGCAATTCCGTTGTCATCGAATCCACTGATAATTTGCCCGCTATGTGCAAAGCGATTGCACACTCTCTTTGTCAGGCATCGGCGCAAATGTGCACAAGTGTGCAGAATATTCATATTCCGGCGGATGGCATTTTGGTATCAGGTGAGCGGCTTAGCTTTGACCAAGTGGCGGATGCGCTAGTGCACGCTGTGGATCAGCACTTGGCTGATCCCAAGATGGCTACTTTTTTGTGCGGTACCCTTGTTGGTGATGATATCTTTCAGAATATTGAACGAGCGAGAATCGCAGGTAGCGAACGCGGCGGAATCTTGCGCGACTCCGCGCCGTATGAAGCACCTGATTATCCGGATGCACGAACCGCAACACCGCTGATGTTGGAAGTGACGCAGGCGGAAAGTGATTTGTATCGCGCTGAGCATTTTGGCCCCATCTCGTTTTTGATCAAAGGTGATACGGCCGAGCAATGCTTGAAAGCGGCCACCACGGACGCGCGAGAATGCGGTGCAATCACGTCGCATGTTTATTCCGTGGACTTGCCGTTTCTCGAAGCGGCGCAAGACGCCTACAACCTGGCCGGCGCTTCTGTGGCCTGTAACTTGATGGGCATGCCAATAAACTTCGCAGCCGCCTACAGCGATTTTCACGTGACGGGTTTGAATCCAGCAGGCAATGCTTGCCTTGCCGATCTCGCATTCGTTGCCAATCGCTTTCGTATAGTACAGCGCAAAGTGATGGGCTAAAGATTCTCGAAATACAGTAAAGGAAATATCATGATCGATTTGCTTGGCACTTGGTCGCTAGTATCGTGTATCAGTTACAGAAACGGAGAGGGTACCCCTAGTTTTGGTAGCCCACCGATTGGCCAGATTCAATACGCAGCCGACGGCAAGATGTCGGCGTTCCTAATGGACCCAGCCTGGATGGAAAAAGGGGATCCTGCAGCTGAAGGGCTCAGTGACTTTTTTTCTTACGCAGGGCGTTGGACCTTGACCGGAGATCAAGTGCGCCACGATATAGAAATTTGCTCTATTCCCAAAAAAGTCGGCACGGCATTTGTGCGTACCTTAACGCCGAAAGATGAAAACAATATGGAATTGTCCACGGCCCCGGAAACATCGAAATCCGGTGCGGTGTACGTTACCGTTCTCAGTTGGGCGCGCGTTGCAGCGAGTTAGAAAGACTAAGCGCGTTGTCGTATGTCTTCGCTAACGATTTGTGCGGTTTTGGCAGCACCCATGGAACCCTCAAAGCCCGGTGGACATACACCATCACCGACGTTGTAAAGGTTCTCCACCGGTGTGTGATGCGACGGGCGCGAGCCGGAAATAGTTCTGAAGCCTGGCCACTTGCCGCGGTAACAGGTTTTCGTCAGCACCGTACAGCTTTCATCAAAACCGGGAATGATATCTCGTAAGTCGTCCATCACAGCATCGAATTCAGCGTCAATATCGAGCGGGTTCAGCGCATCTAATGGCGCAGCACCTACGGTATATAAATGCTTGCCGGGCGGTGCAATTCCTTCGGCTTCCAGCGAAGGAATGTCGATCATATTCACCCGGCGGCTGCAGCCCACACCAATCGCCGAATAATTCAGTAGCAACTCGTTGCTGCTGAAATGCAGCCACATAATGGCCGTAGGTGTTACTTTCTGCAGGGCGTGTTGATAACTTCTTTCCATAAATTCCGGTGGAATAAGCTCGGCGGTGTGCGTGGGGCCCAGATTGCTAATGACAACGGGAGCTGATGCTCGGTGTGTTTCTTGTTGGTAACGCAGTTGCACACCGGTAACGCGGTGATTGTCTACCTCGATACCGTGTGCGGCGGCACCGACCATCACATCACCGCCGGCTTGTTTAACAAGCTCTGCCATTCGCTCCCATAATTTGATGCTACCACCCTCAATAAAACCGAATGTGAGCGGCGCTATCACTTTGATCAAATTAAAGTACTCTCCTGCGGGCAGCTCATTGTTGTTCACAGTGAGTAAGGAGGAAATGGTTGACTGAAACATGCCGTGAATTTTTCGATTACCGGTGTACTGGTCTAACCATTGTTTGAACGTAATGTCATTGCTTGGGGGTGCCCAACTCATGGCTCTGTTCAAAGCCGACAGCACTGTTACTGCTTCTTCTGGAGAATCGGCCACTTCACGAATAATTTGCCGGGTGACGCCCTTCTTATGGTCATAGAACTTTCCGTCCAGCCAGGTCGCAATTTTTGTACTGGGCTTCACACCTGAAGCAATACCCACCGAATCACAGACCTGTTCAAGGCATTGCCCTACAGGAACGGCTAGACCGCCCGTAGCGCATAAGTAACCATCTCTATCAACCGTAGAAAAACGGCCGCCTAAATAGCTGCGCTTTTCCAAAAGCAATACACGCTTGCCCTGATAAGCCTGTAAGGCAGCGGCACAACAGCCCCCCACACCCGAGCCAAGAACAATAACGTCGTATTCAGTTTGCATGCCGCTTATTTACCTGGCTATTTCAAAGAGCTGGATTTGGGCGGCATAGGAATCAAACCGCTGGTTCGACTAAGGTAATCACTGTACTCAGGTTTTTCACGCGTTAGTTTTTTATCAAGCGTTGCTTGCCCAGTCACCTTGATGATCAGCCAGCTGTACATCACTGGCCCGATAACACCTAAAGCAGCCCAAGGCGATTCAAGCGCGATAAGAAACAAGCCCCACCACTGCGCCAGTTCGCCAAAGTAATTCGGATGGCGCGTGTACCGCCACAAACCGGTATCGAGAACCTTGCCCTTATTGGCGTTATCAGCCTTGAACTGCGAAAGTTGATAGTCCCCAACACTCTCAAAGAAAAAGCCAGTTAGCCACAACACCGTTCCCAATACAGCTAGAACACCAATATCGCCACCATTTTTAATAAGAACAAGCTGCGGCAATATCAGTAGCCAGATAACAACCCCTTGTAACAAAAATACCTGGCGCAAACTCAAGATATAAAACGGCCAGCCTTCATCAACCCAACCGCGCAGTCGCGAATAGCGTGGGTCTTCACCATGACCGAGGTTTCTGCGCATCAGGTACACCGTCATGCGCAGAGCCCAAATTGAAATAAGTATCACGCTGAGAAAGGGGGCGCCCGAGGGTTTCCCTTCAGAAAACCAGGCAATGCACACCAGAGCCCAGATAATCGAAGAAAAGGCCATGTCGATAATACTGACGTCGCGTAAAGGAATGCTGATAAGCCAAAGCAGCAATACCAATCCAAGAGCAAGGCTGGCGGTGAGTCCTAGTAGTGGCAGAAGTTCAGTGAATATCATGCGTGGTACACTATCAGTGTGAGTATTGTTATGCAAGTTAGTGCGGCTTTGCTTAAGTACAAGCGATAAGTAAGAAAGTTGAGTAAAAAAGATGGGTGAGGAATTGGTAGCGCAGGAGTTCACTGGCCGTGTTGCAATCGTGACCGGTGCAGGTAAGGGCCTTGGTCGTGCCTACGCTTTGCAGCTGGCACGGCAAGGTGCGCGTGTGCTGGTGAATAATCGTTGTCATGTTGATCAAGCTAATTCTGCAGACGCTGTGGTGAATGAGATCCGAGCTTCCGGTGGCACTGCGGAGGCCAGTTATTGCAGCGTTGAAGAGGACGCAAGTGGAGAACAGTTGGTGGCAGAGGCATTGCAACACTTTGGTCAGTTAGACATTGTGCTTGCAAACGCTGGCGTTGATCGCCCACAGAGTTTCCACAAGCAAACCGCTGCAGATTTCGACAATATATTCGCGATTAACTTTCATGGCACAGCGCGTCTGGTTCATGCCGCTTGGCCCGTATTGCGAGAGCAAGGTTACGGGCGTGTGCTGGTATCAACATCGACGGCTGGTTTATACGGTAACCATGGTCAGGCAGCTTATGCGGCGTCTAAAGCGGCGTTATTGGGATTGATGCGTAGCCTGGCTATTGAGGGCAGATCGAGAGGCTTGCTAATAAATGCTCTCGCACCTTATGCAGTTACTCCGCTGACAAAAGCCTGGTTTGCAGAAGGTGAAGGAGAGAATTTCTCTGCAGAAGCTGTTGCAAAAGTGTGCGCTTTTATCTTGAGCGAGCGATGCGACATGACAGGACAATGCATTATTGCAGGCGCTGATGGGATCAGAAAAGCATGTATGCGCGAAACCCACACCTTTTCGATCAGCGAATTTAGTGAACCCCGGCCGGAGACTGAATACGTTTTGTCATACCAAAGTGCTTCTGAGGAATTCGAGCATTTCGTCAAAACGCTTAGCTAACAAAAAATTTATCGCTTTCTGATTCCTTGCTAAGGTATTGTGGATATCACTTGGGCTGACTCAAAGGAATGACCAATGGCAACAGTCAATAAGCTAACAATCGAATCATCTTCGAAAGATATTTTGCAGGAGTTAGCGCTTCACGGCGTTGTGATCATTGAGAGCTTTCTGAGCCAGGAATCGGTGTCGCAACTGAATGCAGAAATTGATCCTGTGCTGTCGCGCAAAGCTAATAGTCATGGCCACCCAAACGAGGCCGTAGAATTTTTCCATGGCCCGCAGACTAAACACTTAACCGGTGTTGCTGGCGTCTCGGACACCTTTATAAACGATGTGTTGCTGCACTCCGTATTTAAAACGGTCGGCGACGAATTTCTGCTGCCCAGCTGTTCTGACTACATTCTTAATATTGGCCATGTACTGGATCGTGGACCCGGTGCAGAAGACCAGCTTATTCATCGTGACCAGGATGTTTGGCCAAGAAAGATGACCAGTTCTATCGGCGGGCACGTGCAGTTTGCCTCGCTGATTGCGCTTAGTGACTACACCGCTGAAATGGGCGCTACGCGTATTGTTCCCGGAAGCCACAAGTGGCCGGAGAGTCGAGTACCATTGGAATTCGAAATAGCCGTTGCTGAAATGAATCCAGGTTCAGCCGCGATTTACCTGGGCTCAACCTTGCATGGAGCGGGCGCAAATACCACTGAAAAAGTTCGTCGCGGAATGCATACCAGTTTTTGCCTTGGTTGGCTGCGCACTGAAGAAAACAGCTACTTATCTGTTGCATTGGAGCGTGTTCAGGCTATGCCGCGTCGCGCTCAAGAACTATTGGGTTTTGGTGTACACGACGGCATTGCCAACGGCGAGGGGTTTCTAGGTGCGTTGGATAATCAAATTCCGTTGGACGTGATCGCCAGTCAGGTTCAGTAATTAGTGACTTGAAATTCAGAGTCCACAGAAAGAATAGAACGATCTCATGAATGCAAATACTTCACCTTTTGACCCTGTCCAAATAGGCGCTCTGTCATTGCGAAACCGGTTTATCAAATCCGGCGCGAACGAAGCCATGAGCAAGGAAGGGCGCCCAACCCACGCGCTTGTGAAGCATCACAGCGATCTGGCAGCCGGTGGAGTAGCCATGACGACAGTCGCCTATATTGCGGTGTCGAAAATAGGCCGTACTTTGCCCAACCAGATTTGGATGCGTCCTGAGATTATTGAAGACCTGAAAATTCTCACCAACGCTGTCCATGCAGAAGGTGCAGCGATATCGGCACAAATTACTCACGGCGGTTCGTTTGTCACCGGTATGCATGTAAATCAACGATTGATGAGCACCGTATCTGGTTTTAATCCAGCGGGTATGATGAAAGGCAATTTTTTCACCCGAGGTATGAAACAGAAAGACATGCAAACAGTCACTGCGCAATTTGTTACCGCCGCTGAACTTGCCAGAGACGCAGGCTTCGACGCGGTTGAGTTGCACATGGGCCATGGTTACTTGTTGAACCAGTTTATTTCGCCATTGAATAATCGTCGTACTGACGAGTACGGCGGCTGTGCAGAAAATCGGGTGCGTTTTCCGGCGCAAGTATTGAAAGCTGTAAAAGAAGCGGTAGGTGACCAAATAGCAGTATTGGCGAAGATAAATGTTTCGGACGGCGTTCGGCGAGGCGCTGATGAAAACGATGCCATTGTCACAGCGCAGGCGTTAGAGAACGCGGGTGCTGATATGCTTGTTTTATCGGGTGGACGCAACGTTGAGTCAACGTGGTTTATGTTTGGCAGCAATATGAACCGACCGATAATTAGTAATATGTTGCGTGAACAAAAGGAATGGATTGCTGCTTTTATGATGAACGCGGTAGCGCAAAGCGAGCCGAAAATAACTTTCGAGGAAATGTACTTCTTAAAATACTCTCAGGCTATTCGCAAAGCGGTGAACCTTCCACTTGCCTATTTAGGTGGCGTGAAGTCGCTGGAAAATGCAGAGAAGGCAATGGCAGAAGGCTTTGAGTGCGTTGTATTAGCGCGAGCATTGCTTCATGAGCCGGCATTGGTCAATAAATTTAAATCAGGAGAACTCAAAGCCTCGGGCTGTGATAACTGTAACGGCTGTGTTGCTTACATTTACCACCCCGATGGTACGCGCTGTGTTTACCGGTCAAAGAATGATCCAGCCCTGTCGACGTTTGCAACTAACGCTCTATAAGTAGGTAAGCCATGTCAAAAGCAACTATAAAACGCCGTAAGCTGGTTCAGGCAGGCTTAGGTCTTGCCGCCGGTAGTGGTTTAAGCGCGAAACTAGCGGCGCACGAATCTGCGAAACAGGAAACCCGCTTCGATGCCAGTTACGACGTTGTTGTTGTAGGTTCAGGCTCAGGTTTATGTGGCGCTCTTAAAGCAGCTACTGCGGGCTTAAAGGTTCTCGTGCTGGAAAAGGATCAAGGCATAGGAGGCACCACACTGGTTTCGGGTGGTGTGCTCTGGGTGCCTAATAATCGAGTACAAAAAGCCGCCGGCCTGGAAGATAACGAGAAAGATGCCCGCACCTATTTGCAGAAATTATCTTTAGGGCAGGCGAGCGATGAGTTGATTGATGCCTTCGTTGAGCAAGGCCCGGACATGCTCGAGTTTGTTGAGGCTAACACGCAGATCGAATGGCGTGTTTCACAGATGTTGGGTGATGCGGCTGATTACCATCCCGACTGGCCAGGTTCGCGCATGAAAGGCCGATCTATCGAGCCAGTAAGAGACGGCGTTGGCATGTCCGGCGGAATATTGATCAGTAGCCTCGCCTCAGCGTGCAGAGAAGCGGGTGTCACCTTTATGACGAAAGCGCCGGCGAAGCAATTGATCGCGAAAGACAGCGAACAGGGCGTTGAAGTATTAGGTGTTCTTGCTGAAACAGAACAGGGTTCGATGCGAATTCAGGCGCGCCGTGGCGTATTAATGGCCAGTGGTGGCTTTGAGCGCAATCCAGAAATGATGAAACATTTTCTGCGTGGCCCGGTGTCTTATTCCTGGGGCGCTGAGGGCAATGTAGGGGATGGCATCAAGATGGGCATGGCGTTGGGCGCCGACCTTCGCAATATGAATGAGTGTTGGCATCAGGTGGCGTATACCGCTGAGGGTGAAGCGGTCGGGCATGTGCGTGGTGCTATTTCTTTATTCGGTCAAATTGAACGGCGTAATGCCAGTGGCATCACCGTAAACCGTTATGGCGAGAGGTTTGCCAATGAATGCGCCGCGTATGACGTGAGTTGGCGCAGTTTTCATACCTGGGAAAACTGGGGAGGTACCGGAATGCGCAACATGCCAGCGTATGCCATTTTTGACCAGAAAGCTCGCGAAAACGAAACCATTGGTGGTGCAACAAAAGATCAGCCGCTACCTGATTGGGTCACCGTTGCTGACACTCTTGAAGAGCTTGCAGCAAAATTAAACATCGATGAAAAAGGCTTGGATACCACGGTGCAAAGGTTCAACAAGTACGCGAAGAAAGGCCAAGACCCAGATTTTCATCGCGGAGAAAATACCTACGATCGCGGTGGCGATCATCCGGTTTCGGTTGCCTTGGCGCCTTTGGACAAGGGCCCTTTCTACGGGGCGGAAGTTAGTCCAGCGACTCTGGGAACCTGTGGAGGCCTAAGAGTGAATGCTAAAGCAGAAGTGATTGATGTGTTTGATCGACCTATTCGTGGCCTGTATGCGTCTGGAAACACTTCGGGCGTTGGTAGTCCGGGTGCTTTGTATGGCGGTGGTGGTGGTACCTTGGGGCCGGCGTTTACCTTTGCCTATATAGCGGGAAAAGAACTGGTTTCACGCGAGATTTAGTTTTGGCCAATTGAGCCAAGCTGGCGTGTCCATTGCTTCCCAGTTATTCGCATCCATTCGTAATCGATCTTTCAATACGTGATGCACTCTGGAATTGAACGCCATACCTACATGAGTGCTGTTCACTCGGATATTCTGACGTTGTGGGCCTCCATCTATTGCGGCAATAGCCGGATCAACAATTCCGTCACTGTCGCTATACACGCAGGTAAACGGTACATTTTGCAACGGCTCATCCAGCCCTCTAAGCCACTGCTTAACGTCAGCGTCACTACTTGTTCGTGTTCCGCTGGCATTCATTAAGGCATAGATTGCAGTAGCACGCGGGTCACCGAGAGGGCTGCCCAGGGTTATGATCTGGCGAACGCAATCCGGTCTGGCTTGCGCAACTTCGAGTGCGTGTAATCCGCCAAGACTCCAACCAATCAGGCTCACCGCTCGCCCAGTGTTGTCGGCAATCTCAGCGATAACGTCGGTTAAGCGCGTGGAGACTAGACGGCGTTGCTTCAGCGCTTCCGCCATAGAATCAGAGTTCCGTGTTTGGGCGTTAATGCCCAATTCCCAGCCGTGAACATCGTAGCCCCAACGCTCTATGCGACTGCGCAGGCTCTGTGTAATTTGATCGCTGGCCATGAATGGCGGCAATACCATGACCGGATGACCGTCGCCTGTAGGTGTCTTGCTTTGTAGCCGGGAAGTCCAATGATTAGCGATCAATTCCATCGGGAGGCGCAAAGGCTCCAGAGCGGTGTACACAAATCGGGATGAGGGGTATGCAGAAAAAGTTGATTCTTCTGATGCAACAAACTTATTTACTGCCATATACTTCTCCAACTTTGCACCACTATAGTTGTTTGAAATAGACTAAACACTCTAATTACGCAGTCTCTTCTGCAATAGGAGTGAATAATAATTAATCCTGCTAACGCAACTTCGGAATGGGTAAGACTATGCGTGTATTTGTTACTGGTGGCACTGGCTTTATAGGTTCACACACTTGCTTTGCACTGTTGAACGCGGGTCACAGCGTAAAATTATTCGTGCGAAACAAGCACAAGGCAAAGAACTTGTTTGGCAGCAAAGTGCGCTCGATCGCTGTAGGTGATATAGAAAGTGCAAACGATGTTCGAAAAGCCATGCGTGGCTGTGATGCAGTGATTCACATGGCCGCAATGGTATCTACCAGCAAAGACGATGCTGACAGCGTTTATAAGACTAACCTGGCAGCAGCTGAAAATGTTTTAGGCCAGGCAGTCGAGCTAGGCTGCAAAAAGATAATTCATGTTTCCAGTGTGACTGCATTGTACGATCCGAAAGCAAAGGTGCTAAGCCATAAATCTCCACCGGGTACGGCGCAGAATGCTTATGGCCGCTCGAAAGTAGATTGCGAGAAATACGCGAGACAATTGCAGAAGGACGGCGCACCTTTACACATTACCTATCCGGCCAGCGTGATTGGAGGGGACGATCCAGGCCTGACAGAACCACACGCAGGTCTTATCGCCAATTTGTTTGGGCTCGGTCTGGATATGCCCAGCGGTAATCAATACGTGGATGTAAAAGATATTGCACTAGCGCATACCGCATTGCTCAGCAAACGGCTTAAGCCAGGCCGTTATATGCTCGGTGGTCATTACGTGAGTTGGAAGGACCTATACAGCACGCTGGAACGATTAACCGGTCGCGATCTTTTAATGCTACCGATTCCCGGTGCGGCCATGCGTATGCTGGGCCGAACACTGGACGCGCTGAAACCAATAATGGATAGCAAATCGCCAATTACGTACGAGGCGATGGTCTACGCAACGAAATGGGTGAAGATGGATAACAAACAGACTGAAAAAGATCTAAAAATTCGATTTCGACCGTTCGAAGAGTCGTTAATTGAGTCTATTCGTTGGCTAGAGCGCGAAAACTATATTACTCGAGAGCATGCCGGTAAGCTTTCGCGGCATGAATTAGACGCTTGAATATGGTGACTCGAAAAACTGAAACTAACGAGTAAAATGTGTCTGTAATTGAAATGGCGCACCCTCTAAGTCAGGTAATCTATGAGGGCGTGCTTGAAAAACCACCCTGGAAAACCCTGCTCAAATCTCTTGAAGAGTATATGCAGGTATCCAGCGCAACCCTGGTGTTGCGCCGACCGCAGTCGTCTGATCCTGGGCTTACGGTATACCTTTACTCTGAGTCAGACGCAGGCTCGGGAGCATTAAAAGATTTTCGAACCAAAGCCTATCGCGATTCCCCTTTTGCAGAATTACCCGAGAAGACCGTATTCACTCTCTTTGACCGTATTACGCGCGCTGAGCTCAACGCTCTGGACTTTAACGAATACCTGAACACCTACGGTGTGACCGACCTTATTGGCTTTGACGTGTTTGACAAGCCGAGCCATCTTCGGCTCAGGATGCGATTGGTTCGCTTAGGCGATGAACCTTCGTTTTCGAAAAGTGATAGAGCACGTCTTGAAAGTATCGTCCCTTTGATGGACAAGGCTTTGCAACTCTATAGTGCCTATACGCACAACAGCTTTATTGAAGCATTTTACGAAGACTTGCTTGGCTCTATGGATATCGCCTCGGTAATCGTTAATGCGAACCTTGAAGTACTCTCCGCCAATCAACCCGCAAGGCAAATTTTAAGTGAGCGTGATGGTGTGTATGTGCGACATGATGCTCTTCGTTGCAGTAGCAGTGCAGATCAGAAAAAATTAGAGGAAGCCTGTCGTGAATTATTGGAGCTAACAAGAAAAGATGGGCAAGCGCAGTCCACAATGAGTATTGCGATCGAGCGTGC
>JBGCDE010000057.1:0-4364 GCA_045105115.1 Pseudomonadales bacterium | reverse complement strand
TCGATCAAAAAGTTGAAGCGATTTTGGCCGGCATCGGCATAGGCAATCTACCGCGAGAACGTATACAGGGGCAACTGGATAGTGGAGAGCTAATACCACTGGCTTTACCAGAAGACCCAACTCTTGAGACCTTTCTGGTCTGGAAAATCAGTAATAGGGGAAAGGGCTTAAAGGATTTAACCCAGCGCTTGTCTGCGGTATTTGCGCAATAGCCCCTGTTGTTTGATTCTGCATTTAACGCAATCGAATCTGCAGAAAAGCAAGCTATCCGCTTTTGATAAGCGGTTTGTCCGGGCGTAATATTTGAATCGAACTGGCATATTAAGAATGGAGATTTAGTGAGTAAGACAGATTGGGTTTTTATTGCTGCTGGAAGTATTGGTTGCATGGTTGCCGTGGTACATGGCGTGATACTACAGAAAAAAATGATAGGCCCAATTCTCGCTGAAATGAAGCTTGCGGGAAGTTTGCGTCGGCTTATTCCATTGCTATTACATTTCAGTACTGTGTTTTGGTTTCTGGGTGGTCTGGCGCTTATTGCAACACCACTATATTCGAACGAATACATTGTGCTGACTATCGCCGTTTTCGCAGGTCTGTTGTTTGGCTTTGGCGCCATAGGAAATTTCTGGGGCACGCGAGGTCGCCACCCAGGCTGGGTCATGTTAGCGGCTGCTGTTGGATTAATAATTTATGGCGCAGCACAAGTCGCGGCGCACATCTGAACCCTTGCTATGCCAGTTCCGCTAAAGATCTAACAGCAACTGCCGATAGCCTCTCTAAGGGGCTAGGCCTCGCCATCTTCGCTACACACTCAGTGAAAATCAGTCTTAAAATCCAATTGATTAGTATCCTGGCTATTGGCCTGGCTATGTCTTTCGTCGGACAACTCTTGATCCGTCACTATATCGAAATTCCGACACAAATGGCTCAGGAAGCCGTGGCAGACGCCAAAGGGATAGAACGCGTTCGCCAAGCTATCCAACAAATGCAGGACGAGATGGCTTTACGCGGGGCAGATAATTCAGCCTGGGATGAAACCTACGAGTTTATACTTTCAGACCCTGCGGATGAAAGCCACCGAAAATTTGTAGACGTCAACTTTACGGACTATTCCTTAGATGTTTTAGAGGTTGATGGGGCCATATTTGTGTCAGCAAGCGGTCCGGTCAAATTCTCATATTTCAATGAAAAAATCAGAGATCGGCTTAACGCAGGCGAAGAATTCTCGTTGCCGAAAATCAGAGTTGCCTTGTCATTTCTTGAAGATGGTCGCGTTGACGATGAATTCATCAGCGCAGGCGTGACAATAGAAAACCTGGGGCCGATGATGTATTCCGCTAGCCACATTGTGACCAGCAATCCTCCTTACCCGGCGCCGCGTGGAACGCTCATCTTATTTCGACTTCTGGATAATGAGTTCTTTGAACAGCTTGGCAATAACTTACAGACCAAGCTCGAGGTTGTTCCCCTATCAGATACTGAAAACGCCACTGAGAATGCCAATCTACTTAGTAGAATGAAAGCCACTGGTGACGAGCGACTGCCGCGTGACAAGAACGATCAGCTTTATTGGTTGCTAAACGACAGCGAGCACCACGAAATGTTTCTGGTGAAACAAAAAGCAGATGCACGTAGTTTTTCTGAAAGCGTGCTATCCATTTCTGTCTTAGTGGGTTTCGCGTCGTCTGCAGTTGTATTGATTCTTCTGGCCCTAATATTTTCGCGCACTGTGCTAAGACGCCTGGTGGAAGCGAAGAAAACTATGCAGAGCATAGTAGCTACTGGTGATTACGCCCGCCGCTTGCAGAGTACAGAAGGTGATGAACTTGATACTGTATTCACGCAATTCAATTTACTGCTAGAGCATATCCAGGAACAGAATCAAGATCTGCTGCAGAAGAACGAGACGCTGTCTGAGCTGTCTGAAAAAGATGCGCTTACTGGAATTGCCAACCGTCGTCTTCTTGAAACCAAGCTGCAGGAAGGTTGGCGCCAGTGTCAGCGCGCAAAAAGTCCGTTGTCTGTGCTAATGATTGATGTGGACTACTTCAAACCCTTTAATGACAACTATGGCCACCCTGCGGGTGACGATGTTCTCAGAGCGTTGGCGCAGGCCATGGCGCAAAGTCTATACAGACCATGTGATTTCCTTGCTCGTTATGGTGGTGAGGAGTTTTGCGCAGTGCTGAACGACACCGACTCAGAAGCGGCTGTTCAGGTGGCGGAGCGCTTAAGGATCATTATTGAAAAATTAAGTATTCGAAGCGATGTTTCCGAGTGCGCCAAAGTAATTACTGCGAGCATAGGCGTGGCCACTTGCTTTCCCGGTACGACCGAGCTCGACACTAATCTGGTAAAGAGCGCTGATGAAGCACTGTATCAGGCTAAGTCACTCGGACGTAATCGCGTATTCATGAAACGCGGTGACCCTAAAGTGCTACCTATATTTGGCCACTCTTCTTAATTTGCTGTTGGCGTAACTGGCAGACTCCGTGCCTTCTCGGTGCGTTCAATAATATGCGCTCGAATAGCAAAGCTATCGTCTTTACTTAAGACATCAGAAAACGATGGCATGCCTTTAGCCTGGTAAATGCCATCTAGTACGATGTTATCGAAAAGCTGATGAGTCGCATTGTTCATACGGCGTAAATCGGGCAGCATTGGAATACTTTCGTAAACGCCATGACAGGCACCGCAATGCAATACATAGAGTTGTCGCCCTTGCTCTATCACTTCTGCGCGGGCGTTGATGGTTGGTGGCTCAGGAAACGCTCCTCTCGGCGCGAGTGCGGGTGGTAAGTCAACGGCTTTGCCATCAAGTTTAAATACCATTAGACGGCCACGGTTTTCGTATTCAAGCAAAGCTTCGTTTCCTTGCAGTGTATTGAACGCGGGGCCACCCCAACCAGCAAGTACAGCTATGTATTGTTCTTCGTCTATGGCGTAACTTATGGGTGGTGCGATAATTCCTGTTCCGGTTTCAATCGTTTTTAGCAAGGTACCGGAACGCGCGTCTACCAACTGCAAGTCACCCATGGCTGTGCCGAAAGCCACCAGACCGCCGTCAGTAGAGAGAACGCCACCGTTCCAGATGTTTGGTATCGCTATCTCCCACTCCAGGCGTTGTTGCTGCGGGTTCCAGGCTTTCAGGTAACCACTAGTCTTCGGTACAGACTGTTTACCGATAAGCGCTTGCAGATTGTCTTCGCCGTAGGTAAACCATTTGTCTTCCGCCATGCTGTGCACCCAGCCGATGTCGCGCGCGGTGAAATACACTAAGCCGGTGTTAGGGCTGAACGACATGGGTTGCCAATTGTGAGCGCCAGCGGGTGAAGGGAAAACGTAGCGGTCCTGCTTTTCGTAATCTGCCAGGCCCGTTTCAACAGGCTTTCCGGTGGTCATATCTATGTGACTGGCCCAATTAACATGCACGTAATTTTGCGCGGATAACAGCTCGCCTGATTGGCGGTCAAGCACATAGAAGAAACCGTTTTTTGGTGCCTGCATCAGCACTTTACGAGTTTGACCCAGAATTTCCAAGTCAGCGAGAATCATGTGCTGGGTAGCGGTGAAATCCCAAGTCTCTCCGGGCGTAGTTTGATAGTGCCAAACCAGTTCACCAGTTTCCGGTTTGAGCGCCAATATTGACGCCAGAAACAAATTGTCGCCGCCGCCTGGGCTGCGTTTGTATTTCGGCCAGGGCGAGCCATTGCCGGTACCCACATACAGAAGATTCAGATCGGGATCAAAGGCCATCGAGTCCCATACTGTACCACCTGCTCCGCTGAGGCTGCTGTCTTTGCTCCAGGTGGTGGCTGCTTTTTCCAAGGCAGAATTTTCGAACGGCCCTTCAACGCTGTCGGGTACTGTATAAAACCGCCATAACAAACTGCCTTTTTGCAGATCGTAAGCCGACACGTAACCGCGTACAGAATACTCGGCGCCGCCATTCCCAATAAACACACGGTTGCCTACTATGCGTGGTGCGCCCGTAATGGAATACCACTGCTCTTTGTCTGGCAAGGTGTCGACTTCCCATGTGGCTTTGCCATCGTCAGCATTTAACGCAATCAAGCGTCCATCAAGTGTGCCAAACACCACCATGCCTGCCGCAACCGCAACACCACGGTTCACAATATCGCAGCATACTTTGCCAGCCCATGAACGTGGCACCTGCGGATCATATGTCCACAGCAGCTTCCCGGTTTTTGCATTCAGCGCTGATACGCGCGACCAGGTGCTGCTGACATACATCACACCATCAATAACAATAGGTGTTGCCTCCAGACCACGCATTGAGGCCATGTTGTGTTCCCAGGCAAGGCCAAGGCGTTCAACGTTGTTCTTGTTGATTGCGTTCA
>JBGCDE010000056.1:0-99729 GCA_045105115.1 Pseudomonadales bacterium | reverse complement strand
GTGGAATTGTTGAGAAGCCTGGGCGAACATTTTTTCATACCAAAAAAAATGCCCATCGATTTACAATCGATGAGCATCTTTACTCAAAAATTCATGTTGTTCTAACCACTACCAAGCACTAACCCTGCGAGATCGAGGTGTAGTACAGATAGTAGTTTGGTGGTTACAGCAAAATTGGTGCCAGCCAAGGTTTGGAGCTAGAAATCAAGCACTTAGAACTGTTAGAAATGATTAGAATCCTACAAATGCACCATGGCCCGAAAGCACTGCAACAATTGGGTGCGAACTATTGGAGTTTGGAAGCCGCGAAATACAGGCTCCCCCTGTTTTGCTAAAAGGTAGGTGGAAGCGAACTACCAGCTAATGAGCGAAAGAATGCCGCCAGAATTCTTGGCTTGGCAAGCCCCAGAAATTCCAGAAAATCATTCAAGCCACGGCTGGCGTGCCGCTTGCTTTCATAAGGCCCTATGGCAGTGCCTTCTCTGGTTGAGAAATACCAGGCGGAATCCGCACTGAAGAAGCGGTCAGAGCGGATGGGTACATTGCCCAGCTCGCCCTCGCGATTTAATTTCATTACTGCACCTGCTTAAGCTATTGGTCTTGATCCTTTTTAAGTGCAGTTGCTTTATTGCTAGATTGGCATTCGAGGTGTGGCCAGCGACAGAAACTCAAGGAATTCCCCTACTGCTTTGCCGGCCTGATTACGGCTCTCAAACGGGCCTTCCACGGCACCCTCACGGGTATGGAAAAACCACTCGTCGTTATCGCTAAGAATACGTTCGCTGCGTTCTGGAACCCCACCCAGTTCGCCGGCACGATTATTCGACAGTGTTTGAGATGATGAAATCATAGACTCTCCGTTGATCTTGCTTAACTACTCGACCTTTCCTTACAGCGGTAAACACCACAGCAAAGAAAGTTGGCCTCGGGTAGCGCAACTCGCAGGTAAATACTATCGAATGGCTAAGGGCTCGGCAAGCCGCTGGTCTGCCATATCAAGGGCTGGATAGCGTAAATCTATGGCTTTGCTACCGCTTATCAGGCGAACGTTTTCCAAGGCCTCCAAAGTGGGCAATACGCTCTCCAGGTAGTCCAAAGTGGCCATGTGCGGGTGGCCTATGGCCACTGCAACGCCGTGTTTGCGAGCTACGCGTAACAATCTCTGAAATTGGCCATGTATGTGATCAATAGTGGGGGTGTTATCTAAAAATATATCGCGGCTCAGATGTTTGATGTTGTGTCGGCCGGCCATGGTGGCAGCCACCGTTTTTGCAGAAGTGCGGCTGTCTATGAAATACAGTTCGCGCTCGGCAATCACTGACATTAAAAGCTGCATCATGCCGTTGTTTTGGGTCAGTGAACTGCCCATGTGGTTGTTTACACCACGAGCGTAAGGCACGGCACCCAGGTTGCCCGTTAGCACTTCTACAAAATTCTGTTCACTTTGTAGTTCGTTAAGCCCGCCAGGCCCAGTATTCACACCGTGTATGCTGCTCATGGGCACATGAACAATCACTTCTTTGCCAGCGTCGGTTGCCAGCTTGGCAATACGTCCGGCATAGGGCGTGTGCGGCAAAATGCCCAGGGTTAACTCACCGTGCAGTTTTACTGTGCGCAGACTCGCCTCCTGGTTGTTACCGATATCATCGATGATCAACACAATGGCTGGGGCGTCTGGTTCTTGTGCCTGACTTGCGAGCGGCATAACGCTTATCACGAATGTTAGTACGCAGGCTAGGGAAGAGGTCAGCGAAAAGCTGAGACTTTTAAGTTGAAGACCAGGGGCATGTCCGTATGCCCGTGGCCGCTTGATCTGTAACATTGGGGTTAAATCCGGTTCGTCCTTGTAAGATAAAAGGCAGTGTTTACACGCCCGAGTCAGAGGCTGCCATATCCTTGACGGCCTCGGTATTTATTGTCTGCTTCGGCTTATTCAAAAGACTAATGCTCTTCAGCATGTTCAGCGCTTCAGCCAATTGATTATCACGCGTGATCAGTGGTGCTTCTTCCTCTTGCTCTGCTGGTGTGGCATCGGCGTCGCCATTTGCGTTATCCAAACGGCGATTAAGATCCGCTTCACGTATGCTCAAAATATTGGGTTTTAACTCGGTGACTTTGGCAGGCTTAACCACAATGTCTGGCTCAATGCCTTGAGCCTGGATAGACCGGCCATTCGGTGTGAAATACAACGCTGTGGTTAACTTCATGCCGTGTTCTTCAGACAATGGCAAAACGCTTTGTACGGAACCCTTGCCGAAAGTTTTGGTGCCTACAATCACCGCGCGGCGATGATCTTGCAAGGCACCGGCTACAATTTCAGACGCCGAGGCTGAGCCGCCGTTCACCAACACAACCAAAGGTAAGCCGTCGGTTTGGTCACCGGTGGTTGATGAGAAACGAGTTTCAACTTCTTTGGCGCGGCCTTCTGTATAAACAATAGTGCCGTCATCAACAAATAAATCCGAGATGTCTACTGCGGCTTGCAGCACGCCACCCGGGTTGTTTCGAAGATCAAGAATCAAACCTTTAAGCCCAGGATTTTTTTCACGCAATTTTTTGATGGCTTTCAAAGCGCCAGGGCCGGTGTTGGCCTGAAACTGGGAAATACGTAAGTAGCCGTAATCCGGTTCCAACATGCGCGTACGTACAGACTTCACTGCAATAATGTCGCGTTTGAGGGTGAGTAAAAAGGGTGGCCCACCTTCACGCACTACGGTCAGCTCAATTTCTGAACCCGGCACGCCGCGCATCAGGTTCACAGCTTCCTGCAGGGTTAAGCCTTTCACGGCTTGCTGGTCGAGTTTGATAATCAGGTCGCCAGACATCACGCCGGCCTTTTCTGCAGGTGTGTCATCAATTGGTGCTATGACTTTTACAAAGCCATCTTCCATACCTACTTCCATGCCCAGGCCGCCAAACTCACCACTGGTGTGTTCTTGCAGTTCGCTGAACGAGTCGCGGTCCAGGTAGGTTGAATGTGGGTCAAGGCCTTCTAACATGCCCTTGATGGCATTTCTTAGCAGAGTACGGTCGTCTATTTCGTCAACGTATTTGGCGCGTATTTGGCCGAACACATTGGTGAATGTTTGCAGGTCTTCAAGCGGCAGCAGTTCGGCGGCGGCTTTTTGCGCTTCTTTGGCGGCGGCTTCTGCAGTTTCTTCGGCGGTAGCTTCATCTTGCGCCCACGCCATACCATTGGCCAGCAGTCCGCTCATTAACACTACTTTGAGAAGCCTGTTTTTTTGGCTCAGCATAATTTTATCCATATACATTCAGTAAATACGATGATATCAAAGGCGTCCATTAGCGGCACCAATTGGCCGGATCAACGGGTTTGCCTTTGCTGCGAATTTCGAAGTACAAGCCGGTTTCAGACTGGCCGCCGCTGTTGCCTACGGTGGCAATGGCCTCGCCAGCGCTGACTAGCTCACCGGTTTGCTTCAAAATGGTCGAATTGTGAGCATACAGGCTCATAAAACGCTCTCCGTGATCAATTAACAGCATTAAACCCTGACCGGCGAACCAGTCAGCATACACCACGCGCCCGTCGTGAATAGCGCGTATATCGTCACCTTCATTAGCCGCCATCAACAGGCCTTGCCAGCGCACCCGGCTGTCTGGCTTGCGCTTGCCAAATTTATTCAGCGCTTTGCCGTCTACCGGCCATGCCATGCGGCCTTTTTGGTCTGCAAACGGCAAGCCTTCATAAGAGGGCAGCTGAATGTCAGCTACCTCGCGTTCAATTTCATTCAGCAGGCTTTGCAAGCGGTTGCGCTCAAGCTCTTGATTGGCCAGCTTGTCAGCGTCGCTGCCTATGCGTTTGCTAAGCTCGCTTATGGCCACTTTGCGCTCTTCTTGCGCGCTTTCCAGCTGGGTTAATTCGCTTTGCAATACCTCGGCCTGTGCGGCTATTTTCTCATAGGCCTTTTCCTGAATAACCTTGCTCTCAACAATGCCTTGTAGTGTTGCCAAATACGCGTCAATTTTTTTCTGCCGCGCTTTGTTAATGTATTCGTAGTACTTCAGTAAACGTTCGACCTCGGCAGGGTCTTGCTGGTTCAGAATTAATTTAACGCGGTTTTGCTTGCCCTGTTTGTAGGCGTCTACCAGTGCGGCTTTTATGGCCTGTTGTTGTTGGTCGCGCTGTGTTTCAAGTGCGCTTTGGCGTTGTTTGGATTGCGCTATCTGGGCGTCTAGTTCAGCGCGGCGCTCACGAACCTCGCGCACTCTGCCAAGACCGGCGACTATTTTTTGTTCGGCTTCGCGTACGTCTTTTTTAAGTGCTTCCTGTTTGCCGGTAAAGCCGTCAATGCGATCGCGTAATGCATCAATAGACTGCTGCAACACCGAGATTTTCTCAGAGGTGTCTTCTATGTCGTCGCCGTACGCGCATGCAAGGTATCCGCTCAGCAACAGGGCTGTGAGCAGGGTTCGAATGGGCAGAATTAAGTACGGTGACCGCATGGCGGCCATTGTACTATCGGGTGTGGCTTATCGCTGAATGCTTAACAAAGATTTTCCGGTCATTTCTGCCGGAGCTTGCAGTTGCATTAATTCAAGCAAGCAGGGAGCAACGTCACTGAGCTTACCCGGTGTTTCATTGATGAAGTTCACCTTGCTATTCCCCACGTAAACCAGTGGCACTAACTCAGTAGTGTGCGCAGTGTGTGCCTGGCCGGTGCTTGGGTCACTCATCTGTTCGCAGTTGCCGTGGTCGGCCGTAATCAGGCAATGGCCGCCAACCTCTTTCACCGCTTGGGCTACTTGTTCTATGCAGCTGTCCAGTGCTTCTACTGCTTTAACTGCGGCGTCAAACACGCCAGTATGACCAACCATGTCGCCGTTGGCGTAATTACAAATAATCGCGTCGTAGTCGCCGCTTTTAATTGCTGTTACCAGTTTTTCGGTCAGTTCAGGTGCGCTCATCTCTGGCTGCAAGTCGTAAGTGGCCACGTCAGGTGATTTAATCAGCTCGCGGTTTTCGCCTTCATACAAATCTTCGCGTCCGCCACTGAAGAAGAACGTTACGTGTGCGTACTTTTCAGTCTCGGCAATTCGAAGTTGGGTTTTACCCAGGTTCTGCAGGTATTCCGGAAAGCTGTTTTTGATTTTCTCGGGCGGGTACGCACACGGCAGATCGAAGTCTGCCGAGTATTCAGTGGTTTGCACAAAAGCCGTTAATTCAGGAACCGCACTGCGCTCAAATTCCTTAAAGCCGGGTTCGCTAAAGGCGCGGGTAATTTCGCGGGCGCGGTCGGCGCGGAAGTTCATAAACAATACGGCGTCGCCATCACTTACCGGCGTGGCATTGCCAATCCAGCTGGGTTTCACGAATTCGTCGTTTTCGTCGCGGGCGTAAGCGTGCTCCAAGGCATCAGCGGCTGATTCGGCATGGTATTCAGCGCTGCCCTGGGTGAGCATGTTGTAGGCTTGTTGCACTCTGTCCCAGCGGTTGTCGCGGTCCATGGCGTAATAACGACCCACCAATGAGGCTATGCAGCCCTTGCCTGCTTTTGCAAAACAGGCCTCTATTTTCTCAATAGAGGCCTTGGCGCTGCGTGGTGGCGTATCTCGCCCATCCAGAAAGCCATGCAATTGAATGTTCTCGGCACCCCGTGCGGCGGCCATGTCGATCATGGCGGCCATATGGTCTTCGTGGCTGTGTACACCGCCGGGTGATAATAAGCCGAAAATATGCACGGTTTTGCCGGCGGCTACTGCTGCATCAATTGCTTCGCAATACGCCGGATTTTCCTGAAAATCACCGTCTGAGATGCTTTTATCAATGCGCGAGATGGCCTGATACACGATTCGGCCAGAGCCCAGGCTGATATGGCCCACTTCCGAATTACCCATTTGACCGTCTGGCAGGCCAACGTCCATGCCTGAGCCTGAAATCAGCGTGTGCGGGGCATTGCTCCAAAGATCGTCCCAAACCGGCGTATTAGCGCTGTAAATGGCGTTATGGTCGGTGTCTGTGCGGTGGCCCCAGCCATCAAGAATGATCAGTACGGTGGGTATCTTTTGTTCGGGCATGGTTTAGGACTTTATTGGGTGAACGTAGATTTTAAAGCATAGGGCATTGTCTGTATAATTGGCCGCCCTTTGACCCGGTGGGAATTGACCCTCCGTTACAATTCAGGAAAACAATGGCCGAGTTCTTACAGTTTGTCAGCCAGGAATGGTTGATGGTTTCCATCATGATGGCATTCGTGTTCATGCTGGTAATGCATGAAACCCGCCGGGGTGGTGCGTCATTGTCGCCTTCGGAACTTACCGCCCTGGTGAATAATGAAGAGGGTCTGGTGCTGGACGTTCGAGACAGCAAAGATTACTCGGAAGGCCACATTGTGGGTGCGCTTAACATTCCGCACGCCAAGGTGTCTGCGCAGCTCACCCAAATAGAAAAGCATAAGCAAAAGCCTGTGATTGTGGTGTGCCGTTTTGGCCAGCACGCCGGCATGGTGAGCAAAATACTGAAAGCATCGGGCTTTGAAAATGTCTCAAAGCTTAGTGGCGGCATGGCTGAATGGCAGTCTTCGCAGATGCCGGTCGTAAAAGCCTGATGAACGACAAAACCGAACATGCCCCTATTCGTATGTACAGCACCCAATTTTGCCCGTTTTGTGTGGCCGCGCGGCGCTTGTTTGAACACCACAAGCTGGCTTATGAAGACATTGCGGTAGACGCACAACCTCAGCTGCGCCAACAAATGGCCCAGGAGAGCGGGCGCAATACCGTGCCGCAAATCTGGATTGGCGACACGCATATTGGCGGCTGTGACGAACTGTACGGTTTGCACGACAGTGGCAAACTTGATTCCTATTTATACCCTGTAAATTAAACACTACTTCCATCGGAGAATATTAAACATGGCTGACGAGCAAACTCCAGAGGCCGCCGCACAAGCGCAAGCAGGCACAGAGCAACAATTTGCCTTAAAGCGTATTTACGTCAAAGACTTGAGCTTTGAAGTGCCCAATGGCGCCGAAGTATTCACTGGTACTGCGAACTGGCAGCCCAAAATGAATCTTGATCTGAATACCAGCAGCAATCGTCTTGATGACGAGCACTTTGAAGTGTCGCTGCGTATTACGCTAACAGCAACCCAGGACGAAACCACAGCCTACGTTGCTGAAATTCAGCAATCTGGTGTGTTTATGTGCGCAAACTTTGGTGACAACCTGCACCAGGTGTTGGGCAGCGTTTGTCCTGGCATTTTGTTTCCGTATGCGCGTGAAGCCATCGACAGTGTGGTTACCCGCGGCAGCTTCCCGGCTGTGATGTTATCGCCAATTAATTTTGATGCCTTCTATCAACAGGCGATGGAAAAGGCGCGTCAGGAAGCCGAAGCAAACGGCGACGGAAACACCGCGCACTAAATCTGCTCAGGTCTTAAGACTGGGTTTCCTGATTGAAACCCAGTTGGCGCCAGGCCTCGTAGGCCAGTACCGCCACACTGTTCGACAAATTCAAACTTCGGCTGTTTGCCTTCATAGGTATTCGCACGCATTGCTCTTTTGGCGTGGCGTCTAGAATGCTCGCGGGTAATCCGCGAGTTTCCGGCCCAAATAACAATACGTCGCCTGCCTGGTAACTTACTTCGCAGTAGTTCGTAGTGCCTTTTGTACTCACCGCAAATACTCTTTGCTGCGCACCAAGTTCCGCAGTAAAAGCTTGCCAATTAGCGTGTCGCCTAACTTCAGCAAATTCGCTGTAGTCCAGCCCCGCGCGGCGTAGGCGTTTGTCGTCCCAGTCAAAGCCCAGTGGTTCAATCAAATGCAGGTGGAAGCCGGTATTTGCGCACAGGCGAATTATATTGCCGGTGTTAGGCGGAATTTCGGGCTCATACAAAACAATGTTCAACATACTTATTGTTCGTCGCTGTCCATGCCAAGCTCATTGATTTTTCGAGTCAACGTATTTCTTCCCCAGCCTAAAACCTCTGAAGCATCGCGGCGCCGGCCCTGGGTGTAATGCAAAGCGGCTTCAATCATTACGCGTTCAAAGTCAGGCACAGCCTGGTCTAGTATTTGTGACTTGCCAGACTGTAACTGCTGGTCGGCCCAACGTCGCAACAGTTTTGGCCATTGTTCGTTTTCTGTGTCGGCCTCACTGGACCCAGTTTTTAATTCCGGGGGTAAATCGCTTAGCAATACTTCTCGACCACTGGCCATTACTGTCAGCCACCGACAAGTGTTTTCCAGTTGGCGAACATTACCCTGCCAAGCCAGGTTGCATAGCGCCTGCTCACACTCTGTAGTGAGCACTTTGCGTTCCACATTGAGTTCTTCAGCGGCGAGTTGAAAAAAGTGATTCATTAACTTCGGTATGTCTTCGCGACGTTCACGCAAGGGCGGCAAGTGAACGCGTATGACGTTCAAGCGGTGAAACAGATCTTCGCGAAAACTTCGCTCGCTGACTAGTTGCTCCAACTTTTGATGCGTAGCCGCAATTATGCGCACGTCCACGCTTACCGGTGTGTGCCCGCCTACACGATAGAACTGGCCGTCGGCTAACACACGCAATAAACGCGTTTGGGTATCCGATGGCATGTCGCCAATTTCATCTAGAAACAGCGTGCCGCCATTGGCCTGTTCGAAACGGCCGACGCGTTGCGCAGTGGCACCTGTGAAAGCCCCTTTTTCATGGCCAAACAATTCCGATTCCATCAGGTCTTTTGGAATGGCTGCCATATTAAGTGCAATAAATGGTTGGGTGCTGCGCGGGCTGTGATTATGTAAGGCCTGGGCAACCAGTTCTTTACCTGTGCCAGATTCGCCATTAATAAGTACCGTCATGTGTGAGCGTGACAAGCGCCCAATAGCGCGAAACACTTCCTGCATGGCCGGTGCTTCGCCACTAATTTCGGTTTCTTGATAGTCGGGTATTGCCGGTACAAAATTTCGTTGCTCACGACTGTGTGCTAAAGCACGACGCGTAACGGCCACAGCGTCATCAACGTCAAACGGTTTTGGTAAATACTCGAAAGCGCCGCCTTTATATGAAGCTACTGCGCTCTCCAGGTCGGAATGCGCGGTGGTGATAATCACGGGTAATTCGGGATAAGCAGCGCTGATTTCTGCCAGAAGCTCAAGGCCGTCAATACCCGGCATACGAATGTCGCTAATGATAGCGGCAGGCCGTTCGCGTGAGAGGCGGTGGAGTATAGTAGTTCCTTCGCTGAAGCTTTCGGTTTGTATTCCATCGGCCTGCAAGGATTTCTCCAGCACCCAGCGAATCGACTTGTCGTCGTCGACTACCCAAACCAGTTCGCTGTCTTTGTTAATGAGGGTGCTCGTATTCATCGTTGACAGGTTCCAGTGGTATATATAATGAGAAGCAAGTGTTGCCCGGTTTGCTAACGGATTCAATTAATCCCTGATGTTGATGCAAGATGGATTGGGAAATGGAAAGCCCAAGACCTGTGCCGTCGGGCCTACCGCTTACCATAGGGTAGAAAACAGAATGCAGCAGCTCCTGATCAATACCAGGGCCGTTGTCGATGATATCAACCCTAACAACTAATTTATGGCGTAAGCGTCCGATCGTGAATTGGCGAACAATTCGTGTTTTCAATGTGATTTTGCTGTCATGCTCTGGCCCCAGCGTAGCCAGAGCTTGTTTTGCGTTACGCATGATGTTGAGTACGGCTTGAATCAGCTGTTCGAAGTCGGCGAAAATATCCGGAATGCTGGGGTCATAATCACGAATAATCTCTACTCGGTGGTGGTTTTCTGCCAGTAGAAGTTTGGCCACGCGCTCCAGCACCTCGTGCACGTTAATTGCAACTCGTTCCGAGAGCTTGTTAGGCCCGAGCATTTTGTCGACCAGATTGCGTAGCCTGTCGGCTTCTTCGATGATCACCTGGGTGTAATCAGTAAGCGATGGGTCGCTGAGTTCCTTTGCCAGTAGTTGCGCCGCACCTCGCAATCCGCCAAGCGGGTTTTTTATCTCGTGCGCCAGGCCGCGAATCAGGGAGCGCGAGGTGGTTTGCGAGGCAAGCAACGTTTCTTCACGGCTAATTCTCAGAATGCGGTCCAATCCCTGCATTTCCAGCAGATATCGGGCTCTGTCGGTTGTGCGCTTGTTGGCAGCACCGGGCTCAAGGTGAGTAGCTGCAAGATCTACGGTGATTTCTTTGCCACTGGCCAAAACCATTTTGATTGAACGTTGCGTAAATGGTGACTCGCACACTATGTCGTCGGCCAGATCTTCAAATTTCTGCAGGCCAGGTAAAAACAAGCCAGCCAGCGGGCAGCCCACCGCGCGCTTGTTGCTGCATTCCAGCAGTGATTCGGCGGCATGGTTGAGAAATAAAACGTCCAGTTCATCGTCTAATACGATGATTGAGGCGTTCAGGCTTTCCAGAAGTTGTGCCGAGAAGCGTTCAGCTTTCATCGGTTCAGGTGTAATACATAAGAGTTTGCTCGGTGATTAATTCTGTAATTGCAAGAAATGCACCAGACTTGAAAACTTTTTCTAAAGTGCGGTTAAAATATTACTGAATAAAAATCAATAACTTAGCGTAATCGTGATGCGATCAGCAGCAAGTCAAATAGTGCTTTTATGCACTATTATGGTGCAATGATGGGTTTAGTGGAAGAGTGTAAGAGAGTCAGGACCTTGGGTTATGCCAACCGGGCTTCCTGGATAATGATTGTTAGCCGCGATTTCCAGGGTGCGCCACTGAGGGTCTAAACACGTGAACCGAAGACTTTTTCGATTTTTTAAGGGTTTTGCCGTTTAAGCTAAGCACTTTCACCTGAAGCATGTGCGTGCCGCGAAATACGTTCTTCAACGCCCAGCTAGTGGATTTGCCAGGCTTTCCATGCGGTTTGCCATCAATAAACAGCTGAATTCTGTCGCTGTTGCGAAGCTGCGGCAGAATTTTAGCCGTCACTGAAAAATTGCCTGGCCCGTGCTCTATAGCGCCGTCGTTCTCGGGTGACACAATGCGCAGCGTTTTGTACTTGAACGGCTTATCGGGGTCTTCCGGACTTAACTTGATGGCCGGCGTTTGGATTGCCGGTACGCTGTTGGAAGGCTTTAGCTTCACTTTCTCGGTCTTTTTATCACCATGTGGCGCCTGATCGGTGTAAACAACGTTGCCGTCTTTATCAACGGTTTTGTAGATCTCGGCCAGGGTTGATTGGCTCAGCAGCAAGCCAAGCAGAGGAATCAAAAGTGAGTAACAATTGCGCAAAACAGAGCTCCAAGTCAGTTCTACTACTTAGAGTAGAGTAAAACGGCTTGGTTCGCTGTATGCAACCAAATACAGTAAAACCGTGTTTCAGGCACAAAAAAGCCCGCAAAAGCGGGCTTTTCGTCGCCTTTCGGGCGATAAAGTGCTGTTGACTAGCAGCTGTAGTACATGCCGAACTCAACCGGGTGAGTGGTCATGTTCAGTTTTTCAACTTCTTCAGACTTAAGCGCGATGTAGCCGTCGATCATGTCGTCGGTGAACACGTTGCCGGCCGTCAGGAAGCCGCGGTCTGCATCAAGCGCTGCAAGAGCCTGTTCCAGGCTTGACGCCACGGTTGGGTACTCTTCCAGTTGCTCGGCAGGCAGGTCATACAGATCTTTATCAGCTGCATCACCCGGGTTGATCTTGTTCTGAATACCGTCAAGGCCAGCCATCAACATGGCAGAGAATGCCAGGTATGGGTTTGCAGTTGGGTCAGGGTAGCGCACTTCAATGCGACGGCCTTTTGGATTGCTCTCAAAAGGAATACGAATTGACGCAGAGCGGTTACGTGCTGAGTAGGCCAGAATAACCGGCGCTTCAAAGCCTGGAACCAGACGCTTGTAAGAGTTGGTAGAGGCATTCGCGAATGCGTTGATCGCGCGCGAGTGCTTGATGATGCCACCAATGTAGTACAAAGCAGTTTCTGACAAACCGCCGTATCCGTCACCAGAGAAAATGTTG
Organism: Pseudomonadales bacterium; assembly: GCA_045105115.1. Taxonomy (GTDB): domain Bacteria; phylum Pseudomonadota; class Gammaproteobacteria; order Pseudomonadales; family JAUIET01; genus JAUIET01. Next base: position 87,800 of record JBGCDE010000056.1, on the reverse strand, counting down.
TCTCCGCCTTTGGAGATCGACATGTGAACGTGCATGCCGCTGCCATTGTCGCCAACCAGTGGCTTGGGCATAAACGTGGCCGTTTTGCCGTAGGCGTGCGCAACGTTATGTACGCAGTACTTGAGAATTTGTACTTCGTCTGCTTTGCGAACCAGGGTGCTGAACTTAACACCAATTTCGTTTTGGCAGGCTGTACCCACTTCGTGGTGATGTACTTCCACTTCAAGACCCATTTGAGTCATGGCTGCACACATTGCCGCACGCAGATCATGCGCTGAATCGACCGGTGGTACAGGGAAGTAGCCGCCTTTAACACCAGGTCGGTGACCGATGTTGCCCTCGGCAAATGAATCGCCTGAAGCCCATGCGGCTTCTTCAGAATTGATTTTGTACATGGCGCCAGACATGTCTGCGCTCCATTTAACGTCATCAAATACGAAAAATTCTGGCTCAGGACCAAAAAATGCTGTGTCGCCGATGCCGGTAGACTTCAAATATTCTTCCGCGCGTGTTGCCAATGAGCGTGGGTCACGGTCATAGTCTTGCATGGTTGAAGGCTCAGCCACAGAGCAACGCAGGTTAACGGTGTTTTCATCGGTGAACGGGTCTAGAACCGATGAGCTGTCGTCGGGTACCAATACCATGTCTGATTCGTTAAGGCCTTTCTAGCCAGAGATGGATGAGCCGTCGAACATTTTGCCTTTTTCGAAAAATTCGGCGTCTACTTCTGTAGAAGGTATGGAAACGTGCTGTTCTTTACCTTTGGTGTCTGTGAAGCGCAGGTCTATCCACGTTACATCGTTGTCTTTGATCAATTTCAGAGTTTTCTCTGACATAGTTTGTCTCCGGTTAAGGTATTAGCTGCCTGGCGCTGCTTTGGCGACACGCAGAGGGTTTAACAATGAATTTTTCGATAAATTCCTGCTAAGTCAGTTAGCAAGGAATATGCCACGCTGATCGGGTCGTAATAATTCCACAAACCATTGATTTTTCAAAGCGCTAGTTCAGGAAGTTACTCTTGCCGTGATTTTTTGTGCGCCTTACTGGTGCGGACTGCATTAAAATGGTGCACATAAGGGTAGTATCGCTGCGGTTCCGGTCAAGTGCGCTCGTCACGTATACTCTCATTGTGTAATTGATCCCATTTCCTCATGCAACTGATCGTTAAATACTCGGCTGAAGTCACCATTAAGAGCAGACCGGTTCGTAACCGTATTTGTCAGCAATTGGTGCGTAATCTGCGCGTTTTGTTGAAGCCATTTGATCAAAGCTGCCAGGTAGTTGGTAAATGGGACAGGCTTGATATAGAGATAAACCCAGCGGCGCACGACGTAGAACGCTGCCTGGACCGAATTCGCCAATGCACAGGCATTGCCTATTTTCTGGAAGTACTTGAATACCCGCTGGGTGACATAGACGCCATTTATGACGCGGTTGCCAAAGAGTACTTGCCATTGTTGGCTGGCAAAAGCTTTGCTGTGCGCTGCCGAAGGGTTGGCGAGCATAGCTTTAGTTCAGGTGAAATAGAGCGCGAGTTGGGTGGGCGGCTGCTGGAAAACGCAGACAATGCTCAGGTCAGGCTGAAAAACCCCGACGTTACCGTTCGCCTGGATATACGCCGTGAAGAGATGTTTGTCACGCGCCAGCGCATTGCCGGTGCCGGCGGTTTCCCAATGGGCAGTCTTGACCCGGTGCTCGCGTTGATGTCGGGCGGCTTTGATTCAACTGTAGCCAGCTATCTTGCCATGCGCCGCGGTCTTGAGGTGCATTTCCTGTTTTTCAGTTTAGGTGGTGATGAGCACCGGGTAGCGGTGCAGGAAATTGCGGCGTATTTGTGGATGCAATACGCGTCTTCACAGCCCCTGAAATTCATCAGTGTGCCGTTTGAAGAGGTGGTTAATGAGATTCAGCGCAGTACCGAGGTGGGATACACCGGCATAATACTGAAACGAATGATGCTGCGAGCCGCGCAACGCGTGGCAAAGAAGCACGGCGTCAAAGCGTTGGTCACGGGTGAGGCAATTGCGCAGGTGAGCAGTCAAACCATGCCGAATTTGGCCGTGATTGATAAAGCCAGCGATATGCTGGTGCTGCGGCCGCTGGCGTTCATGGACAAGATGGACATTGTCGATATTGCGCGAAAAATAGGTACAGAAGACTTTTCGAAATACGTGCCGGAGTACTGCGGCGCCGTATCAATCAGGCCGAAAACACGGGCCAAATTACCCGCTGTTCTAAGCCAGGAAGCCCATTTTGATGACACTGTTCTTGAAGCGGCCATTGCTGCGTCAGAATGCGTGAAGCTGCAAGAATTGGGTGAAACAAATCAGCCTGAGGCAGAGGCCGATCAACCACCCGTGGTCAGTGATTTGCCCGCAAACAGTACAGTGCTGGATATCCGCCACCCTGAAGAACAAATGAGCAGGCCACTGCAGCTGCAAGGCGCAGACATTCAGTGCATCCCTTTCTATGAGTTGAACAGTCGGTTTTCAGCCTTACCCGTCGAAAAAACCTATTATTTATACTGCGAGCAGGGTCTTATGAGCCGGCTGCACGCCAGTTATTTATGCGACGCAGGTCACAAAAATATTGCAGTGTACCGCTCGTCTGCCTGATCGGTGGCAGGCAGCAGTGTGCTCTAACCTTATAGAAGCGGGATAACTTCGCCTGAGGCATTGTTATCTGGTACTCGCTTTCAAAAGGAACCTGACCAAGCGCTCATGCACCCATCGCTTAAATCACGTCTCAGAGCCGCCGGCCTGAATCTGCATACTGTGCCCAGTAATTTGGGGCTGTGGGCGAATTTTATTAATGGTCTGAGTATTGATTATCGCGCGTCTGACAATGAGCGCCACACACTAGAGAAAGCGCTGGAAATTGCCGAAGAGCGGACAGCTGATCCGGCCGCTAACAGCCCACAGCCGGTTGCCGGTCCGATACCCACACTAACACCTGTTGCGGCACCTGCCTCCAGCCTGTTGATGGCTGCGATGATGGACGCTGTGTTGGTGATGGATAAAAACGGCGCGGTCAGGGAAAGCTGTAATTTAGGCTTGCTTACCCACCAGCCTATGACCGGCGAATTTAACATTGAACAAGTTCTTGAGCAGCAAGCGTGCGAGCGGTTGCTGGAAAGCGTGTCGAATACGCTACACGAAAAGCAAGCCAGAACAATTCACTTCGTTCTAAACGCTCATCAGAACAAGCAGTATTTTGAAGCACGAATTCAAAACCTTAATAATTCACCCGACCTGGTGAGTGTTGTTATTCGCAATACAACGGCCGATGAGTATCTGTTGCGCCAGGACCGTTTGATCAAGAGTCTGTTCGAATCGTCAAGCGAAGGCATGCTGTTACTCGATAAATCGCACGCGCCAATGTTTTACAACAAGGCGTTTGAAGGCATTGTTGGTTTGTCAGAAAGAGAAATTGAAGAAGGTATCGATTTTCTGGATGCCGAAGGCGAATCCAAAACCGCTGAAATCTGGCAAAACGTTTACTACGCGCACTCATGGTGCGGCGAAGCTTACGTAGAGCAAGAAGGTGAGCAAGATAATCTGCCAGTGTGGTTAGCGGTAGACACAGTGCAAGATGCTGATGGCGAAATTAGTCACTATCTAGCGCTAATACGTGATATTTCGCAGTTGAAGCGTTCTCAAGAGCATCTTGTTTACTACGCCACGCATGATCAGTTAACAGGTTTGCCCAACCGGGACTTGTTTAATACGCATCTGGAATCAGCAATTGTGCGCACCCAGCGTACTGAAAATTCTGGTGCCGTATTCTTTATGGACCTTGATAATTTCAAGGCGATTAACGACACATTGGGTCATGCCGCTGGTGATGCTTTATTGCTTGAAATAGCCGCACGACTTAAAAATACCTTTCGTAAAAGCGAATTAATTTCCCGAATTGGCGGCGACGAATTCACTTTGGTGGTTGAACATCTGGAGCGAGCAGAGGAAGCCCAGCTGGTTGCTGAGCGAATTCTTCAGGAGTTCGAAAAACCGTTTACGCTGGAAAATCAGGAATTCACCGTAACTTGCAGCATGGGCATCAGTTTATTTCCTGAAGATGGTGAAACATCTGAGGCTTTGATCAAACAAGCCGATACCGCCATGTATTCGGCCAAAGAAGATGGTAAGAATACCTACCGCTTCTACACGACCAAGCTTACGCACAACGCGATGAAGAAATTCAATCTCGAGGTGCAGTTGCGCAAGGCCATTGAGCGTGAAGAATTCTTCCTGGCTTACCAGCCGCAATACGATATGCGCAGTCGTGAGATTATTGGCGCGGAGGTTTTACTGCGTTGGGACAATGAACAACACGGCATGATTTCGCCCGCTGCATTTATTCCTTTGGCAGAGCGTACCGGGCAAATTGAAGAGATCGGCGCTTGGGTGATGGAAAACGCCTGTCGGCAGATGGCTATCTGGAACTCGCGAGCGCCTATGGATTGCGTGCTGTCTGTGAACGTGTCGCGTCGGCAGCTGGTGAAACCAGAGTTTGTAGACAGCGTTGCCACGGTACTCAGCAAATACGGCGTGAGTGGCAAACAGCTTGAGATAGAGATTACCGAAAGCGCGATAGCCAGCTCTGAGCAGCTTGCTATTCAAAACCTCAAGGGCTTGCAGGCGCTTGGTTGTGAGATAGCTATTGATGATTTTGGTACCGGCTATTCTTCACTGGGTAATTTGAAGAATTTCCCGCTGAATCGACTTAAGATTGATAAATCCTTCGTGAATGACCTGGGTATATCACCCAACGCAGATTCCATTATTGCCGCAGTCATAGCACTGGCTAAAAGCCTGCAGCTTGGTGTTATTGCCGAAGGTGTGGAAACCAAGCAGCAAGTGTCCAAACTTATCGAGAAAGGTTGCTATCAGGCACAGGGTTTCTACTACAGTCGCCCCGTGCCAGCCACCGAATTTCGCGAATTACTGGTAGGCACCAACGTGGTGAACTTTTAAGTCAGCGCCGTTCCTGTATAATGCCGCGCCCCCGACTGCCGGCTAGCCGTTTTGAATCAAGAAAATCTCCGTAATATCGCGATTATCGCGCACGTTGACCATGGTAAAACCACCCTGGTTGATAAGCTTTTGGCGCAATCTGGCACCCTGGATCGCAAAAATATGGATGCTGAGCGCATCATGGATTCAAACGACCAGGAGCGTGAGCGCGGAATTACCATTCTGGCCAAGAATACGGCGCTGAACTGGCGCGACCATCGAATTAATATCGTTGATACCCCCGGTCACGCCGATTTCGGTGGCGAGGTTGAGCGCGTGTTGTCTATGGTTGATTGCGTGCTGCTGTTGGTAGACGCGGTAGAAGGCCCGATGCCGCAAACTCGCTTTGTTACACAAAAAGCCTTTGACCAGGGCCTCAAGCCAATCGTCGTGGTTAATAAGGTTGACCGTCCCGGCGCCAGGCCGCATTGGGTCATTGATCAGGTGTTTGACCTGTTCGACCGGCTTGGTGCTAGTGACGAGCAACTGGATTTTCCAGTAGTGTATGCCTCTGCCCTGGAAGGTATAGCGGGTCTGGAAGTTGATCAGATGGCCGAAGACATGACGCCATTGTTAGAAATGATTATCGACCAGGTGCCGGCTCCCGACGTAAGCATTGACGGCCCGCTGCAAATGCAAATCAGTGCATTGGATTACAGCAGCTACGTAGGCGTAATAGGTGTTGGACGGGTTAATCGCGGTGTTATTCGTCGCAACGAACAAACTGTGATTATTGGTGCCGACGGTAAAACACGTAATGGCCGTGTGCTCAGTGTAATGACCTATCGTGGTCTTGAGCGTCAAGAAGTGGAGCAGGCTGAGGCTGGCGACATCATCTCCATTACCGGTATAGAAGGACTGAACATCTCCGATACCTTGTGTGCGCCAGACACAGTGGAGGCGATGCCACCGCTGAGCGTAGATGAGCCAACGGTTAGCATGACGTTTCAGGTAAACGATTCACCGTTTGCCGGTAAAGAAGGCAAGTTTGTGACCAGTCGAAATATCAAAGAGCGCCTTGAACGCGAATTGGTGCACAACGTTGCCTTACGAGTAGAGCAAGGCGACACGCCGGATAAGTTTGTAGTGTCAGGTCGTGGTGAACTGCATCTAGGCGTGTTGATTGAAAGCATGCGCCGTGAAGGTTTTGAGCTTGGTGTATCAAGACCTGAAGTGATTCAAAAAGAAGTAGACGGTGAAATTCATGAGCCGTATGAGCATCTGTTGGTTGATTGTGAAAGCGAACACCAAGGTGCGATTATGGAAGAACTGGGCACCAGGCGTGCCGAGCTCAAGAATATGGAGCCCGACGGTAAAGGGCGTGTGCGGCTTGAATTTATTGTGCCGGCGCGCGGCTTGATTGGTTTTCGCTCACAATTTCTAACCATGTCGTCAGGCAGTGGCATCATGACCCATGTGTTTGACCATTACGCTCGACTAAAAGAAGGGCCAGTTGCTCGCCGTCAAAATGGTGTGCTGGTGTCTATGGTCAGCGGTAAAACGCTGGGTTATGCGCTGTTTACCTTGCAGGAGCGGGGGCGCTTATACATACAACCCGGTGTTGATGTGTATGAAGGCATGATCATGGGCTTGCACAGCCGTGGCAACGACCTGGTTGTGAACCCCACAAAAGCGAAACAGCTGACTAATGTTCGTGCAGCCGGCACCGATGAAAACATTAACCTCACGCCACCGGTTAAATTCAGTCTTGAACAGGCGATTGAGTTTATTCAAGATGATGAATTGGTTGAGATAACACCAGTTTCTATTCGTTTGCGGAAAAAGTTGCTCAAGGAGCATGAACGCAAGCGTGCCGGACGTGCTCTGGCTTAGGGTCAATACAAAGCAGTTTGGCATAGTCAAAATACCGCAATAGGCACAGCCTCCATTACAAGGTGTTTCAGCTCGCGATAGAGCGCGGTATGATCTGCACAAATAAACTGGGGCGAAAAAATGTCTAGAACATTGATACTACTGATTGGCCTGGTGCTGTTTGCGCTGTTGTGCTGGTGGTCGGTAGAACATCATGGCCAGCAAATTCAGAACAATATTCAACTATCTACCCAGCAGTCGCTGCGCGATGCCGGTTATGAGGAAGTGAATGCTACGGCCGATGGCCGCGACGTTACCCTGACCGGGCGGACAACAGACGCCACCGCCCGCGTACTGGCCGAGTCTATGATCATGGAACTTGACGGTGTGCGCAGCGTCAATAATGAGATTGTGGTTGGTGATGGTACCGAACCTGCAGTAGGCACTGCAGAGCTTGCTGTGGCTGAAGCAGTTAATGAAGTGAGTGAACAGCCCGCGGTACTTGTAGCGGCAGATCCTGCCCCTGCGCCAATACAGCAGAGCCCGCCTGAATCCGAACCGGTCAAGCAAGCCGAGCCTAACCCCGAGCCCAGGCCGGAACCGAAACCGCTTCCCCAGCCAGAACCTCTCCCGGAACCGGAACCGGAGCCGGAGCCGGAGCCGGAGCCGGAGCCTCAACCTGAGTCCGAACCTCAAGCTGAGCCAAGCCCGGAAGTAACGTCGTCAACGCCAGCAGAGGCTGTAGAAATACCGCAGCTAACACAAGCACTACCATACCGATTCAAAGTTGCTTCACGGTCTGACGGTATTCACCTGGGCGGCACGGTTAGCACAAATGCAGAGCGAGCGTGGTTGGCTGAGCAAGCCAAGCTGGCCTTCCCTGACAAGACCATCAATAACCGGCTTGAGGTGGGCGCTGTTGCATTTGCCGCTGCAACTTCACTTGCTCCGCGTGGCTTGGGAATGCTGACGGATCTTATTAGTGGAACTCTGGATGTTGATGCGCGTGGGCTTAGGATTAACGGTGGAGTTGCTGAACAGGCCAAGCGAAGCCAGTTGGAGCAAAAACTGGGGGCAGCGAAACGAGAGCATGGTGATTTGCAGTTATTCAGCAATATAGTGATTGCCGGGCAACTGGATAACCAAAGCTGTCAGGCTGAACTAAACCGCTTGATCGCCAGCGAAAAAATTCTGTTTGAAAACGAGAAAGCGGCGGTTAATTCGCAGAGCCATTCTTTGCTAGACAGTTTGGCCAATGTTGCAACGCGTTGTGGTGCACGAATTGAAATTGGTGGCCATACAGATTCCTATGGTGATGATGCTTACAATCAATGGCTCAGTGAACAACGTGCTAAAGCTGTGATGGCTTATTTAACCGGCAATGGTGTGAGCGCAAATCGACTGTCGGTGGTTGGTTATGGAGAAACGCAACCAATTGATGAAAACAATACACGAGCGCAACGGGCGAATAACAGGCGTATCGAGTTCCGGGTGTTGGAGGAACAACAATGACTTATTTGATTGGGCAGATCGTTGTATGCCTTATCTTGGCATTACTGTTAGGTGCGGCATTTGGTTGGTGGCTAAGGTCCAGTGCGGCGCGAACGCGTGAGGCGTTTTTGCAAGAAGATTTGCGAGTTGCAAATGGCCGGCTTACCGATACTGAAGGCGAATACCGGCGCACCAAAGCACGGTTTGAAGAGGTGGAAGCGGAACGCGCGCAGGTGAGTATGCGCTGTATCACGCTGGAAAAAGCAACAGCTGAACAAATGGACGAGCTGGAAGTTTGCCGCGCCGAAATTATAGAATTAAACAATTCGCTGGCGGGTAAGGAACAGCGAATTATCGTGATTGAGAAAGAAGGGCGTTACTGGCAAAAGCAGGCGCCGCTGCTGCAATCTGAAATTGGTAAATTGCAAAGCACGATTGCCGACCTTGAGAAAAACCAGGCTGCCTCTGAAGGTCGCATGCCTATTTTGGAAACCGAAATACATGATACTGAAGAAAAACTGAATCAGTTTCAGGAGCAGTATGATGCCTTGCAGCGCGAGCATGCTGACTTAACCATTGCAGCGCAAAGTAAAGACAAGAAAATTCGCTCGGTTGAGTTGCTGTTGGCAAGTCAAACATCGAAAACAGATTCAGCCTTGCAAGCGAAAGATAACTTGCAGCGAGAACTGGATGCATTGCGAACCAGGTCAGCACCGATTGTGGCATCTGCAGAGCAGCTGCCTGAAAGTACCGAAGAGCTTGAGCAGCATAAGCGCAAGATTGAAGAATTGCAGGCCGCATTGCAAGACTGCCAGCAAGCGCGCGCTCGGACTGAGTCCGCTGTTCCTGCTACACCACAGCAAGCAGAGCTGGAAATTCCCGAAGATGACGGTATTGCGACCGAGTCCAAGCTGTTTACTGAGCGGCCGCTACGCGTTGATAACCTGAAACGAATTAAGGGCATTGGTCCAAAATTGGAAACCATGCTCAATGATCTTGGTATATACCAGTTTGAGCAAATTGCGATGTTTACGCTCAAAGATCTTGCCTGGATTGACGACAATCTGTCGGCGTTCAAGGGCCGAGCGAAACGTGATAACTGGGTTCTGCAAGCCGCCGGCTTGCAATAGCTTCACAGGCTAAGGCTAATGGACGCAATTGAGCGTCGTGAGCGCATATGGCAGGTGATCGCCAGCATTCCGCCTGGCAAGGTGGCTACCTACGGTCAAATTGCAAAGCTTGCCGATATTGGAAATGGCGCTCGCCAGGTTGGTCGGTGTCTTCGCGAATTGCCAGCCGGTAGCAGTCTGCCGTGGTTTAGGGTGATTAACTCGCAAGGTCGTATCTCAGTGCCAGAGGGCCCAGCGTTTGATCGCCAAGCCGCAAAGTTAGCCGAAGACGGTGTTACTTTGGTGAACGGTCGAATCAGCCTCAAGGAATATCAATGGCGGCCGTAAAATCATCTTCTATCTGTCTAGGTTGGCTTTTCCAATAACCTTCTCGTTTGCCTTCCAGCAAAGGCATGCGTTTTTCAATCGCCTCAATCATAAAGTCGCGGAAAATACGTATACGCGCCGTGGTGCGTAAATCTATGTGAGACAGCACCCAAAGACCTGGGCCTTTGCCAATTTGTGTGTCGGGCACGCGAATTAATCGATGTGAAGCATCGCCCAGTCCACACGGCAGTTGCGCAATACCATAGCCATGACGGGTCAAGTCATACAGCACGTTCAAGGAGCTAACGCGGTAACGCAGGTGCATGCCAGGGAAGTACTGTGGCATCCAGTCGGGTAGGGTTTTACCATCACCTCGCCATGAAATAGCTGACACAGAGCCAGGGTCGTTTTGATACTGTTCGTACACTGCAGGTGTGCAGTAAACGCCGGTAGCAAAGTGGCCCAGACGCGTGCCTACCACATTCGGTGGGGGTGAATCGGTGCCGCGAAAAGCGATGTCGGCGTCGTGACTGGCCAGATCCAGAACTTCATCACCCAGTATCAACTCAATATCAATATCAGGATACTGCTGGGTAAATTCCATTAGGCCCGGGCCAATGGCACCCTGCATAAAAGTGTCAATCGTTGTAACGCGTATCAAGCCGCTCAGTTCTTTTCTGTCAGCGGTGACCATGCGGCTGATGGCCTGCGCCGATTCACGCATTTGGCTGGCCTCGGGCAAAATGGATTCACCCAACGGTGTTATTAGCCAGCCCGAGTTTGAACGGTCGAATAAAGGGGCGCCCAGCTGGGTTTCCAGCGCGGTGATGCGCCTGCTTACTGTTGTGTGGTTTACGCCCAGTTTTTTTGCAGCCGCCGTCACAGAGCCTTCGTCAACAATGGCCAGGCAATAGCGCAGATCATTCCAGTCCAGGTTTTGCATGAGAAGCCTCGTTTGTGTGGTCTGCTGTCGCGTGCATATATGCACCATCACAATGCAGTATACGCTATATACGATCAATACTGCACACACTATTCTCAACCTTGACGCATATCAATGAGGATACGATTATGAAATTGCATCAGATTGGAAGAAGAAACAGTGTACTGGCGGTAGCGCTATTAGTCGGCGCGGCCTCTAACGCGGCCAATGCCGGTGAACGCGCTAACCGGGCGATAGATGAGTGTATTGAGCATGCGACTGAGCAGTACCAGATTGATCGCTCCGACGCGCGTTTTTGGCAAATGAGCCAAGCAGGGCGCTATATGCGCGTATGGTTGAAGCTGCGCACCGGCGACGAACGCATTAAAGCCTTATGCAAGGTGCATAAGACCAAGAGTGGCGAAGAGCTCACTCTAAAGCAGCTGGACTAGTCTCTTAAGCCCTAAAGATCGGTGGTAGCCGGGTCGCTCTGTGCAGCAGCGTCTACCATCGATTCAGCCATTTCAGCGGCCTTGGCCCGCAACGCAGCTTGAATGGCCTGCGTTGCCGCCGTTTTGTCTGCGGCGGCTTTCTCGGCAACCGTTTTGAACTTGCTCAGCCCGTCTTCATACATTGGCCCAACAAATTTCTCTGTCATTAAGCCAAAATATCGGTCTTGAATCGCCCAGCCATGCTCGTCATAAAACGACCAGACTACTTTGGTGCCATCGCCAAGTACGTCGAGAGTAAAGGTTGCATTGGCGTTGCCCATGGGGCCAAAATCGAGAAATGTGACTACTTTATTGGGTGGCGAGGCTTCGATGATTTCCTGCGAGCCACTGCCCACATTCTCATGATCGCTTTGCCAGGCCATTTTGTGACCCACCCCAGACTCTGGGCCGGTAAACGTGTACTTTGTATTGGGGTCTATGGAGTGCCATGGCGACCATTCATTGAACCGTGGCATGCTATTAACGTACTCGTACACCAGATCCTGTGGTGCATTCATTGTGACTGATCGCTCAAAGGTCGTGCTGGAAGGCAAAAACGCGCCAATGACCAGCACCAAGACGATCAGTCCGATGATGAACTTTAAAAATTTCATCGTATTAACCTCTTATATTGTTAGCGGGTTGTAGATGCCGGGCCAGTGTAGCCCTACTGATCTTCCCCGCCAAGCATTGCGTATAAGACAGACTGATGTAATCCGGTGAAAGTTCCCTTACCATACCTGATCGAAGTAGCGTCACGCATCGAGCATGGCGCCCCAAACAGGAGATTTCCATGGCCGCGAATGATGCCAAAAAGAAAGAAATAGCAGCGAACATGTTGCAATCTATCATTGAAATGCAGCCGAAAATACGCGAACGTGCAGCGCAGACCAAGTCTGAGCGCAAAGTTGCTCAGGCCACGGTCGACGAACTGCAGGAATTAGGCTTCTTTTTAGCGCTGCAACCAGAGCGTTGGGGCGGCTATGAGCTGGATCCTCAAGACTTTTTCAAGATGTCGATTGCTATATCAGAGGCGTGTATGTCGTCTGCCTGGGCTTGCGGCATTGTAGCGGTGCACGCGTTTCAGCTGGCACTGATGCCCGATCAGGCTCAAAAAGATGTGTGGGGTGAGAGCATTCATACCCGGGTAAGCTCATCGTATGCGCCCATGGGTAAAGTTGAGGTCGTTGAGGGCGGATTCAACTTCAGCGGTCGTTGGGGTTGGTCTAGTGGGTCAGACCACTGCACCTGGGTGTTGTTGGGTGGCATCATTCCTGGTGAGGGCTACCGAACATTCCTGATTCCAAAAGGCGATTACGTGATTGAAGACACCTGGGACGCAATGGGTCTGCAGGGTACTGGCAGTAACGATATCGTGATTGAAGGGTGTTTCGTGCCAGAGCATCGTACGCATAAGCAGATGGACGGCTTTCTGGTCCACAGCAACCCGGGTCTGACTGAAAACACAGCACCTCTGTATCGCATACCGTGGGCGCAAATATTTATTCGAACAGTGTGCACACCTGCGATCGGTGCGTGCAAAGCTGCACTGGACCTTTATAAGCAGGCGGTTACTGGCAGCGCCAGTGGAGACCCGACCAAACTGGCGGGCGATATTGCAACGCATGAGCGAGTGGCCAAAGCGGTTAATGCGATCGATGAGTTGGAAGTTGTGATGCAGCGTAACTACGAGCACATCATGGCGTGTGTGAACGCTGGCGAAGAAATACCGCTGGATGATCGCATCAAGTATCGCTACCAGGCTTCATTGGTGATCGAGAAGTCGATTAACATCATTGATAGTTTGTTTGAGGTGGCGGGTGGTCGTTCGGTGTTTATTGGCAGCGAGATCCAGCAACGCTTCCTGGATGTGCATACTGCAAGGGCTCACGTGGCCAATAATCCAGTTGGCTTTGCGAGAAATCTGGGTGCAGTGAATCTTGGGATGGATAATCAGGACTTCTTTCTGTAACCTGCCTTCCTTTCGTACTGGGCTCGTATAATTTTAGTTTGTGCCAGCTTCGCCGGCTGAATTAAACACGCGACGCCCGGAACACGCCGTGAACCCATCCATGGGGGCTTGTTGAAAAGGTCCCTCTTTTCAACAGTTCCGGGCGCCGCGCGTTTAATTCAGCCTCAATTCCGTGGTTTACGCCCGACGATCAGTGGCACTAATGTTAATACAACCAAGCACCGCAAAAGAGCTTTTCTCCTACCCAAAGTATTGGGCCGAGTGCTATGGCACCGCGCCCTACTTGCCAATGTCCAGGACAGAAATGGATGAGCTGGGTTGGGACAGCTGCGACATCATTATTGTTACCGGTGATGCCTACGTAGATCATCCAAGTTTTGGTATGGCGGTTATCGGCCGATTTCTGGAATCTCAGGGTTATCGCGTAGGTATTATCAGTCAGCCCGATTGGCGCAGCACTGAGGCGTTCACAGAGCTTGGCAAGCCTAATCTGTTTTTCGGTGTTACTGCCGGCAACATGGACTCGATGATTAACCGTTACACGGCTGATCGTCGCATGCGCAGCGATGATGCGTATACGCCGGGTGGTGAAGGTGGACAGAGACCGGATCGTTCGGTGATTGTTTACAGCCAGCGCTGCCGTGAAGCCTACAAAGACAGCCCAATTGTTATTGGTGGTATCGAGGCGAGTTTACGCCGTATTGCGCAATACGATTATTGGGAAGATGAAGTCAGGCGCTCGGTGTTGATTGACTCGGGCGCTGATGTGCTTTTGTACGGTAATGCTGAGCGCGCCATGGCAGAAGTGGCGGACCGTTTCGCGAATGGGAAAACGACGCGAGATCTTCGAGATGTTCGCGGTATAACTTTGGTGTTAGATGATGTGCCGGCGCAGTGGGTAGAGGTGGACTCTACCCGAATCGACTGGCCGGGGCGTATTGACCAGCTTCCTGATCCGTATGAGTTTGATAAAGCCGAGGCTGAAGATTCGCTTGCGGCTGATAAAACACCTTCTGCTACTTCAGATGATGTTTCTCCGGTCCGCATTATTCCAATGCCGCTGAGTACCAAAGAGCTTGGCAAGCTTGGTTCCACCGAAAAAGTGTACGTGCGCTTACCTTCTTATGAAAAGGTTAGAAGCGATGCGGTTTTGTATGCGCATGCATCCAGGGTGTTGCATCAGGAGAGTAATCCGCACAATGCGCGTGTGTTGGTGCAAAAACACGGCACTAAAGAAATATGGGTTACCAGGCCGCCGATTCCATTAACCACGGAAGAGATGGACGCGGTTTTTGATTTGCCGTATCAGCGTGTGCCGCATCCCTCTTACGGTGACTTGCAAATTCCAGCGTATGACATGATTAAGACTTCCGTGAATATTATGCGCGGTTGTTTTGGCGGTTGTACGTTTTGTTCTATTACAGAACACGAAGGGCGGGTGATACAAAGCCGGTCTGAAGAATCGATATTGCGTGAAGTTGAAGCCATCAGAGACAAGGTGCCTGGGTTTACTGGCAGCATCTCTGATCTTGGTGGTCCTACTGCAAACATGTATCAGCTTAATTGCATCGATGATGTTACCCAGGCCAATTGTCGGCGCTTGAGTTGTGTGTACCCAACTATTTGTAAGAACCTGGAAACTAATCACGCGCCCACTACACAGTTGTATCGTAAAGCGCGGGCTATTCCAGGTATCAAGCGCATTTTGATCGCATCGGGATTGCGTTACGATCTGGCGGTATTGGATCAGGAGTACGTGAAGGAACTGGTAACGCATCATGTGGGTGGTTATTTAAAAATAGCGCCAGAGCACAGCGAAGACCACACGCTGTCAAAAATGATGAAGCCAGGTATGGGTTCGTATTATGAATTCAAGAAAATGTTTGATAAGTATTCGCGCCAAGCGGGTAAAGAGCAGTATCTGATTCCGTATTTTATTGCGGCGCACCCCGGTTGTACGGATGAAGATATGCTGAATTTGGCGATTTGGCTGAAGAAAAATAAATTTCGGGTTGATCAGGTACAAACGTTTTATCCGTCGCCAATGGCACTGGCAACGGCTATGTATCACTCAGGTCGCAACCCGCTTAAAAAACTGAATTACAAAAAAGGTGAGCGTGTGTTTGCAGCGCGCAATTTGGATCAGCGTCGTCGGCAGAAGGCTTTTCTGCGGTATCACGATGAGAAGAATTGGGGTTATTTGCGTGAGTCGCTGGTACGCATGAAGCGTCAGGATTTGATTGGCGACTCTGATAAGCATTTGGTACCGCACGAGGGTGCGAAACACGGCGGTCGAGGCAATAAAAAATTGAAACCCGCCAGGGGTAGCCAGTGGAGTTCCAGGCCTTCGGGTAAGCGTCGTAAATAAGAGTATGAGTAAAGACGATTTATTTGCACGCCCTCAGATGGATGTTAGCGGCTTCGAATTTGATTCTGCGGTAGCCGATGTTTTTCCAGACATGATTCAGCGCTCTGTGCCTGGTTACGCAAGTGCGGTAGCTATGAGCGGTTTTCTTGCACAGCGTTTTGCGAAACCGGGTACGCGCTTGTACGATCTTGGTTGTTCGCTTGGGGCAACCAGTCTGGCCATGGCGAAAGCACTTGGGCCTGAACAGAATGAGTGCGAAGTAATTGGCGTTGATAATTCAGAAGCAATGCTTGAAAAAGCGCATAACTTAATTGCTAACAATAGCGCGCACTCAAACATCTCATTGATTTGCGCTGATATTAACAACGTTGAGTTGAGCAACGCATCGATTGTGGCGCTAAATTATACCCTGCAATTTATTGAGCTTGATCAGCGTGAGACATTGCTGCGACGCCTGGCTGGTGGCATGAATTCAGGTGGCGTGTTGATTCTGTCTGAAAAAATTGCGTTTGATGATGACGAGCTTACGAATTTGTTCAGCGACTTGCATCATGATTTTAAACGCAGCAAAGGCTATAGCGATTTAGAGATTAGCCAGAAACGTGCCGCACTCGAAAACGTGTTGATCCCAGAGACTCTGGAAGTACATCAACAGCGATTGCGTTCAGCGGGGTTTGCGCGGGTAGAATTGTGGTTTCAGTGTCTTAACTTCGCTTCATTGGTTGCGTTTAAATAATGCTGACGCAAAGTGATCGCTTTAATGATTTCAGCGGTTCAGATTATTCGCCATTGATTGAGGGTCTTAAAGGCACTTCTTTGGCTGCCTGGGCAGAGGCGCTGGCGCAGCAACTACCTGATAATCTAAGCATTGCTCGCTATGGTGACTTGCCTCGTTGGCAGCAGGCACTGTCGGAATTGCCCGTGTTGGATATTGCCGATGTTGACCTGGATAGCCGCTTCATCACACTAACGCCGTCGACTGAGCTTGAGGCGCCGGCAAAGAGTGAACTTAAAGAATCGCTGATGAAGTTTCACCCGTGGCGTAAAGGGCCATTTAATATTGCGGGTGTGACCATTGATACTGAGTGGCGTTCTGACTTGAAGTGGCAGCGTCTGATAGATCATATAGAGCCGCTGGCGGGTCGTACTGTGTTGGACGTTGGCTGTGGTAGCGGTTATCACTGCTGGCGGATGGCCGGTAAAGGTGCGGCCTTAACGATTGGCATCGAGCCTTCCCCTTTGTTTGTGATGCAATATTGGGCTTTGCAGCGCTATATCCAAAATCAACGAGTGTGGGTTGTACCGCAGCGTATGGAACAGGTGCCTGCAAACCTGAAGGCTTTTGACACCGTGTTTTCCATGGGCATTTTGTACCATCGGCGCGCCCCTTTTGAACACTTACAGGCGCTGAGAGAGTCGCTTAAACCTGGCGGTCAACTAGTGCTTGAAACTTTGGTCATTGACGAGTCAGACGGTGATTGTCTGGTGCCGGAAGGCCGCTATGCGAAAATGGGCAACGTCTGGTTTATACCCAGCGTGTCAAATCTTGAGGTATGGCTAAGAAAAATGCGGTTTAAAGACGTTGCCACGGTGGATGTTTCGGCGACAAGCTGCGAAGAACAACGCAGCACTGAATGGATGCACTTTGAGTCGCTGAAAAACTTTCTAGACCCAAATGACTCAAGTAAAACCATTGAGGGTTATCCTGCACCGCGTCGCGCTGTGTTGACCGCAACTGCACCATAGTTGGCTGCGGACCTGGAAGCTTCCAATAAACATTCCGACACGATGTTTCCATGTTGCCTTTGCTAGAATTCATCTGGATTTCACTGTAAACAGATGAGGGCATTATGGCCGGTATTGATAATTTTAGTGGCAAGGTAGCGGTTGTTACCGGAGGCGCGGGTGGCATTGGCAAAGGTATTGTCAAAGCTCTGCTGGCAGAAGGTGCGAAAGTGGTTATTGCTGATGTAGAGCAATCTGCGTTGGATGCCACACTTGGTGAGCTGAACACAGATGCCGCCAGCGGTTTTGTGGTGGATGTTTCTGATGCTGAGTCGGTTGAGTCTCTAGCGGCCCATGTATTTGATCTTCATGGCGCCTGTCATGCGTTGTGGAATAACGCCGGTGTGGCGGCGCCTTCTGCCAACGTGTGGGAAACCACCCCGAATGATTGGCGATGGGTACATGGTGTGAATGTGATGGGTGTTATTCACGGCATTCAGTCGTTTGTGCCGCGCATGATTGAGGCGGGCGAAGGGGGGCATGTGATTAACACCTCATCTGGTGATGGAGGCATTTCACCGCTTCCTTATCAAAGTGTTTACGCCTCCAGCAAAGCGGCCGTGTCGATTATTACTGAATGCCTGGGTGCGCAGCTAGAATCAGAAGGTACGAATTTGCGTGCTTCCATTTTTTACCCATCAGGTGGCATGCTTGATACTGGCATCTGGACCACAGAGCGTAATAGACCGCAAGAATTAAAGCGTGAAAAGCCAGGCATACCCGCACCTAAAATCGAAGACTTTAAGAAAGCGGCCAGTGACGCTGGTATGGAATTGAATTTTCAAGACCTGGATGAGCTTGGTAAGTATGCGGTGGAAGGTGTGTTGGATCAGCGCTTCATCATTATGATTAACGTTGAAGACGCCGAGGCACAGCTGGCAGACCGCGCGCAACGCTATGGTCGGGCTGAATTACCGTTTGATTTGGCTTCTATTCCCCAGATGTAAAAAGCGCAGATGTAAAATCTGTTAATGCCTAAAAAAAGCTGCGAACCCCAAAACGGGGTTCGCAGTATAGGAGTGAAAACAGCACGCTGATCGTCTGCTATCAATAACAGGGAGCCGGCGATTTCACGGCCTTACCGTAAGGCCCGGTAGGTAAAGCTGATGTTACTGATTATAAAATCAGTAAGGCATAGGTTTCGGATACTACGACCCAAACCGCGTAGGCGAATGCCGCTACTGCGGCTACGTCAACTAATGCGCTTAGTTGTTTCATGTGATTATCAAGCTCCGTTGTATGTCGCAATGCTTCAGCGACGTGCTTCCGTTTTAAGTGCCAACGTAGTGAATGTTCAAGTTGGCAATAATGCACCGAGTTTACGTGAAAACTTACCATTAGAGGCGTGTCTCCAGGTGCGCTTTTTGTGAAATTGTTCGCACTTTATGGCTTTAAATGTGAATTGAAGCTGAATTGCATCACCGAAAAGCATAATAGGGCGATATAACTTTAATAAGTCACACAAACGTCCCACATTCAGACTCATGAAAAACAAGCGTAACTATTATCGAATCTTGCATGTGCAACCAGACGCGCCGCTTGAGCTGATAAAAATGTCTTATCGCACCATCATGCAAAAGTTGAAGAAACATCCGGATCTTGGCGGCGACGAATGGGATGCCTCAGTAATCAATGAAGCGTATGCGGTGCTGTCTGACAAAAAATTACGCGCGGCCTACGATGCGCGGCTATTGCGTGAGCGAACCATGGCAGATGCCGGCCAGCAGGGTGAAGAACAGCGCGACGGTGGTAGTGAGGGTAAGGCCCAGGCTCAAGAAGATACCGACGCGCAAGGCCACGATCAAACTGCAAAAAACGGAAACGATCACGCTCAAAAAACAGAAGATGATACACGCGGCGAAGAAAAGACCAGCTCCGAGCAAACTTCAGAGCGCAGATACAGCCCCAATGACGAACCGATACCGGCGAACAGCTGTTTTTTCTGCAAAACGCCATACAAGGCAACCCCTGGTATCGATTCTGATTGCACAAAGTGCAGCAGTCCTCTGCTGAAGCTCAACCCTGATGCCATGGAGCAATCAGGCGATCGGTCTATTCAGCGACAACCACGCAACAGCCCGCTTGATATATGGCCTTTTTGGCCAGGCGAGAAGCAACACGCTGTGCTGGTGGACTTATCCTTGCATGGCTTAAAACTTCGTTTTACGCATCCACTGCATGCTGGGCACTTGATTAAAGTTGAAAGCCCAAGTTTCACTGCTGTGGCCCGGGTGGCACATTGTGTAGGTGCCGACGCGGGTTTTTTATTGGGCGCTCAATTCCTAAGCCTTCGATTTGTGTCGCAAAGTGGCACCTTTGTTCAAACCTCGGCCTGAATAATCACCCGCCTGCATGGCGTTACAACTTTCTAAGCTTGCTTGCGTAATACCAGATAAGTCAACGGTGCAATCGAGCCCAGGAAACAAGTAGCAATTAGATAGGGCCATGGATTACTGCCATTTTTTTTGGCGTCGCGATACATCCAGATCATAATCAGAAACATGCCAATGACCAGGTCGGTGATTACCTGCCAGCCTGCAGAACTGTGCAGATGGTATTCGAAGATACCGATGTAGCCCACATCCATAATGGTGTAGGCGGTCAGAGCCAGAAAGGGTATCAGCAGAGTGAGTGCGATTGGTTTCATGTTCATAGTGGTTACTCCATCAGTTGAGCTATCAGTGTGGATTGCCAGTTGAATAGCATCAATTACCTCCAAGGTTATTGAACCAGTTACACTTTGCGACAAGAATGACCGTATTCATGATCTGGAGCGTGGCGTATGGCGGGACAGTTAGCAGGGCACGAATTTCCTTCGCACTGTCGCCAGTGGCGACAGTACCGAAAATTGTCGCAGCTGGAATTGGCATTGGAGGCCAATGTTTCTCAACGTCACATCAGCTGGCTAGAGACTGGGCGCAGCAAGCCCAGTCGAGAAATGGTTATTCGTTTGTCAGAAGCCCTGGATATTCCACTTCGTGAACGAAACAACTTACTGCGCGCTGCAGGTTTTGCCGCGGTGTATTCCGAGCGCAGTTTGCAAGAGCCGGATATGGCGCCGGTGCTGGATGCGTTAAACAGAGTGCTCGAACATCACAACCCGTTGCCGGCGGTCGTAATAGATCGCTTCTGGAACGTGGTGATGATGAATACGGCCGGCGAGTTACTGTTCAGCCTGGCAGAACCCAGTGAACGATTTATTGCTGATATGGGAGAACAAGCACGTCATAATTTAGCCGCACTAACGCTGCACCCAGATGGTTTCCGGCCATTTATTAGCAATTGGCATCAGGCGGCCCCAACTTTTGTGCGCCGCTTGAGGCGTGAAGCGAATGAAAATGGCGATGCAGAATATGGAAAACTGCTGGCCAAATTGCTCGAGCTTGCCGGACCGATCGAGGCAGTAGAACTTCCCGATGAACAGCTGTTACCTGTTTTGCCGCTGGAGCTGGAACGAGATGATTTAAAGCTAAGCCTGTTTTCAGTGATTTCAACGTTTGGCACCGCGCAAGACATAACCGCTGATGAGCTAAGAGTTGAGGCGTTCTATCCCGGCGACAGTGCCACAAGCGACTTTTTCCGCAGCATGCAGACTGCGCACTGACTGCACGCTTGCGCAGTAATGCCGAACTCTGCGCTCAAAACCCGCTACTGCTTGCCATATACTTAATGGCTGTGAACAGTGGGACTGCGCTCATGAGATTAGTTAGATTATTCTTTATCGTTTGCTTGGTGGCTGTACAAGCGCATGCCCAGGCGACCGAGAACCAGGTTTTCAGAATTGATATGGGACCCGGTTGGTCCGAGATGACCGCTGGTCAAGACGAGCAGAAGTATTACTACAGTTATGGAAATCGCGAAGATAAGGCGTTCGTGTTCTTCCACATTGGTAAAGAGAAAGACAAGAATTACACAGACCAGCTAAGTTCAGAGTTGATCGGCGAAGCAACCCGGGAAGTAAAAGCTCGCGGTGGCAATATTCAAGAGTCGGCTCGTTACAAGCGCAAAGGTTGTACGGTAGATTATCTGGCCTATTTTAAGCCAGAAAAAGAAGGTACCAATGTTGATTTCTATATGTATTGCAGCGGTAAGCTGATCACAGCGAATTACGCGTTGCAGGGCATGGATGAAATCAATATTGCTCTTGCCAAGGATATTCACAAAAGCTTCAAACTGAAGTAAGCGTGAAAACAGGCCTGGTTTTATCGGGTGGTGGTGCACGTGGCGCTTATCAAGTAGGCGTACTGAAAGCGATCGGTGACCTGCGCCCCAAGAACGCACACAACCCTTTTTCAATTATCAGTGGCACCTCCTCAGGCGCGATTAACGCTGTTGCTCTGGCGTCTTCTGCCAATAACTTTCGCCTGGCTGTTAAAAAAGTGGAGCGCCTCTGGAACAGCCTGCATGTGGATTTAATCTACAAGGCTCAACGCAGAGACGTTGCCTACAGTGTGGCCCGGCTGCTCGGCTCATTATTTAACGACGGCGTAGGTAAGACCCGCCCGGTTGCTTTGCTAGACAATGAGCCACTGCGGCAGCTTCTGGAAAAGCGTGTTAAATTTGGCAACATACAGCGCCGGATAGAGGCTGGTCATCTTGACGCCGTTGCGGTCACCGCAACCGGGTATCAATCTGGCGAGTGCGTTACTTTTTTTGAAGGCAGACCTGAAATGGAAAAGTGGCGTAGGCTGCGCCATGTTGGTGTGCCTGCGGACTTATCGGTGGGTCATCTGTTAGCCTCCAGTGCAATACCTGCCATATTTCCAGCTGAAAAGCTCAGCCGCGAATATTTTGGTGATGGTGCTCTTCGCCAGCTGACGCCGTTAAACCCGGCTTTGCGTCTGGGCGCAAATCGTTTACTGGTGATTGGTGTTAGCGGCAATGCCAGAGTTCCGATACGACATGATGAAGAGAAGCACTCACCCTCGCTGGCACAGATGATTGGCCATGTATTTAAAAGTGCGTTTATAGATAGCATGGAAGCCGATCTAGAGCACTTAATGCGAATCAATAATTTGCTTGGCATGATCCAGCTGGAAAACCCCTACGCAGAAACCGATGGACTGAAAACTGTCGATTTGCTGGCCATCAACCCTTCCATAGAATTTGATGAACTGGCCGCCAAACACGTACCCGACTTACCGCCCGCAATGCGCACATTGATGCGAATAATCGGCGCCACTGGCAAAGGAGGCGGTGCCAGCCTGGCCAGTTATTTGCTGTTTGAAAGCGAATTTTGCAAAGAGCTGATCCAGCACGGATACGAAGACACCATGGAACTTGAAAACGAGATTCGCTTGTTTTTTGACGAGTAGAAATCGTGTATAGTGCGTGGCCTTAAAGCGCCCTTAGCTCTGCTCAATGTAAAGAGAGAGTACCTGGCTTCGAACCAGCAGGGCGCTGAACAAGATAGAATAGATTTACAGCGCCCTTAGCTCAGCTGGATAGAGTACCTGGCTTCGAACCAGGTGGTCGGGAGTTCGAATCTCTCAGGGCGCGCCACACATACAAAAGGTCTCGCAAGAGGCCTTTTTTATGTGTGGTGTGTTCTCGGGTCATGATGAGAACTCCTTCGACAGATTGCGTCAGCAATTTGGACGTAGAAGCGCAGCGACTACGCCCCGCAGGGGTGAGAGCGGCCCTTAGGCCGATCGAATCAATCTCTCAGGGCGCGCCACACATACAAAAGGTCTCGCAAGAGGCCTTTTTTATGTGTGGTGTGTTCTCGGGTCATAATGAGAACTTCTTCGACAGATTGCGCCCGCAATTTGGACCTAGGAGCGCAGGGTTGTGCTTCGTGTTATAGAGTGACATGATTGATCGCGAATGGATTTCGGGAGTAGTTGTGGCAGAGCAAGCAGAGGTCATCGAAGAGGAGCGCGTTGCGGCTTTGCGAGCCCTCAAGGTACTGGATACCGAGTCTAACCCCGCAATTGACGCGGTAGTGGTAGCTGCCGCAAAGCTATTGGATGTGCCAATTGCGCTGGTGTCTTTGGTCGACAAAAACCGGCAATGGTTCAAAGCAAATTATGGCCTTGACGGCGTGAGCGAAACCGGGCGATCGATCGCGTTTTGCGATCATGCTATTCGAGACCACGGCGTTTTCTGCGTGGAGAATGCGCAAATTGATCCGGATTTTTGCGACAATCCAATGGTGAGAGGATCACCAGATGTGCGTTTCTATGCGGGTGCACCCTTGCGGCTTCCCAGTGGGCACCAGGTGGGAACCTTGTGTGTTATTGATCAAAAGCCCCGGCGTATGGATAAAGGGCAAATTAACGCGCTGGCACGCCTGGGTGATGTTGTCGTAGATTTATTGGTAAAAGAACGCTCAAACACCACAGAGATAAGTGAAGACACCAGTAGGCGTATTGAAATCGTTGAGCAAGCGATTGATACCTTGGTGGAGTTTGGTGTTGCGAATTTCTCTGTTCGCAAAGTAGCGTTGGCACTTGATATCACACCTGGTCATTTACAGCATTACTTCAAAACACGTGGCGACCTTTACCACGCGATGCTGGAGCGCGTTGAGGTACATTTCCGACAGTATTACCAACAGCATATAGCAAGAATTAGTAGCCCACTGGATAGGCTCGTTTTGTTCACAGAGTATATTTTGAGTGAAGAGAGGGAAAACAAGACCTTACCGTTACTGAGAGAGTTCTGGGCGATATCAAACAAGGACGGCACCATTGCTGAAACCCTGGAGGGCTATTACAAAGATATACGCCTGTTTGCGGCAAGAGCAATATTGGAAGTTAACCCTGAGTTGCCTAGAGATCAAGCTAGGCTACGTGCCAGCGCAGGCGTAGCCATGTTGACAGGAGCCTTTGTGTATCAAAAACCCTGGGGAACTCAATCTGAAGTGGCTGGTTTGAAGGAGTATATAACACAACATATTGCTGGACTGCCGTTCTAGTCTGTCAGAATCTTTACTGACTGAGGCAAGCATGGAGACTAATGGCGACTGAGTTTCTGTTGGTTGGTGCTCGTGAAGTATTATAAAAGGCTGTAGGTAAAACCAACGAAAGGCTCTGTTTCACTGGGGGCCAGAGATTTATAAAGTGCTTTTGCGGCAACATTGTCAGTTTCTGTGCCCAACCATAATTCCATGCACTCATGCTCTTTGGCCAAGCGCAATAAAAAGCGCATTATGGCAGCTCCCACGCCAAGTCGTCGGAAGTTGGCGGCCACATCCAACTCATCAACATACAGCCAACGATTATTAGCGTAAGCCTTTTCCAGAATGGCCGCCGCTGCCATGCCGGCAAATTCGCCATTGACGCTGGCGCTTAAGAATATGTGGCCAGATTGCAGAAGGTAGCGGTGTAAACCTTCGGCGGTGTATTCGCCTTCACCTATATCGTTCTCTACCGTCCAGCTTGCGCCATTGATTTGCTGTACTAATGTGACCAGATCACTGTCTATGGATACCGGGTGAACGCTAATTGCTGTCTTCATTGTGCTGTAATGTCCCCCGGTTTTAGCGAACCAAGCGTTGCGCGCGAGTGATTATGCGGTCCAGATGATTGGCGAAATCTTGCTTGTTAGTCTGGTTGATTGGCGGCGGTCCACCACTATTGATACCGCTGGCTCGCAAGGTTTCATTGAAATCTCGCATGTTTAGACGCTGGCGTATATTTTCCTCGGTGTGCAGGCTGCCGCGTGGGCTTAACGCCAGACCGCCCTTTTCCATAACTTCAGCCGCCAGTGGTATGTCACTGGTGATAACAAGGTCTCCCGCTTCCAGTAAACGCACAATTTCATTGTCTGCTGCATCAAACCCGGAGGCTACCTGCATGCTGCGAATGAACTTTGAGGCCGGCGTGCGAACATGGTGATTGGCCACTATCACTGTTTCGACCTCACGCTTGTCGGCCGCGCGAAATAAAATTTCTTTGATCACTACTGGACAGGCATCGCCATCGATCCAGACTTTCATTGGCCATTTTCCTTTAGCAAGGTTTCGAATTTGACCTTGCGTACTTCGGGCATCGGTACGCTTTCAGACTTGGCGTCTAACCAACGCAGGGTCATAAAGCCGAAATTGTGCATGCTGGTGTCTAACCAGTTTGGGTGCCCTGGATCACTATGAGCAACAACAAATTCTACTGAACCATCGGCCTCGAACTCTACTTCTTTCATCGTGCGTGAAATGGGGCGGTGTAAATAGTCTGGTAATTCATGCCAACGTGATTCCAGTGCCAGGTTCCAATAACGCGTTTGTGGGGGCACTACTTTTATAATCAAGGCTTCATGATTATCCAGCTGATAACTTCCCAACATGTATAAGTTGTCAGTGCCGGCAATGTCATCACCAAAATTTTCTGAAGTTGCCCTTATAAAGCTGTTAGTGTCTTCCATCAGCTCGGGTAATATGTAGCGGTGTAAGGTAGATAGCTTCAACATAGTAAAGCTTGCACCCTCTATTAGCCCTGCAACGCCTTCATCAGTTGGCGGTACATATTCGGGTTGTTGACCAAGCACACGAATGTTCAGTTGGGGAAGCACTTCGGTTGATCTGTCAGCAATATATTGGCGCACTAAAATACCTGAGGCGTCCGCTGGAATTTGAATCCAGTCGCCAGCAAGAGCCGGTTTTTCTTTAGCTAGTATTAAGGTGAAATTGCCGTCTTCATCTTTACTCAGCATTTTGTCACTGATGTAGTCAACGT
Source organism: Pseudomonadales bacterium (assembly GCA_045105115.1). GTDB lineage: Bacteria > Pseudomonadota > Gammaproteobacteria > Pseudomonadales > JAUIET01 > JAUIET01. The sequence goes on along the minus strand of JBGCDE010000056.1, from coordinate 61,836 downwards.
TGCGCCGCGGGCTTTTACCCTGGCCTGCATTGATTGTGAAACCGAGGTAGGCAACACTGCCAACGTTGCCTGTAATGATGTAATCATACTGGCCGTCTATCCAGGCATGCTCGTACTCAGCATCCGGGTTGTCGCCACCCAGTTTACGTTTAAGCGTGTCCATGCGTTGGAAATGAGGCAACTTCGGATTGCCATCTCCGGCAAGTTCACTGGCTTGTGCGACCAGGCGCAGCACCCAACGCATTCCTTCAACCGCTTCCTGCTCAGTGCGAGCGTCTTCCAGAACCAGTTGGCGAGTACTGCCAATCATTGCCTCAAGATCGAGCAAGGCTTGATGTGATTTTAAGGTACTGTAGTCGGTCGTAGCACTGCTACCTAAACTGCCCAATGTTGCAAACAATGCAGCACCTCGTGGCAATTGTTGTCCGATAACGATTCCGGCAACAAGCAGTACTAAAGCGAACGCCAGTTTTTTTAGCATGTCCAGTTTCCTCCGCTGTAAAGCCCATTATGCGCCGCGTTCGGTGATATTGGGTTACACGCTTGTAGCGTACGGATTAGTGCTGCGTGCGAGTGGCGGAGGGACTGAGCAAATACTGAAGCGAATACACTGGCAACACGGTGCTGAGTTGCGCCTCATGCTGCGTATTTGTGTTGGGCTCTATGTAGCGTTCGTGCGCGTAGCGAAATAGCGACAATGCCGCATTGCTCATCTGTTCTTGCGGCTGCGCGGGCACTAATTCACCGTGCAAGCCGCGTTGCCATGCCGCTACCCGCTCATTGCGGCGCAACACAGTGAGCGAATGCCCGTCGTACAAACCCAGCAAGTAGTCATGCTCTACTGGAGCAACGCCACTGACATTTTCTTCAAGCAAGTTCCTGCCAATAAAGCCCTCGGTGTTTTGCAGTCCTAGCGTACTAACCACGGTCATTGGAATGTCCATAAGAGAACCAACACCTTGTCGCTCTGACGGTGATAGCCCGGGCACAAGCATAATAGCCGGCAGACGGTAGCTGTCTATCGGTATCAGGCTGTCGCCCTGCGGATTGGGTCCGTGATCTGGTGTGATGATAATCAACGTATCTTTAAACCATGGCTTTTGTTGTGCTTTGTCCAGGAACTGCCCCAATGCCCAGTCGGCGTACGCCACGGCATACTCCTGTTTGCGTTCATCGGCAGGGTATTCAATGCGCTCGTCAGGGAAATCGTATGGGCGGTGATTGCTGACAGTGAGCGTTGAGACAAACACGCGCTCATGTGCTTGGGTTTTTTCGTCCATTTCTGTCAGTACGCGATCAAACAATATTTCATCGGCGACGCCCCAGGAGGTTTCAAACCATTTATCGCTGAAGTCGTCGCGCGTATAGACGGTGTCAAATCCGATATTTGACCAGTATGGCTTGAAGTTTGAAAACCCTGGCCAACCACCATACACAAAGCTGGTTTTAAAGCCGGCGTTTTGCAGTTCGCGCGGTAAGGAACTCAGCTTTTCAAAGCCATCGCGTTGGTTCAGCGCAATGCCTGGTAGCGGTGGCACGCCGTGCAAGATTGCCTCTACACCGCGTGTGGTGCGTGTGCCTGTCGCCATTACATGACTTAAGTAAATACCTTTCTTACGCCAGCGATCAAAATGCGGCATGTAGCGAGCGCGGCGTTGTTCGTTCCACCAGTTGGGGCCTGCTAGAGACTCTTCGATAATGAGTAGCACGTGCTTTGCGGGTGCCGTTTTACCAGCATTAGAATGTCTTGTCACAGCTACTTCGGTTAAAGAATGGCGAGCAGTAGAGGCAGGGCTGGCATACACGCCTTCCCATTGCGTTTCGTCAATCAGACCGGCATGAAAAACCTTTTGCATACCATTGCTGCCCAGGTCGTTCAAATGTCTGGATGGCCAGGGCATCAGAGGTTCGAGCTGCCACTGAATAAGACCACCAAGCACGCATATGGCGCTAACCGCCCAAGCACCTTTGCTGGGTGCAATCGTCGTTTGCAGAGCCTTCAAGCTTGGCAACATTTGCCGATAAACGAGATAAACCAACAACAAGAGAGGCAGAATCAGCAGGCTTAATGCAAACTGGTCTTCGAGAAATACCAGAACTTCAACAGGAAACGCCAGGTAGTGAAACACCAGACGGTCAGCTCTACCGTCAAAATCTATCCAGAAAAATACGTCAACTATGACGAACAGTATCCAAAGTAAAATGCTGATTGCCAGTAGCAATCGGGCAAGCACAGGTTTAATCAGGGCTGTTAGTACCAATGCCGCGAGAAAAACGATAAATAGCATCGAATCGTTTATCAAACCAATAGCCATGGCCTGAACGACTTCAGCTATTTCCTTGAATACGCCACTGGGCTTTTCATACCACCACATCCATACGCGCAGTAACAGATTCGCGAACAGAAACGCTAATAGCCAGCGAAGCGGCGCCTGCAGTCTCTTCATTCTTCTGTGGCGCTCACTTGCGGGGCAAAGTTTTCAAGCAACAAGGGAAGCAGGAAAACGCTGAATATGAGAATGAAAGCTACTGCAATGGTCAGAAATATCCCTATCGATGCGGTGCCAACATGCGGCGATAAAGAAAGTGACGCAAACGTACCTATTGTGGTTAGCGTGCTCAGTAGCACCGCCCGCGGTGTACTGGAATGCACGAGCTCATCAACGTTACCCTCATTCCGGAAACGATCAACTACATGAATTCCATTATCTACACCCAGACCAAAAATCAAGGGTAAAACCAGTATGTTGGCCATATTAAAGGGCATATCGATCAGTACGGCGATTGCAACCGTGAAGACGGCTGTGAGCATCAGTGGCAACAATACCATCAAAGTGTATTTGATGTTACGCAATGCCAGCATAAGTATGATTGACACTGCGACAAAGGCGAACAACAGCGCTTGCTTAAAAGACTCGACCACTACCCGACCAACACCCTGCTCAACCACTGGCCGACCGGTTGCTTGAGGAGCGACCGCTCTTACGCTATCTACATACGCTCCTAGTGACCGCACATCAACGATATCCTCCGCTGGTAAAATCGTATGTTGAAACCGACCATCCAAACCCTGTAGCCGTGACCGAACACCAGCGGGCAATTGTTCATAGCTGGGTGGTTCCGCGATCAAGGCGTGCTGCAGCCATTGTAGTTGTTCTGGCATATCTCCCAGCACGTTTTCCTGCCACTGCAGAATGTCGGAGGACGCGAGCGCTTGTTCCAATGTGCTGGCCAAACGCTGCGCATTCTCAGTGTTAGAAGTGCTGGTTTCGCCTTCGCGAATGGCTGTGATCGTTTCTGCCAGCAGCGTTCTTAATTCTTCGCTAGTTGGCGCTGGCTGAAGTGTAGAAGGCTCGATGGCGCTCCACAAAATATCACGCAGTTCTTCCAGAATGAATTCTCTGTCTTCATTGTGTTCGGGTACTATTTTGTGAGCTGAGCGAACGCTGTCAACTTCAGCTAAAGCTTCAAGTTTGCGTTCCAGGTTTGGGTCAAGAATTAGCTCATTACTGAGTAAGGCCATGCTGTAGTCTGTAATCTCACCAGCGTCTGCCAGCTCAGACATTGCCCGCATTGATTCTGCTTGCTTATCTCGCATTGCCAATACGCTGTAATCGAAATACATGCGGCTGTCGAGAATCAGCGCGGCAACGGTTAGCACACCAAGCGAGATAAACACACTGCGCTTACGTGGTCGCAGCACAGCAAGGAATCGCTCGGACAACAATAGATCAACACTTCGGGTGGGTGATGGTGCACCAAACACACTGAAAAACGCGGGTAAAAAACTAAAGGTCAGTAGACCGGCCACAAGCATGCCCGCGGCAGAAATCACGCCAAGTTCCGCTAACCCCAGGTAATCAGTTGGCCAGAACCCCATGAATCCAACTGCGGTAGTTACTGTGCACAAGCTAATGGCGCCGCCCACACTGCGCGTCGAGTGCTGGATGGCTTCAGCGGGTTTTTCGTGACCGTATAAGGCTTCGTTAAAGCGTAGGCAAAAATGTAAGGCGAAGTCGACACCCAGGCCCAGAAACATCACCAGAAAAATCAGTGAAATAGTATTAAAACTGCCAACCAGGAATAAGGCTAATGCAGCTGTCCAAACAACCCCGGTCAGTAGCATTGACGCACACGCAAGCACTATATGCGCCGAGCGTACCCCAAACCCGAGAATTATTATCAATGCGACAGCGCTGACAAAGCCAGCAATTTTGACGCCATGCATCGCTGCGCCAATTTCTTCATGGGAAAGTGCAACTTCACCGGTGAGTTGTACGCGCGCATTTCCAGGCAAGGGGAGAGCTGCAATTTCAGCGCGTACATTTTTTAGTAGTTCAGAGTTAGGAAGTTTTTCAGTAAAGCTTTGTGGGCCTTTTAGAAAAATCATCGCATAGTGCAAACCTTCATTGCTGTGACTCAAAAACTCATCACCCCATAGCTGGCGCTGGTTTGACAGCAATGCCTGGTCTGAAGCATTTGCGACTGAAGACATAATTCGTTGAAAGCCTTCTGGTGCGTCGTTACTCATGCCGTCAATGATCAAGCCCAGCACGCCACGCAAGCTTGGGTCTTGTGCAAATCGGGTTAGCATAGGCTGGGCTTCAATCAGGCGGTTGCTAACTTGTTCAAGTTCATCGACAGGTAAGTAGAGCAAGGCGCGATCACGCATAAACGAATCGGCTGTGGGAGAGAATACGTCTGAGTACTTGTCTGCCTGCTGTAAGAAAGTGCTGTTCAGCTGGGTAGCCAGGTAATCCACTTCCGCTCTTGAGTCAGAAGAGACAACCACAATTACTGTTTCTATCAGTGACGGAAACTGTGTTTTGTAATCGTCCCACTGTTTTTTCCAGTCGCCTTCCTGGCGAATGAGTTCGCCCAATTTGGAATACATTCGAAATTCGGTTGCAGCGTAGGTTCCTGCAAGCACCGTCGTTAGAAGTAAACCGAATAAAACAAGCTGACCGTGATTCCAGCATAGTCCAACCCAGCTGCCAAGCAGCTGCTTAAGCTTGTTGTCGTTCATTCAGCCGGATCACGGGTAGTTTCAACGGAATCATCTGCGTCCAGGTCGTCCCAGTCATCCAGGTCATCAAACATTGAGTCGTCTACTGGCAATTGCCCGTTTAGTATGTCAAACCGGCGTTTCTGGTTGAATGCTTCACGAGTAAAAATGTATTTGTCTAAGGCCGCATCATCACGTGCGTCAGTTAACAGCAGGGCATCTGAGCGGCGCGACAAAGTATCCACTGATCCCACCCAAACGTCATAGCCATTACCCAGTAACAGCCGTGGTGAAATAATCAGATGGAACAGATCTCCCGGTAGATCGCGAACCGTGGTGGGACCTATGACAGGAAAGTACACGTAGCGCGATCGGGTGTAACCCCAATGAGCTAATGTTTGGCCGAAGTCTTCTTGCCGATAATCAATATTCATTTGTGACGCAACATCAAACAAGCCGCCCACTCCTAAGGTTGAATTGATTAACACTCGACCGACATTTTTTGTGCCCGCTTCAACATTGCCCTGCAAATACGCATTCAGTGCGCTGTCGACAGTACGAAGATTCAAAAAAAAATGGCTTATGCCTTTTTCCGCCCAATCTGGCAGCAATGTTTGATAGGCGCGAGCGGCGGGTTTACCGATAAACGTATCGAAACCTTCCATGATGTTAAAGCTGCTTCTATTGATCGACTCATTGCGATCATATACACCAAGCTCAGGTCCTTGCAGAGTACTGCAAGAAGCAAGGCTGGCAATAAGTAGGCATGTGGCTATCAGATGACAGGAATGGTCAAGACTCATTCCGAAGTCCGGCGATATTAGCGCGGACGCTGTCTAACAGTCCTTGAAATCCATCGGTATTTAGTACCGCGGTATAGTCTGCGCGGCGCACGGCAAGATCTGAAACGCCGTCGGCGACCACATTGAACACGCGCTGACCTTTGAAGTAATAATCAAGTGATACTGGTTTACCGCTTTTACGAATAAGGCGGGTTCTAATCAACCAACGGCCGGGGCGTGGCTCTGCAATGCTCACAATCTCGAATGACTGGTCATTGAAGCTGTCAAAGCGATCTGCGTAAGTAGCGGTGATAAGCTCACGCATTAATTGGCTGAATTCCTGTTTGGCGTCGGCGTCCAGTTTTCGCCATGGCGTACCAACACTCATGCGCGATACTGTTTTCATATCGAAAGTCGTGTCAATCGCGGTTTCCAAAGTGGTGTAGCGTTCCTGAAATTCTGCGTCACTTTTCATCACATCAATCAAAACGTTGTGAAATTGCTCGATAGTGCTGCGCAACGCCGCTTCATCTGCCAGCAATGCGGGCGAGCAGCTGAAGACAAATATTAGGGTAAGAAGGCGACGGAACTTGAGTATCATTTTTTAATGCATGTATCGAGCAAAAGCCCTGTCATTATTAGAAACGTAGGCATCAGATAAGTTCCGCTGAAGCCGCACTGAGCCGCAGGGGCTTAAGGCGGAATAATACTGCCTGTATACAGAGGAATCCAGCGAATAAGGGTTGTATAAGTCGCAAAAGCCCAATAGCTTAACCACAATTTACACTGTTTAATTACGGATCTTCAGCCGTTGACCTCGCGTTCTACCAAGTCATGAAATTGCTTAACGGCAATTTCGTTGGCGCCAAGCAAAAGGTCTTGATTAGCCCCTGATCGAATCCCTTTCTGCGCGCCTTCACACACAAAAATATCTTCTGCCTGAAAGACCCCTTGGTCAATTAGATCAAAAGACTTATCGAAATGAGCCCTGGCTTTATCCGAATTGGGCATCTCACTCAGTAACATGCTGTGTGAGAAAAGGGTTCTGTCGGCTGACATTGGTACCATGCGCAGTAGACTGGTGTAGTCAGGGTGCATGATAACAATAGCGTTGGGAAACAATGTGTAAGCAAACGTACTTAACAGGCGGGGATCCCATTCATTACGTTGCTGCTTGTCGGCATCGAAAATTTCGTTTCGTGCGACCGCAGAGCGAATGTGCATGCCGCATTGCTCAGAGGATGAAACGCAGTCAGGGAAAAAATCGCCCACTGTATTTTTGTGCAGGCGAATAACGTGGTAGCCGTCCAGAAAAGCATCGTGTATCAGCTTCCAATTACATTGCAGTTCGCGCGTGTGCTCGGTATACACGACCGCATCTGCCAGGCCGAACGCGACCAGATCTGGTCCAATGTCGCTTAGATACTCATCCAGATCAATCCGTCCTCTGGGTGCGAGTTTAAACCACACAAGACCATCGCGTTCTTCGGTGGGTAATTCCACTAAACCTAAATCGGCTTTGTTAATGTCACAAAAGTCGGCTTCACGTGGAATGTTGCGCAGTTGACCGTCAATTCCATAAGTCCATTGATGGTAGGGGCATACCAGTGATTTAAGTTCATGAAATCCTGTAGCGTTCACCAAACGCATATTGCGGTGGCGGCACACATTCATAAACGTGCGAACCACCCCTGTGTCGTCTCGCGCGGTTATTAGCGGTAAGCCAAATTCATCATGTACCAGGCTGCTACCGGCCTTGGGCAGCTGGCTGCTGTGGCAAAGTACCAAGGGACGGCGAGAGAATATGGTTTCCCATTCCCGTTCAAAGTGTTCCTGGCTGGCGTACAGGTCTACAGGAATGCGGTGCAGACAAGGTGCGGGCCCTTCAGCGCGGCCAGTTGCCAGGTCAAGAAGGCGCTGCAGCTGGTCCAGGATAGGTTCGGCGTTTTGCATCCGGCTATTGTAACAACATGGCGCTTTTTCAACAGCTGTCAGGAATGATCAGAAATGATGGGGCGCTTTTGGTATAGCGCAAGTGTTGCGATTGCGGCAACCAATACACCGAAAGTCACGTTGCTGAAATCCCCGCTGTACAGCAAGCCGCCTATAAGAGCGGCAAGAAACGCGAAAAAAGTCTGGATTGTGCCTAATATTGATGACGCAAAACCTGCCACACCCGGCAATGGGTTAAGTGCAATGCTGGAGATATTCGGAAACAGCAGTCCAATGCCGAAAAAATACAAAACTGAGGCGAACCAAAATGTGCTGAGCAATTCGCTGCTGAGATACCAGCTGACCGTAAACACCAGTGCTGATGCGCAGAACAGAATCACCGAAAACCGCACCAGCTTTAAGCTTCCCATTCTGGCGACCAGTCGGTGGCTGAATACGTTACCAGCCACAAAAAACAAGATACCCAGGCTGAGTAAGGGACCAGCGTATTTCATCGCAATACCGTGATATTGAATAACGATGGTGCCAAACAAGCAGAGGATAGACATCATGCCAAAAAACCCAAACGCCATCATTCCAGTTGCCCAAACGGACTGCTTGCTAGCGAAAAACAAACGTGCGCATTCTTTCAATGGCAGCATACGCGGTATTTGCTCAGCGTTGATATTCGATTTTTCTGCTCGAATTCGAGGGTGCGTTTCTTCCAGCCACAAATAACACAAAACCAGAGTAACAAGACCTTGTGCAACATAAAACGCAAACAGCCAGCTCCAATGAATATAACTGGCCACCCAAGCACCCAGCAGTGGTGCTACAACCGTGGTAGTGCTCAATGCAACGCCAAGAATTGCCAACAGTCGCGCAAGCTCTACGCCGCTGCGCAGATCTCTGGCGATACCGCGTGACAAAACAGCGCCGGTTGATGCGCCAACGCCCTGCAAGAAGCGAGCTGCCAGCAATTGATAGAAGTCATCCAGTAGCAAACAAAGAAAACTGGCCAGGCAAAACAAAATGGTGCCCGCGTATAAGGTTGGAAGTCGGCCAAAGCGATCACCAAGATAGCCGCTGGGAATCTGACCAAATGAATAGCCGCCAATAAACAGCGTAATCATTAGCTGCGCATGCCCAATATCTACGCCCGCATCTTTAGCTATTGCCGGAATAATGGCAATGATGGCATCCGAAGCGGCTGCTCCCATCATAATCAGTAGCGCTAGAACGGCGACAGTTTTGTTTGAAATAGGGGTGTGCGCGGAGTTCACGTTCAGAAGTTTTCTAGAGCTATCGTGCGAGGGGGCGCAATGATAGCATTAGCATACCCACTCCAAACTTCGAATGCGTGCTATCGCTATGAAAACTCTGAATCTATTGCGTCATGCAAAATCCAGCTGGGCTACTGGTGGTCTGGAAGACATTGACCGACCTTTGAATGCACGTGGTGAGAAAGCCAGTGTGCAGATGGCTGCTGCTATTGAGCTAGCCGGTTGCAGTTTCGAGTACGTGGTTGTTAGCCCGGCACTGCGTGCTCAGCAAACCATTCAGGGTGTTGCCAATGTGATCAACTTTGGCGACTGGTTTACCGAAGAGTCAATGTATACCTTTGACTGGCGGGCATTGCAGGAGTGTGTTGCGAAACTGGCAGACAGTTATAATGAGGTGTTGCTCGTAGGACACAATCCGGCCATCACAGAATTTTGCAATCAACGTAGCAATGTGCGAATTGATAACGTGCCCACTTGTGGTTACGCGCGAATCAGTTTTGAGATGGATGCTTGGGCAGACATCTCGGAAACCAACGGCGAACTACTGGATTTTATTGTGCCTAAAGATCTGCCAGGTATGAGTTAAGCAGCCTGTTTGCGGGCTATTCACCAAACGTGGTGTGAATGCCGCACTCGTTCTTTTGATCAAGACCCTTCGTTATATCGAAGTGATGTACATTTTTAGGAAGCGAATGCCAATTGAGGTATTCCTCTACGTCGTCTTTGTCCCAATCAATTATTGGGTGAAGTTTCACAATCTCGCGAGCGTTATATTCGATAATGGATTTATTAGCGCGCGCGGCCGTTTTGAACCCGGTTAAACCACTAAGCCACATTTGCGGGCGTAATTCATCAATGGCGCGCTCCAATGGTTCGTGCTTGATTTTTCTGACTACTTCGTCAAATATCGTTTGGGAGAAGTTCTCATCAGTTTCACTCCACCAATCCGGGTACTGCTCCAGAATTTCTTCCTGGCTAAACTCTGCGGTAAATGTTCTGACATCAAAGTTCTCCGCTTTTAGATAGTCGATCATATCGTAGGTCGGTTTGCTGTAATGGCGCGTATCTACGAATATCAACGGAATATCCTTGCCGCTGGCCCGTCTCACCAAATGTGGCATTAGCGCTGAAAACTCACCACCGCTGGTGGTCATGATCACGGGACCTGTAGCGACTTTTACAATGCGGTTGATCCGCGTGAGAGCGGACTTGTCCGCCATGATTTCGTTCAGGTTATAACCGCGAGTGCGGTTTAGAAACTCCATTTACGCGCCATATTAATCTGCAGGTTTGCAGAATAGGCCGACTCTATTGGATAGTAAACAGGCGTAAAGACGTTTGCTAGACTGTGTCGAAATAAGCTTATGCGTCGCCGCCATGTGCGCCAAGGTAATGAGAGCTAAAAGCAGGGTCTTGTGTAAGTTGCTCGTTTAATTCATACAGCCGTTCATAACGGGTTTCGCTGATCAGCCAACGGCCATCTTGCTTAACATAGCTGTCCCAATAAATTGCCGTACCTGTGGTGAACGCCTTGTGCTGCATCACCCACATATTATCAGTTAGATACCATATTCCTGTGGCTTCGGTTTCGCTCAACACTTGTATTTCAGGCTGATGCCCATTGTGGTGCCCAACAGACCGCTTGTTGAAACTTTGCCCGATAGACGCGACGTATTCGTCACTGCCCGTGAGCTGCCATTCATAGGTACCACCAATAAAGTGTACTTTTACATCCGGGTGGAACAATGTGGCCAATTCTTCGAGATTAGCCGTGTCGATACACCGAAAGTAGGCGTGCTTTAGTTGCTTGATAGCTTCAATGTCCATCAGATGCTGAATGTTCTTTCTCAACTCGTCCAAGCCGCCATCAGAGGCTTGCAGGGCTAGGCCATCGACTATTCCAAGATTGGCTTTGTTTAAAACCTGACGGTCGGTGTTATTGGACATTTTCTTGCTCCAGGCGGTATTCAAGGTCTGCAGTTGTGCGAGAAGTGTACCGCACGTCCATTGCGAAGTAGACAGGTGTTGCAAGCACCTGTCGTCAATGTCATATTCGGTGTAAATGGCACTGCCTTGGTGCCGCAATCTTAGTATCGAAAACTAAGTATCGAAACCTAAGTAACAAAACAAGGGAGCGTAACAGTGTCTAACCCCTATCTTATTGAAAACTGCATGCATACCAAGCCCGCCACTGTGAGAGCGGATGCGACGGTGTATGAAGCCATCCAGTTGATTCAGGAACATCGAATTACCGGTTTGACGGTCATTGATGATCAGCGTTGTGTTGTGGGCGTGATCTCCGAGCTTGATTGCTTAAAGGCGGTACTTGGTGACGTTTATAACGAAGGTACGGCAGCCGGTGGTCTGGTGGCCGATTACATGACTACTGACGTCGAGTCTTGTAGCCCGGATGATGATATCGTTGCTGTAGCCCAGTCGATGCTTGCCGCCAGACATCGCCGTAGACCGGTAATCAAAAATGGCAAGTTGGTTGGTCAGCTGAGTTGTCGTAACATTCTATGGGCGATTCTTGAATACTCCGGGCGACAAAGCTAACAGCTTGTAGAGTGCTGTTGGGGCATGTGTGGTAAATTTGTTGCAAGTCTATAGGCAGCTTTCAAAAAAATAACAGGAGACCGATATGCGGCAAATAGCTATTGCTGTTTTGCTTTTAGCGCTTTGTGCGTGCGGCGCAAGCAAGAATGAAGACCCGATAAATCCGGAAGCCAGGCCGGCGCCCAAGTCGATAGCTGGCGCAAATTCCAGTGTGGACTGGTCGCTGCACGGCAATGATTGGGGCGAGCAGCGGCATTCATCACTGGATCAAGTAACTCGCGACAATGTCAAAGACCTTGGCCTGCATTGGTCGTTTGATATGTTTACGCGTCGCGGCGTTGAAGCAACACCTCTGGTGATTGATGGAACCATGTTTGTCAGCGGTAGCTGGTCTATTGTGTATGCATTGAATGCCACTGACGGAACCCTTAAGTGGTCTTATGACCCCAAAGTTGATAAGGCTTTTTTGGCAAAAGGTTGTTGCGATGCCGTGAATCGTGGGGTTGCGTACGCAAATGGCAAAGTCATTGTGGGAGCCTATGACGGTCGACTGATTGCATTGAACAGCAATGACGGCAGTGTAGCCTGGGACGTGCAAACAACGGATCGCGAGCAGTCGTACACCATTACAGGTGCGCCGCGTATTGCCGGTGACAAAGTTATCATCGGCAATGGTGGTGCCGAGTTGGGTGTGCGTGGTTATGTCACGGCCTACGACATCGAGACGGGTAAGCAAGTTTGGCGATTCTTCACGGTGCCAGGTAACCCAGCCGATGGTTTTGAAAATGAGGCCATGAAAGAAGCTGCAGCTACCTGGAATGGTGAGTGGTGGAAATGGGGAGGTGGCGGCACCGTTTGGGACGCCATTGTGTACGAGCCAGAGCTTAATCTGGTGTACATAGGAGTGGGCAATGGTTCGCCCTGGAATCAACGCGTTCGCAGCCCGGAAGGTGGTGACAATCTATTCCTTTCTTCGATAGTTGCACTCAGCGCTGATAGTGGCGAATACGTTTGGCATTACCAAACGACACCCGGAGAGACCTGGGACTTCACCGCTACCCAGCACATTATGCTGGCTGATCTGGAAATTGATGGCAAGCAGCGCAAAGTGTTAATGCAAGCGCCCAAGAATGGCTTCTTCTATGTGCTGGACAGGGTTACTGGCGAATTGATATCGGCTGAGAAGTTTACCGAGGTCAGTTGGGCAAGCCATGTTGACATGGAAACCGGCAGGCCTGTGGAAACAGAAGGTTCGCGCGTATTTGATGGCAAGAAGCAGGTAGTCCCTGCAATGGGGGGCGGGCACAACTGGCCGCCTATGTCGTATAACCCCGATACAGGTCTGGTCTACATACCCACTATGCGCTTTCCATCAGCGTATCTGGAAGCCACTGACGACATCGATTCCAAGCCGGGCCAAGGTCTGTGGAATCTGGGCTTCAATAATATGGGCATGGCGCCGCCGCCGATTCCATCAGAGCAAATAGATGCGGTACTTGATCAACAGTTCAATGGCCAGTTACTAGCCTGGGACCCGATAAAACAGCAAAAGGTCTGGGTGCAGGAGCCAGAGCGGCCGACTTTGGGTGGCACACTGAGTACCGCGGGTATGCTGGTTTTCCAGCCGGGCAAGCATGGCAATCTGACAGCGCATGACGCAGAAAATGGCGCTGAGCTTTGGTCGCACTATACACAAACCGGCGCCATGGCTGCACCGATCAGTTACGCGGTAGACGGTGTGCAATACATTGCTGTTGCGGTTGGCTTTGGTGGTGGTTTTGCCGCACAAGGTGGCGCCATTGCCCATCATTGGAAAATACCCAATCGTTCCCGCGTGTTGGTTTATAAGCTCGGTGGTACGCATGAGTTGCCTGAACCGAAAGTGATCGCAGAGCGCGAGTTAACGAAGCCTGAGGCTGTGACTGCTAACGCGGAAACTGTGTCACACGGTCAGGTTATTTATCAGCGCCATTGCGCTTATTGTCATGGTGATGGCTTGCGCACTGGTGGTATCACACCTGATCTGCGTTATTCAGGTGAAGGTATTCACACTGTATGGAATGACATTGTTCTCGAGGGTGTATTGAGTCAGCTTGGGATGGTTGGCTTTAAAGAATACATCTCCACGGACGACGCTGAAGCCGTACGTCAATACGTTCTTGCGGCAGCGGATCGTCTTTACCAAGAAAAACAATAGGTGAATTTTATGCGATCACTATCGTCATTTGCGTGTCGAATACTAACAAGCGGTTTACTAGGCGTATCGACGCTGGCACTGGCTGAGCCGCCCGCAACAAATTTTTCGCCTTATGCTTCTGGTATCGGCGACAAACAAGTGTTGTGGGGCGATACGCATTTGCATACAACCTTGTCGTTGGATGCCAGAGCCTTCGGCGTTGAACTTGATCAGGCGACGGCATACCGCTTTGCGCGTGGCGATCAAGTGACGTCAACTCATGGGCTTAAGGTGAAGCTATCTAGGCCGCTGGATTTTCTGGTGGTCTCGGATCATTCTGATGCGATGGGCACGATGTCGGAGATTATCGCTGGCAGAAAGGATTTTATGCTTGATGAGAAGATCAAAGACTGGAATCGCCGCCTCAACAACGACAGTAGTGATAAGCAGCTTGCGACGCGCATGGAAGTGATGACTGCATTAACTGATGGATCGGCACCGGATATTCTTTTTGATCAGGAGTTCTTCGGAAAAGTCTGGAGTGATTATCTGACAACGGCCGATGCGTTTAATCAACCCGGCCAATTTACCACGGTTATTGGTTACGAGTGGACGTCGTCAGAAAACGGAAACAACTTGCATCGGAATATTCTCTACCGGGACGGTGCGGATAAGGCCAATGGTGTACTGCCGTATACAACCAGAGACAGCAGTTACCCCGAAGACTTGTGGAACTGGATGGCTGCCTATGAGCGCAGTACGGGCGGTCAGGTTTTGGCATTGGCGCACAACGGCAATATCAGTAACGGGATAATGTTTCCTGAAATCAACCCAAGAACCGGCAAGGCGCTTAGCAAGGAATACGTAGAAGCGCGCGCACGCTGGGAGCCTTTGTACGAAGTAACGCAGATAAAAGGTGACGGAGAGACTCATCCTTTTATTTCAAAGAACGACGAATTTGCAGACTACGAAACTTGGGACAGAGCGAATTTTAGAGGAGTCAAAAAAACGAAGGATATGTTGGCGTATGAATATGCCAGAGAGGCTTTGAAAATGGGCTTGCAGCGTCAGCAAGAACTTGGCACCAATCCGTATCAGTTCGGCATGATTGGTTCGACCGACAGTCACACAGGGTTAGCCACTGGTGAAGAAGATAATTTTTTCGGCAAGATGAGTTATATGGAACCGAGCGCCCAGCGTGCCATGGGTCATCTGGCCAACGTAAATGGCTCTATTACCTTTGGTTGGCAAATGGCCGCCTCAGGATACGCTGCGGTTTGGGCTGAAGAAAACACTCGCGAAGCAATATTTGACGCGATGATGCGTCGCGAAACCTATGCAACAACAGGCCCGCGTATGACTGTGCGTTTTGATGCAAAACTTGCTGATCAGAACGTGCCTATGGGCGGTGAACTGAAGGCCTCAGCTAATACAGCACCAACCTTTGTTATCAGCGCACTTAAAGACCCGATTGGCGCTAATCTGGATAGAATCCAGCTTGTTAAAGGGTGGTTAGATAGAAACGGTGATGCGCAGGAAAAAGTGTTTAACGTGGCATGGTCTGGTGATCGAAAAATCAATCGCAAAGGCAAACTTCCCGCGGTTGGAAACACAGTTGATCTAAGTAACGCGACCTACAGCAATACCATTGGCGCAACGCAATTGAACCGCGAATGGCAAGACCCCGAATTCAACCCTGAGCAATCAGCGTTCTACTATGTGCGAGTTCTGGAAATACCAACACCACGCTGGACGGCCTATGACGCGGTGCGTTTTGATGTTGAGATGTCTGATGAAGTGCCAATGATTACTCAAGAGCGAGCCTATACCTCGCCCATTTGGTATCAACCTTAGAGCGAGATTGATTCGATAAGATCAGCGTTAATTTCTTCAATTGAATTAACGCCCATCAGAGCCATGCCGGTTGCGATTTCATTTTGAAGTGAATCCAGCAGGTTCTCTAAAGCAGGCTGACCACCGGCTGCCACGGCGTAGATCCATGCTCGGCCGATCAAAGCGCCATCGGCGCCTAAAGCCAGGGCTTTCAGTACATCAATTCCGTTGCGTATACCGCTGTCTACAAGCACTTCCGTCGTATCACCTACCGCGTCGCTGATTGGCTTAAGTTTGCTGATGCTGGAGGCGATACCATCGAGTTGTCGACCGCCATGGTTTGATACGACAATGCCGTCAGCACCTGCATCTATTGCGGCTTTTGCATCGTCTACTTCCATTACACCTTTGATGACGAGCTTGCCGTGCCACTGCTCGCGTATCCAGGCAATGTCTTTCCAGGTAACGCTTGGATCGAATTGCGCATCAATAAATGCCTTATAGGATGTTAGCTTAGCTATGTCCTCCATTACCTCACTGAAGTTACCAAAGGTCAGCGGCTTGCCTTGTAGAGCTACATCAATGAGCCACTGTGGGCTGCAGGCAATCTGTGCAGCCTGCGACAGTTTCCCAGCCGCGCCTCCACCGATCATGCCGTTTTTGAAATCGCGCAATCGCGCGCCTGTTACTGGAAGGTCTACGGTAAAAACAAGTGTATTGCACTGAGCTTGTTTCGCTCTTTGCATCAGTTTCAACACCAAATCGCGGTCTCGCAACATATAGAGTTGAAACCAGAAGGGCGCGTTGACCGATTGCTGTATTTCCTCGATGGGACAAATGCTCAAAGTGGAAGCCGCAAAAGGTACTTGTTTGTTTTTGGCTGCACTTGCCGCACTTGTTTCGCCGCGTCGTGCCATCATGCCAGCCATACCAATTGGTGCTAAGGCCAGCGGCATACTGCAATCTTGGCCCATCAACCTTGTTTGCGTGCTGATGGAATCAACATTGCGCATCACTCTTTGTCGCAACTGCCAATGGTTAAAGTCAGACGTGTTTTTCCCTAGTGTTACTTCGGCATTGGCTGCCCCGTCGATATAATCAAACAAAAATCGCGGCAGTTTGCGTTTCGCACGTTTGCGATAGTCACCAGTGCTTACTGGCGTGACGTAGAAAATACTCATTTAGACTTTTCTATCCTAGCTTCATACAAGGTACAACAGCGTCAATCAATGTTGGGCCAGTTGATTCAAGAGCGTGTGCTAACTGGCTGGAGAATTCCTCGGCGGTAGTTGCCCTGCTGGCTTGCATGCCAAAGCCTCTGGCCATTTCTGCAAAGTCCATAGACGGATTGCTTATGTCCATCATGGAGGCGGCTTTGTCACCGGGTACACCGCCACGCGCACCGGTGCGCGCAAATTCCAATTCAAGAATATTGTATTTGCTGTTATTGCAAATCACCACGGTTACGTCCAGCTGTTCGCGTACCATTGTCCAGAGTGCCTGGATGGTGTACATCGCACTGCCGTCGCCTTCAAGGCAAATTACTTTGCGATCCGGGCACGCTATCGCCGCACCTACTGCGCAGGGCAGACCAAAACCAATAGAGCCGCCGGTCAGGCTTAGCCAATCATGCGGCTTCGCTTGCTCGGTAAATGGGTAGCAGGCAAGGCCGGTGGTTGCACCTTCATCAACAACAATCGCGTTTTCTGGTATTAGTGCTGCGAGTGATTGCGCCAGCGTCATTGCATCCAGGTCACCGCTCGGCAATTGCGGCAGTTGCTCTGTGTTGAGAGCAGGCTCAGCAGCTTCCGCGTTGAGCGCATTCACTAAAGCCTTGGTGTTTGTAAGCACATCAGTGCCGGCAGAACACAACTCAAGAACAGTGCACGTGTCTGACTGTATAACACTCGGAACATTGGGGTAGGCAAAGAAAGACACAGGTGCAGGTGCGCCGATTAAAATTAGCGCATCAACTTCTTTAATATGGTCAATCGCCATCTCGGCCAGATACGGCAGTTTTTCCATTTTTGCGCTGCCAGCACCACGACTCACTCGCGTGGGGAACGTTTCCAGGCAAATTCTACAGCCAGTCACCTGGCTAATGCGGCTCAGCTCATGGCCCAGCTCAACAGACACTTGCCCGCCAACAAACAACATTCCGGTCTTACTGTTTTTCAGTAGCTCGGCGGCCCGCTGTATTTTGTCGGAATCGATTTTGGCAGGCGTGGGCGTTGGAACAGTAGGTGGTAATGGCGACGGATTGTCACTCCAGGAAACATCGGCCGGCAAAATGAGACTGGCGACTTTGTTGTCTGCTACAGCCGCTAGTGCATCAGCGGCGTCGTGCGCGATTTCAGCGGATGATTGAGAGGCTATTACCGTGTCTGAGATTGATGCGGCCAAACCGTGTAAATCTGAGGTTAGTGGTGCGTCGTATTGAAGGTGATAACTGGCGTGGTCGCCAATGATATTAATCATTGGCACATTGCCTTTGCTTGCGTTATGAATATTTGCCCACGCATTACCGAGCCCAGGCCCCAGATGCAATAAGGTAGCCGCAGGTTTACCAGCCATTCGCGCGTAACCATCGGCCGCACCGCTTGCCACACCTTCAAACAGCGCTAGTACGCAGCGCATACCCTCAACTTCATCCAGAGCCGCAACAAAATGCATCTCCGATGTGCCAGGATTACTAAAGCAGACTTCTACGCCATTGCTTACCAGGGTTTTGATCAGACTTTCTGCGCCGTTCATGATTTCTCTTTATGAATGAAGATATTCGGCTTCTTATAATACAGCGGCGGTTGGACTATTTCGATTCAACAATCCAAACACCACGAAGGAAACCATTAAGCCGGGCCACAGCGCATCGATATGCCCTAGAGGAAAACCGTCAAATCGCGTTGCAATACTCCAGATCACCACAACTAATAGCGACAAGCTGATGCTCCAGAATGCCGCATTCGAATTCCATTTACTAAAATAGACCATGGCCAGGCTGGGAATAAATAAGGCTGCAGAATTTATAGTGAAACCAAGCAAAAGAATACTCACCACGTCCTGCAGCTGCCAGGCCATTAGTGCGGCTAATACACCCACCGCCAATGATGTCAGCATGCTTATGCGCAGCAAGCGATCCGGTTTAACCTCAGGATTGATATAGCGCTGATAAACGTCACGAGTGAGATTGGCCGACGCTGTAAGTATGCAAATATCTGCCGTCGACATTAGTGCGGCCAAAAGCCCAACCAGAACTAATCCCTTGAGACCGATTGGAAAGGTTTGCACAATAAACGTAGTCAACACATCGCTGTTGTTTTCCAGCCCTGGAAACAAAGTGGCGGCGGCCATGCCTAACCAGGTTGCGCCGATTGCAATCGGCAGTAACAAAGCGACGGTTAACAAGGTTCCTTGCTTGGCGGTTCGTTCATCCTTTGCCGCAAACATGCGTGTGTAACTGTCCATGGCGGTGAAAAAGCTTAGTGACAATGAAACCACCAAAGCCGCAATAGCCCCCCAGCCCCAATTGCCTAATTCAAAATGGCTCGCCGGCAGCGTGTTATTCATTGCCGTCCAATCGCCACCTTGGGAAATGGCAATGGGTACACCTATGAGCACTATGCCAACAAATAGTAAGATAACCTGCACCCAATCTGTGTAGGTAATGGCAAGATAGCCCCCGGTTGCGGTGTATAACACTATTACTGTGCCCGATAACAGCAGCGCTGTTCCGTAGTCTATGCCCAACAGCGTATGCAATATTCCCGCGGCAGCAGCAAGTTGACCCGCTGCATAGGCGATGAATGCAAGTACAGTAGTAACAGTGGCTACAATTCGCGTGCGGCTGTCATAGCGCAGTTCAATTAGATCAGGATAGGTAAGAAGATTGTGCTGCGTACCCAGGCGTTTCACGCGAGCTGCAAAAAACAAACCAAATGCCAGGCAGCCTATTGCCATTGCTGCCACGTACCAGACGCCGGAAATTCCTAGCTCATAAGCCTTGTCGGCCACACCCACCACAGCCGCGCCGCCAATCCATGATGCAAACCATACGCAGGCGATGGAAAAGCGACCGAGTCGGCCGCCGGCCACATAATAATCTTCCACAGATTGCTGTTGGCGGCTGGCGTACCAACCCAGGGCCAGCATCAGTAAAAAATAGCTGACAATTATTGTTATATCTACTGGGCTCAAAGGTTTCTCTCCTGCTCACTTCCTGCAGATTAACCAGACCTGAGAGTAAACGCCAGATCATTTCCGATTGGCAAGGATTGCGTCGCATGCACGATGGATTGAGTACCATGCAGGCTCAGCCAGTATTTGAGAGTCAGTATGTTGGAATTTGGTTTATCAATCAGTTTTTGCGCACCATCAGAATATCAGGCGCTTGCTAAGGCGGCCGACGAAGCGGGCTTTACCTATGCCACCCTGTCAGATCATTTGATTTACCCGAAAACCTTGTCTAAACCATACCCGTATACCGAAGACGGCGTGCCGCGCTTTACTGAGACGGACGATTTCCCAGATCCCTGGATTGCTGTGGCGTCTATGGCGGCCGTAACCCAAAAACTGAAGTTCTACACCAATGTGTATGTGCTGCCGGCGCGTAACCCGGTGCATGTAGCCAAAATACTGGCTACTGCGGCAGTGATGAGTGACTATCGATTGGCACTTGGTATAGGAATGGGTTGGATGCCTGAAGAGTTTGCGGCCGGAGAGCAGCCATTTGCGCGCCGTGGTAAACGGGCGGATGAAATGATAGAGGTAATGCGCAAACTCTGGACTGGGGAAATGGTGGAGCATAAGGGTGAATTTTATGATCTGCCTGGTGTGCGTATGCATCCCTATCCTGAGCAGCATATTCCGATTTACGTGGGCGGTTTCTCAGAGCCTGCCATGCGACGTGCGGCTCGTAATGATGGCTGGATTGCAGATCTGCATACCAAGCAGGAGCTTGTTGAGCTTATGGGCAAGGCAAAAAAATATCGGGTGGAAGCGGGAGGCAGTTTGGATGATTTCAAAATGCTGAGTTTTGGGCCGATGGATGCGTTTGGTGTTGATGATTACAAAATGCTGGCTGATGAAGGCTTGAGTACCTTGACTACTATGCCGTGGATGTTTAGTGCGGGGCCGGAGGCTACGCTTGAGCAGAAGGTGGACAGTATTAAGCGGTTTGGTGAGGAGACTATTTCTCAGTTTTCTTGAATGTGATGGAAAAAGTGCTCCGTAGTTCGGCAGAGGCCGTTACCCCATGTGCCAGACACGCCGTAAACCCATCCATGGGGGCTTGTTGAAAAGGTCCCTCTTTTCAACAGTCTGGCACATGGGGTAACGACCTCTGCCTTAAAACCTGCCACATTAAAATTTCAGTTTTTCTACTTTACAAATTTTTACAGAGTTGGGTGTGGCACTGAGGTACTGCACGCAATACCGTTCTCGATCAGAAAATCAAGACGCGGCCGACCAAGAGCAATGAGTTTTTTCGTGGCCCTTAACCCCTTATTTGGATATGCTGCGTTAAAGCTATGTAGACACTCAACAAGGAGATATTCATGGTTTTCAATACAGCAAAGAAACGTTCAATTGCGGCAGGAGTAGCAGGTGCGGTTATGGTTGGTGTATCACAAGGTGTGGCAGCAGATGACGAAATTACCAGTTCATTAGATGACCAACAGGCCGTTGCTGTAACAATTTATAACGAGAATCTCGCGCTGGTAAAAGACAAGCGTTCGATTGTTCTGCCCAAGGGTGACAACGCACTTGCGTTTCGTGGTGTGAGCGCGCGTATGCGTCCTGAAACAGCCATGCTTCGCAATACTACGGTTGACCGCAGTTTGCGTGTGATTGAACAGAATTTTGATTTTGATTTACTCACGCCGCAAAAGTTGTTGGAGAAATACACCGGCCGCACTGTGCAGATTGCGCGTATGAATCCGGCTACGGGTAAGGAAACTATTGAAGAAGCAACTGTGCTTAGCACACAGAACGGTGTAGTTGTTCGTATTGGTGATCGTATTGAAACGAACCCGGGTGGGCGAATCATCTTTGCTGATGTTCCAAGTAATCTCCGGGATCAGCCCACACTGTCGATACAGCTAAACAACAAAACAGCGGGTAAGCAAAACGTTGAGCTTAGTTATTTGACTGGAGGTTTGTCTTGGCAGGCAGACTACGTAGCTGAGCTGAATAAAGATGATAACCGACTGGACTTGCTGGGTTGGGTCACTTTAAACAATACCAGTGGTGCGTCTTATAACAATGCCAAAATGCAGCTGGTAGCCGGTGATGTGAATCAGGTTCAGCCGCAGGTGCAGCATGTGCGTATGCGTAAAGAAATGATGGCCATGGCTGAAAGTAGCATGGACCAGGGTATGAGCGAAGAGAGTCTTTTTGAATACCATCTTTATACCTTGAATCGGCCAACAACAATTGCGGACAAGCAGAAAAAACAAGTCTCGTTGTTGAGCGCAGATAATATTCCTGTGAAGAAAGAATTGGTGTTGCAGGGTAGCAATTATTACTATCACTCTAGTTATGGTGACATAGGCCAAAAGATGAAGCTTGGCGTTTATGTGCACTTTAACAATGAGAAAAAAGACGGCCTTGGTATGCCGCTGCCTAAAGGGGTTGTTCGGGTTTATAAACGTGATTCAAATGGCAATGCGCAGTTTGTTGGTGAAGACAGAATTGACCATACACCGAAGAAAGAGAATATTCGTCTCAAACTTGGCGAATCCTTTGATGTAACAGCCGACAAAAAGCAAACCAATTTCAAAGTGGTTGAGCGGATAATGTCGAAAAATGTCTATGATTCCAGCTTTGAGATCAAGCTCAAAAACGCCAAAGACGAAGCGGTGACGGTAGTTGTAAGAGAACCGATCCCCGGCGACTGGGAAATGCTGAAGCAAAGCGCCAAGCACACCAAGCGCGCGGCTGGAACCGCCGAATGGCGAATCAAAGTGCCTGCCGAAAGTAGCAACACATTGAGTTATACGGTGCGCACCAAGTTCTAACCGCGAATTAAGCTGGCGCTGAATGCGTTTTGCAGTAAGGTATGAATATGAGAACACCAATCTATAAATCCAGACCTTACGGCCCGCATTCAGCTCGCTTTGAAGCTGAGCGTATCAACGACTTCATTGTGATGTCAGAGGGTAACTCCAATAGCTATCTGATTGAAACCGCAGAAGGCAACGTGCTGGTTAACACAGGTATGGGTTATGAAGCGCCTGTGCATTTTAGTAACTATGAAAAGTACAGTTCGGCCACTGACTCAATCAAGTATGTGATAACGACCCAAGGGCATGTTGACCATGTGGGGGGCGTGCAGTTTTTTCGTGATCGCAATCCTGGTCTGCAATACATAGCGCAGTCTGATAATGAGGAGCATCAGACGTATGATGGCCGCTTGCAAGCATTTCGGGGTGCCCGTTCTGCGTTTCGTTTCAAAGACGCCTTCATTCGTGATTTCTCCTACTACGCTGAGCAAGGCTACACCGATATTAATCCACAAGATCGTCCAACGGCCGATATTTATTTTGACGACCGCTACGAGTTTTCATTAGGCGGCGTAGATTTTGTGCTGATAGCAGCGAAGGGCGCGGAAACAAATGATTCATTGGTGGTTTGGTTGCCACAGCATAAGATCTGCCTGACAGGTAATTTATTTGGGTGCCCGTTTGGCCATTTTCCAAACTTGGTAACCATACGCGGTGATCGCTATCGTGATGCTCTAGTGTGCGCTGCTGCAGCACAAACAGTATTGGATCTTAAGGCCGAGACCATTCTTTACGGGCACCATGCACCAGTGATTGGTACCGAGTTGATCGAAACCGAGCTTACTGTATTTCGAGACGCTGTTTTGTATGTGCATGACGAAACAGTCAAGGGTATGAATGAAGGGAAGGACTTGCATACTTTAATGCAAGCGATTCAGTTGCCAGCGGAACTTGAATTGGGGCAGGGATACGGCAAGGTTTCCTGGAGTATTCGTGCTATTTGGGAGCACTATGCCGGTTGGTTTCATCACCGGTCTACGACTGAATTGTACTCAGTGCCGCAGTCTAGCGTACATAAAGACTTGTTAGAGCTTGCCGGAGTGGATGCCTTGCTTGAGCGTGCGCAACAAAAACGCAATAACGGTGAGCTTGAACAGTGTTTGCATCTACTCGACATCATATTCACTGAGCACCCGCAGTATGATTCGGCAGTAGAGTTAGCGGTGGAAGTGCATTCACTATTGTTACCAGATGCGGATAATTTTTGGTTGGAAGGTTGGTTGGAAAATCAAATAAAATTATTAGAAGGTGGCAAAACTGACGCCTTGGCGTTTAAGTAATACCGAGCATTGTCATGAGTAATGATATTCATATAACAGACCTTGCTCATCCCGTTCTAAGTGAGATTCAACAGGCGGCCGTAGACTACGGAAAAACGCTCAGTGTCGAGCTAACACGCGATTCGATTCTCAATGAGGCTGAAGAAAAAACCGGTCTTGACGACTGGGGTGATAAGGATTTTCTGGAACGCCTGGATCTATTGTGTGATGAGTGGAATAGCGATTCTGGATTAAACGGAATCGGCCGGCTTTCCTTGCGCAATAAGTTACTGCAACACGCCTGTAGCCGTTTGCTGATTCAAAACGAGTTTAATCAGCACCCGGAAATACACGATATTCAAATTGAAAAACCGATTATCGTTGCCGGCCTGCCTAGATCGGGTACAACCCATTTGCTGAATTTGATGGCTGCAGATTCCAGATTGCGATCGCTGCCATTATGGGAAAGCTACGAGCCGGTACCAATGCCCGGTGAGGGTTTGCTAGCAGATGGCACTGATCCACGCTTTCAACGTTGTGCGGATGCCTGGGAGACCAGTCAGGTGATGGTGCCCTTACTGGCGGCAATGCATCCGATGAATCCTGAGCACATTCACGAAGAGCTCGAATTGATGGGTCCTAACTTCGGTTCCTATAATTATGAGTGGCTGAGTTTTTCACCTCGTTGGCGCGATCACTACTACGCGGAAGATCAAACCTACCAATACGAGTACATGCGAGATGTTTTGAAGTTGCTGACGTGGCAACAGCGTGATAACGACAAACCTGATCGCTGGGTGTTGAAGTGCCCGCAGCATTTAGAGCAATTGCCTGTTTTACACAAAGTATTTCCCGATGCGACCATTGCTGTAACCCACCGTGATCCAGTGGCAGTGATTCAGTCAGCTATTACCATGCTTGCTTACGGTCAGCGCTTAAACCGTGACCGTGTGTTGACAGCTGAATTACTAGAGTATTGGTCCGATCGGATTAAACACTTGCTGGCTGCTTGCACGAGCGACCGACCTATCCTGCCAGATGCACAAACGATAGATATTCCGTTTAAGCAGTTGATTAAAGATGATATTGGTATGGTTGAAAAAATCTACGCCAAAGCCGGTCTTGAGATGAGCGTGCAGTCACGTCAACAACTCAGTGAGTTTGTTAACGCTCATCAAGGGTCATATGGGCGCGTTGTGTACGACCTTAAAGGTCAGTTTGGTATTGAACCTGAGGAGCTGCGGCAACAATTCGACTTTTATTTCGAAGCCTTCCCTGCACTTAATGCGTAAGCAACTCCGTTAATTGATTCCACAAAAAGAAAAGCCCGCATAAAGCGGGCTTCCTCCAGGCTCGATGGCCTTAACGACCCACTACATTACTACGAGTCGCATCGCTGGGTTGTACAAACAACTCAACCCGTCGATTCAGTTGCCGACCTGCGGCATTGTCATTGGCAGCGCGTGGCTCTGCTTCACCACGTCCGCGGTAGCTCAACATGCTGCCCGGTACTCCACTGCTAACCAGAAAGTTCTTAACACTGTAAGCCCGCTTCTCGCTAAGCTGCAAATTGTAACTGTCTGAACCGGTTGAATCGGTATGACCAACAATCTCAGCAGTTGAGCCGTACTTATTCATAACCTGGGCTACTTTCTCGAGTGACGAATAGGAATGTGTTTTTACTTCCGCACTGTCAACGTCGAAGGTGACTTCGTTCTCGAAGGTCAGTTTGAGTAAGTCATCACGTACTCGCTCAATCTCAATTTCAGAGCGTCGTTCTTCTTCTTCTAAAGCGGCACGAAATTCGTCTTCTTGCTTGTCCATGTGATGGCCAATGCCCGCGCCGGCTGCTGCACCAATAACGGCACCGGCGATTACACCTCGGTCACGATTACCGTCGTTGTCGGTTTGACCGCCAATCACTGCACCGGCTACGGCGCCAATCGCCGCGCCAATGGCTGCGTTGTTTCTGTCTTCGCCTGGCTGCGTGGCGCAACCGGCCAAGGTCATAGCTGATACTAATGCGATGCTGGCTTTTAATTTCATAATTCGCTCCCAATGTGGGGTTGAGTGGGTTCCGGTGCTCATCGAAGATCAATGGCCCCATTGCTATTAAGCCTTCGATGGTGAGTCGATAGCTAAATAATAGTCGTCTACAGCTGAATTGAAGCTGAATGTTTGAGGGTAGTCTTTGGCTGGAAACTGGCCAGTGCGTATACACGCACTGGTTAACAGTTTATGCGTCTGTTACAAATTGACTGCTGATCTACTCAGCAACGGTGGCTTTGCTGACTTGCGCTCGCAAGCCATTACCTTCAGTAATTCTGGTTGTGATAGTGGTGGCTGCTCCTGCCGCCAGCGTTCCGCGCACGGACAAAGTTTGGGTACGGCTCACTTGATTGCCCGAGCCATCAAAATACGCGGTGATCACTTGCACGTTCTTAACAGCTACAGGTGCCTGGTTTTGTACTTGAACAATAACTTTGCCGTCATTGTTGAGAGCCAGGCGGGTCTTGATGTACTTATCTGGATTTTGGGGCAAATCGAGACGAGCCATTGATGACAGTGCTTGCTTACCAACCGGCGAATTTGAGCGCGCCGCTGAAGAGAAATATTTCAGTGCCGTACTTTGGTCGCCGGAAGCCAAGGCCAGATCGCCGAGTGCTTTCTGTGCGTTGGGAGTAGGTACTATCGAATTACTTTTTTCAAACGCCAGTTTGGCGCCGCTTTTGTCACCCAGCTCTTGCTTGGCGTAGCCTTTGTTTAGGTAAAACGCGAAATACTCCGGATACAGATTGATCGCCTTGTCGTAATTTGTAACGGCGGTTTTGAAATGCTTATCGTTCATAGCAATATCACCCTTCAGCCCATAAAACTTTGGCTCTTTGGGTTGTAGCCGAATAGCTTTAGCTACTAGAGTTTTGGCCGTTTTAAAGTCTTTGTCTTTACCAGCGGCCTTAAGCGCCTCGTCATGCGCGGCGTACGCTTCCTGGTCCCGAATCAAACTTGCAATAGCGCGTTTGTATTTTTCGCGACCATACTCCAAATCACTGCCGCCGAGTTCAGCTGCGGTATCGCGGTTTCGCGCCACACGTTCTGCAGAAGGAGGGTGAGACGCAAACAGACCGTCAAGCCAGTTGGTTTGTCGCCCTTCTGACAATCGCACGAATGTCTGCTGTAAGTCGACGGCTGCCTGTGGGTTGTAACCTGCCTCCACCATATACCGCATACCATACAGATCGGACTGCAGCTCAGCGCTTCTACCGTATTTAGTGCTAACCAATTGCGCGCTCACCATGGCGCCACCTGCAATCAAGTTTCCGTAACGACTGCCAGAGGCGGCGATTTGAGTGGCAAGTAAACCACCTTGCATCAACATACCGCGTTCTTGCGCTTTTGCGCCGTGTCTTGCTGCGGCATGCACTAGCTCATGGCCCAGTACGGCGGCTAGCTCAGCTTCGCTGTTTAACTCAGTTAACAGACCGCGGTTAATCGCCATTTTGCCGCCAGGCATGGCCCAGGCATTGGGCACCGAACTATTGATTACTTCAATTTCGTAGGGCAGTTTTCGGTTTTGATCGGCATTCACCTTCACCGACGCTTCCGCGACTCTTTCCATCACACCTGACACGTAGCGTGAGATATCTTTATCAACCACATAATCGCCACCTTGCACCTGGCGAGCAGGCAGGTAATTCTGCTTGCCAATTTCGATTTCCTGGGCGGTAGAGATCCACTGTATTTCGCGGTCGCCGGTAACAGGGTTAACACCACATGCTGCCAGCAGGCCGGTGATAACAAGTAGTGCGAGTGATCGTTTGAGAATAAGCACGCGTGTCTCCATGCATTTCTTGGGGTCGGGCCAAATTATAAACGCAAAAGGGTGGAAACTCGCGTGCCTTGGTGTGTTTAGCGTTTGTTTACGATGTGTTGGGCAGAAGCCGTGGTGTAAATCTGGCGTCCAGGACCGGCTCCGACTTGAGTGTTTGACTGTCGGGACACGCCGTGGACCCATCCATGGGGGCTTGATTTTCGACATCCTGTCTCAAACAGTCCCGCCAGTCAAACACTCAATCCGAAGCCTCAGTGCCAATATGCACTTGCTTTGAAAGCGCGTAAAGATTTGGGCGAACTGATGGTGAGATATAGCACAGAGGATTTAAATCGTGTATTGGTTAGCGAGACTGTGTGAGAGAGGGACCTCGAACACAAGCCCCCATGGATGGGTTTACGGCGTGTCTCGCTAGCCAATACACGATTTAAAGCCGGACCTGTTGACCACGCAAGATTGCGTCGAGATTAATGAAATCACTACCCTGTCTTAGATCACCAAGTAGTAATAACTAAGAAGCGCAATACTGCTGCCCATCAGAGCGCCCATTGCCGTATCAGTGGGGAAGTGCACCCCAAGGCTGATTCGAGACAGTGCTACCAGGCCTGCCCAAACATAGGTAATCATGAACATTGGGCCGAATACCAGTACCAGACAGCTTGCGAACAGGAAAGCGCCCGACGTGTGGCCGGATGGAAAGCTGAACTCGTCTGAGGCGACAATAAAGCTGGTGAAGTTTGGCAGCGCCGCCGGGGGTCGTTTGCGCCGAAAGCTGTTTTTCATAACGAAGTAGCAGCTGCGCTCTAGCAGCAATGCCCAGGCTAGCGCGGTGGCAAATACAGCGCCTTGTACTGGTTCAACGAGATAGTACACGAAGGCGAACAGCACATAAGGCCAACCATCAGCGGTTAACGACACCTTGCGTGCAACCCGCATGATTTGGGCCCGGTGGGCGCGTCGCTGCCAACGCTGGAACACGTCCACGTCCCAGTCGTGGATCGTCTTGAATAAAGTGGTGTTTGCTAATCCCATGTTACGACTATGGCCCTGCTTTATGACATTCGTATGTCAAAGCGGTTAATATTTGCAGGCACCTCGGAAAATGTTCCTCGGTGCTTATTTCTGCTTCTAAATTTCAGTGTAGTTCAAATTTCGAACAGCACATTTATTGTTCACTAGTTGGCCTCTGAATCGATAAAAGGACCGACGAACGGCCGGTTAAGACTTAATGGCACAGAGTACCGAATACCGTAATCAGAAGCGCAAATTAAAGCGCCATATCGATGCGATTGCGGCTTCAGACCGAGATGTTGCGCGCGCAGTGGAAGAGGTGGGCTACCCGGAACCGAGGCTTCGAGATACTGGCTTTGAGACCTTTTTGTCGATCATTGTCAGCCAGCAGGTTTCTACGGAAGCTGCCGCCAGTATTTGGCAAAAGGTATGTACGACTCTACCGAAGATGACGCCGAAAAAAGTCGCTGGTTGTAAACCGGAAGTGTTGCGTGGCGCTGGCCTGTCGGGTCGCAAAGTGGAATACGCCCAAGGTTTGGCGCACGCTATTTTGAACAAAGAGTTCAATCCCGACGAGCTTCCCGAAATGAGTGATGAGCAGGTGCTGCAGCAAATTGTTGGATTGCGTGGATTTGGGCCGTGGAGTGCCGAGATCTATTTGATGTTTTCTCTGCAGCGCGCGGATGTGTTTGCGGCGGATGATCTGGCTTTGCAAATTGCCTTACAGCGATTGAAAGGCCTGGCAGAGAAACCCAGCGGCAAGCAAGCCAGACAGTTGGTGGAGCACTGGGCGCCACGGAGAACAGCGGGCAGTTTGTTTCTTTGGCATTACTATCGCGGCGCACCGGCTTAAGATGGCAATGCAGTTTTAGCAGGGAAAGCTCGATGGCTGATATTATTTCGTTCGACAAAAAGCGCAGTGCTGCCCAATCAAAAAAGGCCAAAGGCAACACTTTGTGTGGCAATGGTCATCACAAGTGGCGAATTGTTGATAAGCAAGTATTCGATTCGAAAAAGGGCAAGTTGGTAACCCGCTACGAGTGTGAGCGTTGTGGCAAATTCAAAGTGAAGGCACTGTAAGCGGGACTCTGTGACTACAGCCGATACACTAGTCCCTATCGTTTAAGGAATTCAGCTTATGGCGCCAAGAGATTATCTCGCACGTTCTTCGCATGCGTTTGGCAACTTTGCCGTGTGGGTACACGACAATCGGTGGCCTGTACTGTTGGCCTCTCTATTTATTGCAGCGCTGTCTGCATGGGTGGCTAGCGGCGTTGGTAGTGACTCTTCGCTGGATGCGTTCTTTGATCAAGACGACCCAACGTATCAACACTATTACGATTATCGTGAAGATTTTGGATCTGACGAAATTGCGTTCCTGTTGTATTCAGTGCCTGAAAAAGAACACGGTGTTTTTGACATCGAAGTCATGCGCACTATCGCACAACTCAGTCGGGCGCTTGAAACGGAAGTACCGTTTGTAAATGATGTGTTGAGCCTAAGCTCTGCCGAGTTCATGCAATCTGACGGTGATGATATTCAGGTGCACGAAATTTTGCATGATTTCCCTGAAAGCCAACAAGAAATGCTTGAGCTCAGAGATCTGATACTTAGCAAAGATATTTATCTGAACAACATCGTCTCGCCGGAAGGCAAGCACGCTGCGATTGTGATCGAAATGACCCGGGCCGCCACAGACCCGCCCGACATGGTTCGCTATGACCCTGAAGGTGGTGATGGATTGCAGAACTTGTACCCGCAAGTGAGCGGCCACGCGATACAAGACTTGCTCAGCCGACCAGAATATCAAGACATCGACTTTTACAATATTGGCGATGTTGAGCTCAACACCGTCTATAACGAAATAGCGTTTTCTGAGCCTGTTTCGCAAATGGGCATTAGCGTGATCATTATCATGGTACTTGGTTTGGTATTAATCCGTGGTGGTGTTTTATCCTTGCTAGGCCCTTTGCTGGTCGTATTGGTAGCGATGACCATGACGGTAGCCTTTATGGCGCTGATAGGCTGGGACATTGATATGTTGTTTGCGATGGTGCCCAATTTGCTAATCGCTATTGGTGTGGCGCAGGCTGTGCACCTGCTGTCGGAGTTTCATTTAGCGAGGTCGCATGGTCTTTGTCGGCGAGATGCGCTTAGAGAAACCATGGAGCTAGTCGGTAATCCTTGTCTTCTCGCTGCGCTATCAACCGCGGTTGGTTTTATGGCCATGGCAGTTTCTGACTTGAAAGGTATTGCGAATTTATCTCTCTATGGCGCCTTCGGTGTTTTATGCACGTTCTTTCTAACGGCCACTTTATTGCTGAGTCTGCTTTCATTTGGGGGAGATAAGCCAAGGCAGTGGACTCTGCAGCAGCAATGGCTTAACAAGGTTCTGGATTGGGTCGTCAAAGTAGATCTGAAGCGACCGGGACTGATCATACTGCTGTCGGCTGGCTTAATAGTCACCGGGCTGATTGGCGTGAGTAAACTGCGCATTGATTTCAATTTCATCACCGATTTCAAGCCGCACATGCAAATTCGCCAGCATACCGAATTCGCAGAAGACACTATGGGCGGTATGCTCAGTTTGGTGTTTGTCTTCGAATCCGAACAAGACGGTATGAAATCGCCGGAATACTTGGCAGCACTGGAGCGCTTTCAGGAGTTTGCCGACCAACAACCTTTAGTGCATAAGTCGCTGTCAATCGTTGATATTCTTAAAGACTTGAATCAAACATTTCATGGTGATGATCCTGAGTACTATCGTTTGCCAGATAATCGCGATTTAGTTGCTCAGTATTTACTGATGTACGAATTATCGGGCGGCGACCAACTTGAAAAATACATGACCAGTGATTTTTCGAGAGCCGTTGTTGATTTGCGAGTGGCTATGGTGGGCTCTCAAAAAGTTCGTGAATTGTTCGATGTGCTTACTGACTACGTAGACACGGAGTTCAATACAAGCGACGCCGGGTTGAGAGTAGAGCCAAGCGGTGTCGGTTTGCTGTGGGTAAAACTGGCAGATTATATATTCACAAGTTTCACTAAAGGCTATTTGCTAGTCTTCGTAATGATATTCATGTTGATGTGTATAATCTTTCGCTCGCTAAAAGTAGGTGCGCTGGCGATGATTCCAAACCTGGCGCCGATACTTCTAACAATGGGGTATATGGGCTTTGCAGGAATCAATCTGGATTACATCCGGATGATGATCGCAACCATTGCGATAGGCATTGCGGTTGATGACACAGTGCATCTGGTCAGCCGGATGCGACAGGAGTTTTTTCGCTGTGGAAATTACCAGCAGGCGTTACGGCAAGCGATAGGCGGTGTTGGGCATGCCTTGGTGATTACCACTATCATTTTAGTGGTTTCATTCTCAACCCATTTTTCTTCAGATATGGCGACCATGGCCAGTTTTGGAAGTTTGCTTATCAGTGCGATATGCATGGCTTTGTTGGCTGACCTGTTCCTGCTGCCGGTATTGTTGATTCGATTCAAAGCGTTTGGTCCTGAGTTTGAATTGCTTGCTGATAGTGATATGAATAATCGGGAGGCGTCGCTGGCGTAAGGTAAAATGAACAGAGCAACCCGCGGTTGGGTACTGGTTATATTGATGGTGGTGGTTATTTTGTCTTTACGCGCTACCAGTAAGCAAACATTGCCTGACCATCCTTACTTTGAGCGCGATCGCCCGTTGGTGATTGCGCATCGTGGCGGTGCCGGCCTGCGACCTGAAAATACCTTGATCGCGTTTCGCCACGCGTCGCGCCTGGGTGTAGACGTTCTGGAATTCGACGTACGGCAAACTCTCGATGATCAGTTGGTGCTAATGCACGATGACACGGTAGACCGTACAACCAATGGCAGTGGCGCGGTAGCTGAAATGACCTACGCGCAGCTGTCACAACTCGATGCTGCTTATCACTGGCTACCCGAAGGGCAAGGTGTTGAAGGTAGCATTCCGCCCTATCAAGGCGATGGTATTCAGATTCCCAAGCTGTCACAGGTG
The DNA here is from genome assembly GCA_045105115.1 of Pseudomonadales bacterium. GTDB lineage: Bacteria > Pseudomonadota > Gammaproteobacteria > Pseudomonadales > JAUIET01 > JAUIET01. Next base: position 29,097 of record JBGCDE010000056.1, on the reverse strand, counting down.
CTGGAAGAGTTTCCCGAATACCGTTTGAATATAGAAATTAAAGAGAGTGATGAATTAATCGCTGAGGCGACCTGCGAGCTTGTGAAAAGCGCAGGCGCTGAACAGCGAGTCTTGATTGCTTCAGAGCACGCCTCATCCATCAATGCGTTCCGATTGGCCTGCCCGAATACTCCAACAGCGACAAGCTACTCTGAGACCGTTGGATTTGTTGTGAATCAAACGGTGGGATTACTGGGGTTTTATCACCCGAGAGCGTATGCCCTGGAGATACCGCCAAGCAGTCATGGCATTGAAATACTCACTAAGGGAAGAGTGGAGGATGCCGCTGCACAAGGTATGCATGTTTTACCATGGACGATTAATGACCAACAAGAAATGCGCCGCATAATTGACCTCGGTGTAACAGGTATCATTACCGACTATCCAGACAGAATGCTGCAGCTTTACCCAGATTGAGTCACTGATTGGGATTTGTAGCAAGATCGCTGGTAGTAAAGCAGCATGCCATCGCTTATCGTTAAGGAATGCTGGTACTTTATCCTGACATTAAGCCCTATCACCGACAACACCTTAAGGTGTCGCCACCTCACGAGATCTATGTAGAGGAATCAGGCAACCCGCGTGGCATACCGGTTCTTTTTGTGCATGGCGGACCTGGAAGCGGTTGTACCCCTCAGCACCGCCGTTTCTTTGATCCGCAAAAATATAGAATCATTTTGTTTGATCAACGCGGTGCTGGAAAATCAACGCCACATGCTGAGTTGATGAACAACGACACACAGTCTCTGCTTGATGATATAGAAGTGATTCGGCGCACTCTAAAAATCAAGAGCTGGGTTTTGTTTGGTGGCAGTTGGGGTTCTACCTTGTCGCTACTGTATGCCGAGAAACATCCCGAGCATGTGCTGGGCATGATTCTGCGTGGAATATTTTTGTGCCGTAAAAATGAAATCGACTGGTTGTATCGCCATGGGGCAAGCCTGGTATTTCCAGACTACTGGGAGGATTTCATAGCGCCTATTCCTGAGGCTGAACGTGATGATTTACTGGCCGCGTATTACAAGCGTCTGGTGAGTAATAATGAGCTGGCTAGAATGGCGGCAGCAAAAGCGTGGTGCTTGTGGGAAGCAAGATGCTCGACGCTAAGACCGAGTGCCAGTTCAGTCGAATTTTTTTCCCAGCCACACCTCGCCCTGGCAATGGCGCGCATAGAAGCCCATTTCTTTGCGCACCGTGGCTTTCTGGAACCTAATCAGATTCTGCGCGAAGCCAGTCGTTTGAATGGTATACCGGGTACGATTGTGCACGGACGCTACGACATGATCTGCCCATTGGATAACGCATTTGAGCTAAGCAAGGTATGGCACGACGCGTCACTCAATATTGTTCGAGATGCTGGCCATTCAGCCACCGAACCTGGCACGGTTGACGCCTTGATTCGTGCGACGCGAGATATGTCCATGCGTTACGCTGATGATTACTCGGTGTAATCCAAAGGCTTGAAGCTGAGCGTAGTGATTGTAGAGTTAGACTATGAAAGCCTTGATCCAGCGTGTGCAGGAAGCTCGAGTTGATGTAAGCCGCCCTGATGGTGTCCAAACCACTGGCCAGATAGGCGCTGGCCTGCTGGTGTTGTTGGGGGTGGAAGCGCGAGACTCACACGACACTATGCAGAAGCTAATGCAAAAGTGTCTCGATTATCGAATTTTCGCAGACGACAATGGGAAAATGAATCTTAACCTGGTCGCCAGCGGTGGCGAGTTGCTATTAGTGTCTCAGTTTACGCTGTGTGCTGATACCGGTCGTGGTCTGCGGCCCAGTTTCAGCAAAGCGGCACCTCCTGCACTGGCGGAAGATTTATACCAACAAGCGGCAGAATATGTATTTAACAAATTGGGTTCCGTCGCTACAGGTGAATTTGGTGCGAACATGCAGGTACACCTCATTAATGATGGGCCAGTAACCTTCTTACTGGAAAGCTGATGTCTGGTTCTGACAATAAAGACGACGATCTATTTAGAGAGCAAATGCTTGATGTTAAGCCGATCAGTAGTGATCGTGCGCCTAGAGAAGCTGGTCGTAAGAGTCTTGACCCTACGCTCAGTCGTGCACGCACGGTTGCTACACAAGAGTTGGAGCACGATGACAACCCGCTGGCTGATAACTTTATTCCTGAGATAAGTCCGGACGCGATTCTGGAATTCGCCCGCCCAGGCGTGCAACACGGTGTGCTGAAGAAAATGCGTCTTGGAAAGTACGCAGTGGACGCACGGCTTGATCTGCATAAACATACGGTTGAACAAGCGCGCACGGCGGTTTATCAGTTTTGTAAAGACTGTTTGCAATACGACGTTCGCACAGCACTTATCGTGCATGGCAAGGGCAAGCAAGCAACCATCAAAAGCTGCGTAAACCATTGGCTCAAGGATTTACCAGATGTGCTGGCGTTTCACACGGCGCAAAAACAACACGGTGGCTCGGGCGCGGTTTATGTGTTGTTTCGAAAAAGCGATGCGCAAAAATTAGCGACCAAATCAAAGCACACTAAGTTCTAAGCCAAACCGTCATCATATCTGGCGGCAATAAAACTAGGCCGCAATACCAGATTGTTTCAGCAGGGCATCAACCTCAGGCTCTCGCCCCATGAAGTTCTTGAACAACTCCATGGCCGGTGCGGCTCCACCTTTCTCAAGTATTTCACTCAAGTAGCGTTTGCGTGTTGCGTCGTGATAAATGCCGTGTTCTTCGAACTCGGAAAACGCATCGGCTGACAACACCTCGGCCCACTTGTAACTGTAATACCCTGCGGCATAGCCCCCCGCAAAAATATGACTGAATCCGTGTTGAAAGCGATTATCCGCCGGTGGCGTAAGCACAGCGACGTCTGCACGAACCTGGTTAAGCAAGGCTTGAATGTCATCTGCCGATTGCATACCCGATTGCTGATGCATGCGAAAATCAAACAACGCAAACTCAATTTGCCTGAGCATTTGCATGCCGGCTTGAAAATTCTTTGCGGCCAATAACTTGTTCAATAATTCCTGCGGTAAGCTTTCACCGGTTTCATGATGTTCGGATAATTGTTCGATCACTTGTGCCTGCCAGCACCAGTTTTCCAGAAACTGCGAGGGTAATTCAACCGCGTCCCATGCCACGCCATTGATACCAGACACCTCGGCGTATTCTATTTGGCTCAGCATATGGTGCAGGCCATGACCAAATTCATGAAACAGTGTGGTCACTTCATTGAAGGTTAGCAAACTGGGCTGACCGCCAGCGGGGGCCATAAAGTTGCAGGTTAGGAAGGCGACCGGATTTTGTAGACCGCCACTGTTCAAGCGCCGGCGTACTCGACAATCTGCCATCCATGCGCCACCGCGTTTATGTTCGCGCGCGTACAAGTCAAGATAAAACCGGGCGATTGTTGAACCATTTCTGGAAATTTGAAACGCGCTAACGTCAGAGTGCCAGGTCGACATGCTGGCATCGGGCGTGATCTCTATATCGAACAAACGGCTAGCAACAGAGAATAAACCCTGGGTGACTTTTTGGGCCGGAAAATACGGTCGCAGTTCTTCCTGATCTATATCAAATTGCTGCTTTCTTAACTTCTCGGAAAAATAGCTGACATCCCAGGCTTCCAATTGAACGTGCTGGTGTTCAGCGCTGGCGTACTGCTGCAGAGCCTCCAGTTCTGATTGTGCAACAGCTCTGGTGCGCCCAGACAGTTGCTCCAGAAAATCAATTACCTGATCGGGCGTGTCGGCCATTTTCTTCGCCAAAGAGTATTCGGCATAATTGGCAAAACCTAATAAAGTGGCCAACTCATGTCGTAGTGTTGTGATCTCTACCATCAGATCACTGTTGCTGAACTCGCCAGCATTTGGGCCTTTGTCAGATGCGCGTGTGGTGTAGGCTGTATACATGTCTTTACGAAGCCCTGCACTATCTGCATAACTGACCACCGCGATGTAACAAGGTGCATCCAGAGTTAGCAGATAACCTTCCATCTGTTTTGCTTGTGCGGCTGCTTTTGCGGCTGTAATCGCAGCGTCTGGCATGCCCTCAAGTTCAGCGAGATCCACTACATGTCGGGTCCAGGCTTGCGTTGCATCCAGCACGTTATTTGAAAACTGATTGCTTGCTTCAGACAAGCGCTGCTTAAGCTCACCGTAGCGATGCCGGGCGTTCTCGTCCAGATCAATACCGGATAATTTGAAATCGCGTAAATTGTTACGAACAATTTGTTGTTGTGCTGGGGCTAACGCATTAAAGCCCTCGCTGTCATGCAGGGTCTTGTAAGCCTTGAACAATTGTTCGTTCTGGCCCAATTGCGTACTGTATTTCGACAACAATGGAAGGCAGGTTTCGTAGGCCTTGCGCAATTCTTCGGTTTGAACAACACCGTTTAGGTGGCTCACCGGCGACCAGGCTTGCTCAAGTCGATCGTTAATTTCCTCAAGCGGTTCATACAAAGTCTGCCAGCTCACTTGGGTTTGGTTCGCGAGTAATTCATCGATAGCCGTTAAGTTATCGTCAATAATCGTTTGCATGGCGGGCTCAATATGGTCTGCCTCAATGTGTTGAAAAGGAGGCAGCTCATTATGCTCAAGAAGGGGGTTGCTCATGGTTTCTGGTCCTGTCTGACACGCTGCAGTCGCAGTGTTTTCGTATCTATATTAGCTGTAGGTTGAGGTAATGTTGTCTGAATAGTTTTCAATACCTTTTCTGCTGTTGCGCGCCAGGCTGTCAGCTTGCCACCATAAATGGTGCACAGTGCGGGTCCATTAGGCGTGAAGTCTGGCTGCCAGTACAAAATGGTTTCGCGAGAGCGCTTGAAAGCGCTGGTCTGTGCTTCGGGCAGTACGCGGGCACCAGCCATGCGGCTAACTATTCTGGCATCTGCACCCTCATTAAAATCCGGGAAATAGTGACGAAACACGCCAAGCAAATATCTTACCGATGAGTCCAACGCCTTAATATCATCTGGATTGCCGCTAAAGCGAGCCTCAGTAGTGCCTATCAAGGTGTTTTCATACCAGGGCATGACGAATACTGCGCGCCCGTCGCGTGGCGATTCAACGTAATAGAAGCGCTCACTCATTTGCCCCTCTAGTTCTACGTGAGTGCCTTGTATCAAGTCTATGCCCAGGGTTCTGGGGGCGGGTTCAACACACTCGTTAATGCGATTAACCCAAGGGCCGCCAGCATTCACAATTGTGCCGCAGCGAAAATTTACCCGTGCCCCTTCCTTATTCACGAGCACTCTGAAGTGGTCCTTATGCCAGTGTGCGCTCAATAGCTGGGTTTGCTCCATCACACAGGCGCCCAGCTCTGCAGCTGAGTTCATCACAGCCCGTGTTAGCTCCACGTCATCGGTTTGCGCATCCTGATACTGAAACACAGCACGCAGGTCTTTGGTTTCAATACCATCAAGCTCTTTCCATTCAGATTTAGGCACCACTCGAAAGCGACTGGATGGCCGCAAACGGTCGCATAAGGCATACAGGCTCAGGCCTGCAAAAATAAGCCAGGGAGCCCGACGCGTGTGTCGATACACAGGAATATAGAATTTCTTGAGTGCCACCAGATCGGGCGCGTTGCGCAACATCATCGCTCGTTCGCGCAAGGCTTCATACACTAAAGAAAATTCGTAGCTTTCCAGGTATCGCAATCCACCGTGAATTAATTTGCTGGATGCACATGAAGTGCCGGCGGCCAGTGCGGATTTTTCAAGTAATAAAACTGAATGACCTTTTGCAGCCGCGGCTTGAGCAACAGCAACTCCGTTGATACCGCCACCAACAACAATCAGGTCATAGTATTCCGAAGAGCCAGTAATGGCGTCAGACATTTCCTTCCTTACTTTGTTTTACAGTCTGCCCTTCACGATCCTTTTCAATCCAGCGGCTCATTATCACGCCAACCTCAAACAGAACCCACATGGGGAATGCGAGTAGAGCTTGTGAAATCACATCGGGCGGTGTTAATAGCATCCCCAAAATAAAACAACCGACCACAATAAAACGGCGTTTGCTGGCCAAGCTGTCGGGTGTGGTAATTCCAGCCCACACCAACAAAACGGTGGCGATAGGTATTTCAAAAGCGATACCGAATGCGAAAAAAAGTTTAAGAATAAAATTCAGATAGCTGTTGATGTCGGTCATCACCGTCATTTCGGTGGGTCCAATGCTGGTGAAAAACCCGAAGACCAGCGGAAACACCACGAAGTACGCAAACGCAATGCCACCATAAAACAACAACACGCTCGACAGTAGTAATGGAATTGCAAAGCGCTTTTCATGGCGATACATACCGGGTGCCACAAAAGACCAAATTTGAAACAATAAGTAAGGAACAGCGGCAAATACTGACAGCACAAGGGTTAGCTTAAACGGCGTTAGAAAAGGCGACGCTACATCGGTCGCAATCATAGTCGCGCCTTCTGGCAGAAACTTACGCAATGGCTCTGACACGAAAGCGTAAATTTCATTCGCAAACGAATACAAGGCGACAAACACCAGTAGTATCGCCATCAGACAGCGCAGTAAACGATCGCGTAACTCGGTAAGATGTTCTACCAAGGGAAGTGCTTTGTCGTCTTCAGTCATCTCGGGATTGTTTGTTGGACGTCAAGTCGGCCTCGATCGAGGCCTTGCTTTCTGCGATGGTATCGCGAGCATCATCGGCAATGCTATTAATGTCCTTGCGCGTTTTTTCGAGTTCGCGCATCACAGATTCATTGTGCAACTGGCGGCGAATATCTTCAGCACCGATTTCGCGTTCAATATCGCGTCTAACATCACTGAAACTGGACCGCAGTCGGCCAAGCCATAACATGACGGTACGCACGGTGCCTGGCAGCTGCTCAGGACCAATGACTAACAAGCCAACAACGGCTATTGCCAGCAATTCGGCGAATCCGATATCAAACATGGGAATATGTCCGGCGAGTAATCAGTGGCTTACTTACTGTCTTCCACTTTCTCTGCTTTGGCGTCAATTACGTCGCCATTGGCTTGCTCTTCAAGGGCCTCTTCTTCCTTATCATTGATTGAATTTCGAAAGCCCTTGATCGCCTCGCCAAGATCGCTGCCCATATTACGCAAGCGCTTGGTGCCAAATAGCATCACCACAATGGCCAGAATAATAAGCAATTGCCAGATACTGATTCCACTAATACCCATGATTCTATAACCCTCTTAAAACCCTTTGCTAATCCTGCTCGCGCCTAAGTCTCTTTTCTTCAAGCCCGGAGGTGCCAAACCGCGTCGCAAGTTCATCAAGCACCTGATTGATGTTTGCACCCAGTGAGGCAAGCATCACTAAAGTATGGAACAACAAGTCGGCTGATTCGTGTATCAACTTCTCATTATTATTAAATTGCTCAGCGTGTTTGGCCGCCAATATGACTTCAATAGACTCTTCGCCCACTTTTTCAAGTATCTTGTCCAGGCCCGCGCTGCCCAACTTGGCCACGTAGGAACTTTGATCATCGGACGACCTTAATCGTTCTTCGATGATGTCAGTTAATTCCTGAAGTACGTCATGCATTTGTGAGTTTCTTACCTGTTAGCGCTTTGAGTATATGTCGTTGGGGTCTTTAAGCACGGGCTCAACGGATTGCCATTGTCCGTCTTCCAGACGACGATAGAAGCACGATCTCCGCCCAGTGTGACAGGCGATGCCGCCGATCTGTTCGACCAACAATATAATGACATCATTGTCGCAGTCCAGCCTTATTTCATGTACCTGCTGTTGGTGTCCTGACTCTTCGCCTTTGTGCCACAACCGAGCACGTGACCGGGACCAGTACACCGCCGTTTGACTGTCTATAGTATGTTGCAATGCATCACGATTCATCCAGGCCATCATCAGCACGTCGCGGCTTTCGTGGTCTTGTGCAATTGCCGGCACCAGGCCATCGCTATTCCAGGCAATCTCGTCAAGAATGTCAGTAGTCATAGGTGAATGCGCTCAATAAGCTCAGTGCCTAACCCAGTAATAACCAGGTAACTCCCAAGCCACCAACAATAGCAGCAGAGGTGCGAAAATCGTAACCCTCAAACAATGACGCTTGCGGACCAAAGAATAGCAGGGCGCCGGCCACAAGCAATATGCCTGCAGCAAGCTTCTGACGACGTTCCCGCCGCCGGCCTTGTTCTTCGAGAATCTGTAGTTGGCGCTGCTGTTGCTGTGCAGATTCTCGCAGCGCTGCCGATGATTTCAGATTGTCGATCAATAGTTCGGGCAGCTGCGGCAGGTGTTGTAACAAAGTGGGGGCCTGCTTTTGCATGCGCTGTAAAACCTGAGCAGGCGCATAGCGCTTGGCCATCCAGTCTTCCAGAAAAGGTTGCGCCGTTTGCCACAGGTCTAGTTGTGGGTAGAGCTGGCGACCAAGGCCCTCCACGGCTAATAGTGTTTTTTCCAACAGTACCAGATTTGGTTGCACACTCATTTCGAAGCGGCGCGCTACGGTAAACAAATACAACAAGATTTGACCAAAGGATATTTCTGCCAATGGCTTTTCAAAAATTGGCTCGCAGACACTGCGTATCGCTGATTCGAAATCGCCTGGTCGAATATGCTCAGGCACCCAGCCACTTTCAACGTGCATTTCGGCCACAGTGCGGTAGTCGCGCTGAAAGATGGCTAGCAAATTGCGCGCAAGATAATAAAGGTCATCGTCGTCGAGACTGCCTATTATCGCGCAATCGATACCTATGTATTGCGGCTTGTCCGGGTTGCTAACGTTGACGAAAATATTGCCAGGGTGCATATCGGCGTGGAAGAAACTGTCGCGGAAGACTTGAGAGAAAAATATTTCAACACCACGCTCAGCCAATTCTTTCATATTAACGTTTGCCGCATGCAACTCATCAATATTACATATGGGTGTGCCGTATATGCGCTCCATCACCAATACATTACTGCGAACGAAATCCCAATACACTTCCGGTACGTACAGCAAGTCTGAATTGAGGAAGTTGCGCCGCAACTGGCTGGTATTAGCGGCCTCGAGCTGCATATTCAATTCGTCATAAATGATATCGCGATAATCACTAACGACTTCGATGGGCTTCAAGCGCTCACCGTCGGGCGCGTAACGCTTGACCATACGCGCCAGGGAAAACATAAGGTCGGTGTCTTGCTCTATAAGCCGCTCGATACCTGGCCGCACAATTTTCACCACCACATCAAGTGGCTTATCCTGACCGGGTAAGGTCAGCTCCGCGGCGTGTACTTGTGCAATTGATGCCGAGGCCAGTGGTGTTGTGTCAAATCGTGTGAACAGATCATTTACAGATTGACCAAACGCTTGCTCAACTACTTTGATTGCCTGGTCACTCGCAAACGGCTCTACCTGGTCTTGCAGTTGGTTTAATGACGCGGCGATATCATCGGGTAACAGATCCGGCCGTGTTGACAGCATTTGCCCTAGCTTGATAAACACAGGGCCAAGATCTTGCAGTGCCAGGCGAATTCGCTCACCTCGAGCCGCTTTGTTGTTTGGTAATATCGCTAATGGTGAAAGTAATGCACGCAGAGCCCATGGCAGGCGCGATTTATCAATCAGTGCATCGAGACGATAGCGCGCAGCTACTCTGAGTATGCGTGCCGATCGTTTGCAGTTTTGTATCAAGGCCATAATGTTCGTAGAGTTAAGCCGGATTTTGCTTAGCAAGGCGTTGCGCAATCCGAGCAACCCGGGCTTGCAGTCGATCAACCCGTAAATTCAAGTCGCCCACTTCCTGATAAAAGCTTTCCAGCTCTTTCCGTGCAGGAAGTATTCCCGCTTCCTGATGTACAAACTGCTCAAGCTGGGTGTGCAGGTTTTCCTGGGCTTGTTGTCCAAACGCCAGGCCACCACGAATAAGACGACCCAGCTGATGCCCGCCAACGTCGCCAAATACACGTGCGATGGGTTGCTCCCAATCTATATCAAGCTGCGCGAGTATAGCCTGCAAGCTAACGAAATCTTGACTGTTGCCATGCACACTCAGTTCGCCATTAATCAGAGCGGCTGCTTTGTCTTGTGCTTGCATCAATTGCACGAATTGGGAAAGCTTACCGCTGAGCGAGCTGTCGACGTCGTTATCATCATGCCAGGACTTGAATTGCACACCGGTTTTGCCAGGCAAGCAATACACTTTGATGTCAGGGCTGTGGCAATGGACTAATAGCACTTTGCCATCCAGCTCTGCCAGTCTTTTTAATGTGGCGGGATCGAGCTCGAGCGCTTTGTTAACGACAAATTCTAATCCGGCCAAGGCGGCAGTTTGCAGAGCCGGATCTGCCATCAGGGTTTTACTCCAGTGTGCAGTGCGACTACACCACCGGTCATGTCATGGTATTCAACGTTTTCAAAACCGGCGTCATACACCATGTCTTTCAGTGTTTCCTGGTCGGGGTGCTTGCGAATAGATTCTGCAAGGTAGCGATAGCTGTCACTGTCGTTGGTGATCATCTTGCCAAGCGCCGGCAAGATACTGAATGAGTATGCGTCGTAGGCTTTACTCATCAATTCATTTTTTGGCTTTGAAAACTCGAGTATCAGCAATTTGCCGCCGGGCTTTAGGACCCGCAACATGGATCTCAGGGCTTTGTCTTTATCTGTGACGTTCCTGAGGCCAAAAGAAATCGTGACGCAATCGAAGCTGTCGGATTCAAAGGGTAAATCTTCAGCGTTAGCCTGCACATAGTCGAGGTGTCCGCAGACGCCGGCATCGGTCAGGCGGTCTCTGCCCATTGTGAGCATCGAGTCGTTAATGTCAGCCAAAATAACGTGGCCTTCGCTGCCGACGAGTGCGTGAAACTTCTCGGCGAGGTCACCTGTACCGCCGGCTATGTCGAGTACTTTGTGGCCTGGACGTACGGCGCTTACTTCGATGGTGAAGCGTTTCCAGATGCGGTGGATTCCGGCCGACATGAGGTCGTTCATGATGTCGTATTGGCTGGCGACGGAGTGGAATACGTCGGCGACCATGCTTTGTTTTTTATCGGTGTCTACTTGTTGGTAGCCGAAGTGGGTTTTGTCTTGCTTTGTCATTTGGGTATTGTACCGCTTGTGGGGGCGGTGTACGCGATTCTCGTGATGGGTTCTTAATACGTTTCAGTATCGATTACCCCCTTTGCTGCGCAACTGGGCCGCTCCGCGGTTCCCTCTTTCTCAAAAAAGCCTTTCTGCGAAAGTCTTTTTTGTTCTCTCGGCCTGCGTTTTTTACCTTCGCAAAGGGGGTAATCGATACTGAAACTCTCTTTGGTAGGTGCTGCCGATGATTGGCACTGAGGTGCTGGGCTGCCTATTAGCTAGCTGGACCGTTTGAGACATGGATGTCGAAAATGAGACTCCATGGATGGATTCACGGCGTGTCCAGCTAGCTAATAGGCAGTCCAGCGCCGGACGCGATGGGATTGATCTCTAGGATTTAAAGATTATCGGATCCGAATTTGGTTCCCGACTACCTTCCTCAGCCTTAAGCCTTGCCAGATAATCTTGCCATTTGGCTTGCTGATTTGCGCACAGATCGTACAGATAGTCCCAGGAATAAATACCGGTGTCGTGGCCGTCATTGAAGCTGATTTGAATGGCGTAGTTGCCGGTGGCTTCTATCCCCTCAATATTGACGTACTTTTTGCCGGTTTGTAGCACTTCCTGGCCTTTGCCGTGGCCACGAACTTCGGCTGACGGGGAATATACCCGCAGGTATTCGCAGCTCAGGCGGTACGAAGCGCCGTCACTGTAGCCTAGCTCCAGTTCGGCGGAATGCTTGTGCAGATGAATATTGTTGGGAATGGGTGCGTCTGACATGGTGTGCGGCTATAGAATAAATCGGCTCAGGTCTTCATCCTGAGCTAGTTCGCCAACTTGTTCTTCAACATAGGCGCTGTCAATGTTCAGTGTGCTGTCACCTTTATCGGCCGCATCAAAAGAGGCGCTTTCCAGCAAGCGTTCCAAAACAGTATGCAAGCGTCGGGCACCTATGTTTTCGGTGCGCTCATTCACTTCCCAAGCAATCTCTGCAACTTTCTGTATGCCGTCGTCGGTGAATTCAACCTTGACCCCTTCTGTGGCGAGCAGTGCGCGGTATTGCTCGGTGAGCGAGGCTTTGGGCTCGGTTAGAATTCTACGGAAGTCGTCCGGGCTTAGTGCACTGAGCTCTACCCGGATTGGCAGTCTGCCTTGTAATTCCGGTATCAGGTCGCTGGGCTTGGCCAGGTGAAATGCACCCGATGCAATAAACAGAATATGGTCGGTTTTCACGGTGCCGTATTTTGTGGTGACTGTGCAGCCTTCAATCAGCGGCAGCAGGTCGCGTTGAACGCCCTCACGGGATACATCAGCGCCTGCGCCTTCGCTGCGTTTTGCCACTTTGTCTAACTCGTCAATGAATACGATGCCGTTTTGCTCGGCTTCTTCAACGGCGCGTAGTTTGAGGTCGTCTTCATTAATTAGTTTGGCAGCTTCTTCATCTCGCAAGCTCGAGAGAGCCGCTTTAACAGTGAGTTTTCTGGTGCTCTTTTTGCCACTGCCCATGTTGGAAAACATGGATTGCAGTTGGTCTGTCATTTCCTCCATACCGGGTGGTGCCATGATCTGGGCTACCATCGGTGAGCTGCTTAGGTCGATTTCGATTTCTTTGTCATCGAGCTCGCCTTCACGCAGTTTTTTTCTGAAAATCTGACGGGTGCTGGTTTCCTTTTCTTCCGTATCAGCGTCGCGTGCAGGCGGGAGTAACGCGTCCAAAACGCGTTCTTCGGCGGCGTCCATCGCGCGGTGATCGACCTTTGCGTACTCTTCTTCACGCAGTTTTTTAATTGAACCGTCTACCAGGTCGCGCACAATCGATTCTACGTCTCGGCCTACGTAGCCGACTTCGGTGAATTTGGTGGCCTCTACTTTTATAAATGGCGCGTTCGCCAGTTTAGCCAGACGGCGCGCAATCTCGGTCTTGCCGACACCAGTCGGGCCAATCATCAAGATATTTTTTGGCGTGATCTCTTCGCGCATATCCTCATCGAGTTGCATGCGCCGCCAGCGGTTACGCAGGGCTATCGCTACAGCGCGTTTTGCGTCCGACTGGCCAACTATGTGGCGGTCAAGTTCGTGAACGATTTCACGTGGCGTCATATTGCTCATTTTTCTGCCAGTTCTTCGATGGTGTGATTGTGGTTGGTATAGATGCAAATATCGCCGGCAATGCCCAGTGCTTTCTCGGTAATTTCACGAGCGCTGAGTTCGGTGTTGTCCAGCAGGGCGCGTGCAGCCGATTGTGCAAATGGGCCGCCTGAGCCAATTGCTATCAGACTGTCTTCAGGTTCTATTACGTCGCCATTGCCAGTTATGATCAATGATGTGTCTTTGTCGGCCACCGCGAGCAAGGCCTCAAGGCGTCTTAGAGAGCGCTCTGTGCGCCAGGCTTTCGCCAGTTCCACAGCGGCGCGCATTAGCTTGCCCTGATATTTGTCCAGTTGCGCTTCGAACAACTCGAACAAGGTAAACGCATCAGCTGTTCCGCCTGCAAATCCGGCCAATACCTGATTGTTGTGCAGGCGTCGCACTTTGCGGGCATTACCTTTCATGATGGTGTTGCCCTGACTGACCTGGCCGTCACCGCCAATGACTACGTGGCCATTGCGTCTAACCGACACGATAGTTGTGCCGCGATATTGCTCCATTGGGGTCTCCGAAGCTGAGAAGTGAGCGTAATTCTATTGTATGGGGGCGAGCTTAGCGTTTCTCAAGTAGCAGAGTCTCGATTCCTTCTGAGTGCAGAGTGGCGCGGGCATGCTCCATGGCGCCATGCGATGCATACGGACCAACAAACACCCGGTGCGCTGTTGTGCCGGAAGGCAAGGTTTGCGCCTCAACCCTGGGTGTTAAGCCCAGCAGAGTAATCGTTGCTCGATGATTTTCGGCGTCTTTGGCCACCGCAAAAGAACCGGCTTGCAGTAAATATGATATGGGCTTTTGCTTGAGTTCTTCACGGGTTTTGTAGGCGCCTTTACTGCTTTGGCTTACTTTAGCCTGGCGTTCAGGCAACATGTCGTAAAACTCGAATCGCGCGGTCTTGTTCCCAGATCCGGCGGCTTGTTCCGCTTTCTTCGGCGCTTGCTTTGGCTCTATTGCCACAGGGGCGGTTTGTTTGGCTACTGCGTTGTCGGGCGCGCTATGAGGTAGCCATTGTGTCAGGTGCAACAAGTAGGCAATAAACAAACCACAGGCAACACCGGTTCCAAACCAAACTGGTCGTGAACTCAGTTCTTGTTGTTTTTTAGAGGTGCGTTTGCGCTTTTTTTTGCGCTTGGCAAAATCGTAGGCCATGGTGAGAAACAGAAGGGATTGGTCGGCGCTATTATGCAAACCAAGGTCGGTGTTGCCAATCGAGTCAGGGGCAGAATGGTCTAATTTGTATCTATTGGGTCAACGTCAATGGCCAGGCGCATGCCTCTGGGTGTTGTATTTTGATCAAGTGTTTTTCTCAGTGACGACAAATAGCGGTGGAGGGTACTCGGTTGCTGACTGTATAAGATCATTTGTGCCCGAAAGCGGTTTGACTTGCGCGGCATAGGAGCAGGCACAGGCCCAACGGTCATTATGTCGCCAAGGCCTTGTTTGCCAAGTGATCGTTCCACGTTTTGACGCAAGACGCGCATGCATTCCAGAAGCTCATCCAGCGCTCGATGTTCGCCAAACAAGGCAGCCGATTTGCTGAAGGGCGGTAAGGCTAATGCAGAGCGTTCCTCTAATAGTCTGTCTGCGAATTCGCCGTAGCTGTCGGTGGTTATTTGAATAAGCAGCGGGTGGTCGGGTAGCTGGCTTTGGACAAACACTTCACCTGGTCGTTCTCCACGACCAGCGCGACCAGCCACTTGCGTAATTGTTTGCGCCATACGTTCCGGGCCGCGGTAATCCGAGCTGTATAAAGCAGTGTCGGCGTCCAGAATCGCGACCATCGAAAGATTGGGAAAATGGTGTCCCTTGGCCAGCATCTGTGTGCCCAGCAATACACAGGGTTCGCCTGATTGAGCCTTGGCAAGCTTGCTGTGCAGTGATCCTTTACGCTGGGTTGAATCGCGATCCACCCTGATGACTGCCACATCCGGAAAATGCTGCTCCAGGGTTTGCTCAAGTTTTTGCGTGCCGCTGCCCAGGGTCTGCAAGGGTTGATGCTGGCAAGTCGGGCATTGTTTTGGCCAGATTTCGCGTCGCTCGCAATGGTGGCAGATTAATTGATTTCCCATCAAATGGGCGGTCATGCGAACATCGCACGCTGAGCATTTGGCAATCCAGCCACACTGTGAACACAGCAGGGACGGTGCGAAGCCGCGCCGGTTAATGAAGATTAGTACTTGGGCGCCTTCTTTTAGATGACGACGTGCGGCGTCGATTACAGTGAAGGCTAGCCCGTCTGCCGCGAAAGGCTCGTTGCAATCGCTCAAATTAATGTGCGGTGGCAATGCGCCACCAGCACGCTGAGTTAGCTCTAACAGACTGTATTTACCTTGTTTTGCATTCGCAAGACTTTCCAGCGATGGTGTAGCTGAACCGAGCAACACGGGAATATCATTTAAATGAGCACGTTTAATGGCAAGGTCGCGCGCTGAATAGCGCAGTCCGTCTTGCTGCTTGAATGAGCCGTCGTGTTCTTCGTCCACAATAATTAGACCCAAAGCCGGCAGTGGCGCCAACAAAGCCGAGCGTGTGCCAATCACAATCTGTGCTTGACCATTACGGGCGGTCAGCCAGGCATTGAGTCTTTGAACGTCGGTCATGCCGCTATGAAGAGCAAGAATGTCACCACCAAAGCGTTGTTGGAAGCGTTCCAGCATTTGTGGGGTTAAGCCAATTTCAGGTACTAAGATCAGAGCCTGTTTGCCGACGTGCAAGCAGCGTTCAATCAATTGCAGATACACTTCGGTTTTTCCGCTGCCGGTAATGCCATGCAGAAGGAAACAATGGTAATTATTCATTTGTGCGGCAACAGCATCGATCGCCAGTCTTTGTTCCGCATTTGCCTGTAAGTGCTCGGCTACTGAGTTTTTGGCGGGAGCTTTGCCGGTTTTGAAATTGTCTTTAGAGCTGGCAGGCTCAATCAAGCCTTTGTCGCTGAGAGTTTTGGTAATGGCGGTAGAAAATCCCGAATCGGCCAGTTCGGCTTGGGTCAATACGCCTTGCTCAAACAGTGTTTTGAGCAGCTGGCCCTGTTTTGGCGCGCGTTTTAAAACCGTGCCACTGTCTTCACTGATCAAGCCTTGCCCCTGGAGGCTTAACTGCCACGCTCGTTCAGCGCTTGCGATGGTTTTGTCTGCGCTGCGGCCTTTGCGAAGCAAGCTGGGTAAAAAGCCAAAAATTGTATCGCCAACGGGATGGTGGTAGTAGTCTGCTACCCATTGAAATAACTGGAAATAGCTATTATCCAGCAGTGGTTGCTCGTCAATAAATCGTTCGGCATTGCGCAGTTTATTGGGCGCAAATTCACTGCTTTGCGTAATTTCCAACAAGATCGCGACAATGCGTCTGCGCCCGAAGGGCACCCACAGACGCATACCTGGCTTGGCCTGTCTCAAGACATCCACTGACGCCTGCGGGGGCAGGTAGTCAAACAGGCGGTTCAGCGGGCTCTGGATCGCGCAGCGGTAAACGCATGGGTATTGGTGCATTGAGTGGCTGTAATCGGTATTAATCCGCTATTCTATCCTTTTCCCAACAAGACTCTAGACCTGCTGCCCGAACGACGCGCCAGGCGGCAGCTTGTCAAACGCGGATTGTCTGGTATTATCTCGCGCCCGTTCACTCACAATACCTCCGGTACGGTGCGCTGAAACACAGCGTGGCGGTGCCACTTTGACAGGTAAAACCAATGAAAGCAGATATTCATCCAAATTACGGTGACATGACAGTCACCTGCAGCTGCGGTAATGTTATCGAAACTCGATCTACCCTGGCCAAAGACATCCATGTGGAAGTATGTTCCAATTGCCACCCGTTCTACACCGGCAAACAGAAAGTACTGGATACTGGCGGTCGGGTTGATCGATTCAACAAACGTTTCGGTAATCGCAAACTGGCGAAGTAAGTCCTGTGTGGTTGCCCAAACAAAGGCAATCAACAAGGTGCTTTTAAATGCCAGATGATCTGAGAAGCCGGGCGCTCGCCTATCACGAGCACCCAACGCCCGGCAAAATGAGCACCGAGCTCACTACTTCAGCAAACTCTCAAGATGACCTCGCTCTAGCTTACAGCCCAGGTGTGGCCGAGCCTGTGCGCGAAATACACAGTGACGCCCAGAATGCTTACCGGTATACCGGCAAAGGCAATCTGGTTGCTGTGATATCCAATGGCACGGCCATATTAGGGCTTGGCAATTTGGGCGCGCTGGCAAGCAAACCGGTTATGGAAGGTAAAAGCCTTCTGTTTAAACGTTTCGCACAAATTAATTCGGTGGATATTGAGGTTGATGTTACCGAGATTGATACCTTCGTGACGGTGGTCCGTTCGATAGCCGATACCTTTGGTGGAATTAACCTGGAAGACATAAAAGCGCCAGAATGTTTTGAAATAGAGCGTCGTCTGATTCAGGACTGCAACGTTCCGGTCTTTCACGATGACCAGCATGGCACGGCCATTGTTACAGCAGCCGGCGTGCTAAACGGTCTGGATATTGCCGGTAAACGGTTGAAAGATGTTCGTATCGTTTGTTTAGGTGCAGGTTCAGCAGCGATTGCCGGTATGCGGCTTTTAAAGAACGTGGGCGCAAATCCCGACAACATCATAATGCTCGACCGTAATGGCGTGATTCATGATGAACGCACCGACCTGAATCAATACAAGCAGGAATTTGCCATTCCCACTGGACTCAGGACTTTGTCTGACGCTTGTAAAGACGCTGATGTATTCATCGGGCTAAGTGGGGCTAACTTGCTGTCGGCTGATAATCTAGCCAGCATGGCTGCTGACCCGCTGGTGTTTGCGTGCTCGAATCCGGACCCGGAAATTTCACCGGAAGTAGCCCATGAAACCCGAAGTGATGTAATCATGGCGACGGGTCGTTCTGATTACGCCAATCAGGTGAACAATGTGCTTGGCTTCCCCTATATTTTTCGTGGTGCTCTGGATGTGCGCGCGTCGCAAATCAATGAAGCCATGAAGGTGGCGGCGGTACACGCGATTAAAGGCCTGGCGCGCGAACCAGTTACCGACGAGGTACTGGAAGCCGTAGGTATCGATAAGCTCGAGTTTGGTCGTGAATACATCATTCCGAAACCCATGGACAGTCGCTTACTGAGCAAAGTGTCAGCAGCGGTTGCGAAAGCGGCCGTAGATAGTGGTGTGGCGCAGCAGGCTTATCCGTCACACTACCCTCTATAAAGGAGGGATTGGCAAGTATTTCGGCGATTGCTCGCTGGCTAGAACAATTCTTCCAGCGAATCGCTCTCAGAGGCACCATACGGAGTCGGCTCACCCTCAATACCGTCTCCCCCTTCATTGTCTAGCTCATAGCCAACAGGGTCCGGGGCGCGTTCCAGAGGCGCATTTTCAACTCGAAACATCTCGAAGATAGCATTGTCTTGCAGCGGCGAGGCCAGTAAGCCTGATTCCGGGTCAATTCTCACACTGGTAAGACCATTGGGTCGGCGGCGCAGTACTTCTGGCTTGCCTTCCAGCGCGGTGCGCATGTAATCGATCCATATCGGTAGAGACGCAGAGCCGCCATATTCGCGTTTACCGAGAAACTGGTTTTGATCGAAACCGAGCCAAACAGTAGTAATCAAATCAGGGTTATAGCCTGAGAACCAGGCATCAACAGGGCCGTTGGTTGTGCCGGTTTTGCCCGCAATATCAGCCCGGTTCAATTCTCGTGCTTTGATGCCCGTGCCGCGTCGAATCACATCCTTCAGGAAGTTATCCATTATGTATGCGATGCGTTCTTCTATAACCCGGGGTGCAGCAATGGGGTCTGGCAAGTCATCGCCCAGGTCATTGCTCAGCAGTTGTTCCAGCGGGGTTGCCGAGGCCATCTGTGGCTCGGACTCTGGCGCGACGTTCGATGATTCAATATCCTGGTTAGGCTCGACAGGCTGACTTTCTGCCATCGCTTCTTCTTCAGGTGTCTGTTGGCCGGCTAATGGCTCCTCATCAGGATCTGGGCACTTCAGGCAATTGGCTATTTTCGGATTGGCCCTGAACAACACTGTGCCATCGCCGTTTTCAATTCGCTGAATAATATGCGGTTCTACCAGATAGCCACCATTGGCGAACACCGCGTAGCCTCTGGCGACCTCAAGAGGGGTCACTGCGTGACTACCCAGAGACAAGGACAGATCTTTTGGTAATCGTTCTGCATCAAAACCGAACGCTTGCACGTAGTTGATGGCAGATTGTGGAGTTATCGTTCGCAGTAGTCTTACCGACACCAAATTACGGGACAAATAGAGCGCTTTGCGCAGGCGCGTTGGGCCGTAGAATTTTCCGCTGGCGTTTTCAGGGCGCCAAGTGTTTTCAAGTTCGGCATCACGCATCACAACCGGCGCGTCGTTAAATAAGCTGGCAGCCGTAAATCCCTTGTCCAGCGCCGCGGCGTAAATGAATGGCTTGAAGTTCGAGCCTGGCTGCCGTTCACCTTGAGTGGCACGGTTGAATTTACTGCTGTAAAAATCAAATCCGCCAACAACGGCCTGTATAGCACCATCATTAGGGTCTACCGAGATCAGCGAAGATTGCACCCTTGGTAATTGGGCAAAATGCCAAGTGTAAGTTGTGGCCTGGTGTGTAGCGGTTTGCAAGACGCTATCACCAGCACTTTCCAGATCGCTATCTTGTTCAGTAGATGTTGAATCGATGGTTGGTGCATTAACCATGTTGTGTTCAGCCGCTTGCTGACGTGGCAGCTCTGCCAAGAGTTTTCCTTGATCATCGATTGCATAGACTCTGATCAGATCGCCAACTTGTGCCACCGATTTTGCCGACTCTACCTCAGCATCCAGCGTATTTTCATCTATGAAGCGCCTTGCTTGTTGTAATCCATTTTCAAACTCGATACGCGCAGTGACGTTCTCTGCCAACAATATCTCCAGATGTTGGTCCTGAACATCCAGCACGACCGCTGGAAGTAAGCCGTTAATGGTGCGCTTATCCTGTAACGCAGCCAACCAATTCACCATATTCAATTCCGGCTTATCGGCGTCGAAGCTGTGCCCTTCCGGGCCACGGTAGCCATGGCGTTGATCGTAGTCGAGAATGCCTGACCTTACTGCATCATTGGCTGCTGTCTGTAGTTTGCTTTTGATACTGGTATATACATTCAAGCCGCTGTCGTAGGCTTCGCGACCAAATAATTCCAATAGCTCCAAACGAGCCAGCTCAGCGGCGTAGGGTGCATCCACCTCGGCTTTAGAGCCGTGTAGCTCTGCGCTAATGGGGGAATCAACTGCCGTGCGATAATCCTGATCTTTGATGTAGTTCAAATCAAGCATGCGGCGCAGTATCCAGTTGCGTCGTGTGATAGCACGCTCTGGGTTCACAATTGGATTGAAACTGGATGGCGCCTTCGGTAAGCCGGCAATCATTGCCATCTGTGCAAGATTAAGTTCACCAACGCTTTTGCCGTAATACACTTGCGCGGCGGCTTCCACACCATAGGCTCGATTGCCCCAGAAAATCTTGTTTACGTAAAGCTCAAATATCTGTTCTTTTGTGAGTTTCCGCTCAATTTCCAGCGCCAGTAATATCTCATTGAATTTTCGTGTGAAGGTTTGTTCTCTGCTTAAGAAAAAGTTTCGAGCAACCTGCATGGTTATTGTGCTGCCACCGGTTTGCTTTTCACCAGTAAGGAGTAGCTCGATTGTTGCGCGTAACAAGCCGCGGATAGCAACACCGCTGTGGGTTTCGAAATGAGAATCTTCTGCGGCAAGAATGGCACGAACAAATTGATCGGGAACCTGGTCATAGGTAACAGGCGTGCGTCGCTTCTCACCAAATTCGCCAAGGAGTTCACCCTCATAAGAGTAAATGCGCAGCGGTATCTGTAATTTTACCTCGTATAGGTCGTCGACATCTGGCAAATTCGGACTAAGGTATAAATAGACACCTGCTGCAGTTACAGCTGTGCCAGAAACTAGCGTAAATAGTAACCAGAATAGTAGGTAAGAAAAGCGTCGAATTTGTTTTTGCATAATGAATAGCCAATAGAGCTAACTAATATCTATAGTTGATCAAGCGCTGTACATTATAATTTACTCTGTCGACTTTTTATCTAACTGGGCTATGGTTGTAATTACTATTTCGTTTTTGTTTTTGATGCTAATTCTTTGCAGCGTCACCACTGAATCAAACTTGGACATCCAGCGTGTTTGGACTATTTGAGAAAAAAACACAGAACGTTCTTGGGCTGGATATAAGCTCATCATCGGTAAAACTGCTTGAGTTAAGCCGCAATGGTGGGCGCTACCGTGTAGAAAGCTATGCGGTTTGTTCATTGCCTCAGAACGCTGTTGTTGAAAAAAACATCAATGATGTTGAAGGCGTCTGCGACGCAATCAATAAAGTGTTGGCACAATCAAAGGCCAAGCTGAGACATGCCGCAGTCGCCGTCTCAGGTTCTGCTGTTATTACCAAAACTATTGAAATGGATGCCGCTCTCAACGACGATCAAATGGAGAGCCAAATTGCCATCGAGGCTGATCAATATATACCCTATCCACTGGATGAAGTGGCGATTGATTTTGAAGTACAAGGCGAGTCAGAGCGCGACCCCGAATTGGTCGATGTGTTGCTGGCGGCCTGTCGCAAAGAAAACGTCGACCTTAGAGTTGAGTCGATCGAGCTAGCCGGCATAACGGCCAAAGTTGTAGACGTTGAAGCCTACGCGATGGAGCGTGCGTTTGAGCTTATTCACGACCAGCTAGACAGCGACGAAGACAGTGTTATTGCAGTTGTTGATGTGGGCGCGACAATGACCACACTGAGTGTGCTCGTAGGTGGCAATACTGTGTACACGCGCGAGCAGCTGTTTGGTGGTAAGCAGCTTACAGAAGAAATTCAAAGACGCTTCGGTCTAACCTATGAAGAAGCAGGCCTGGCGAAAAAGCAAGGCGGCTTGCCTGAAGACTATGAGTCAGAAGTGCTTTACCCGTTTAAAGAAGCGGTTGTTCAGCAGGTCACTCGGTCTTTGCAGTTCTTTTTCTCCTCCAGTCAGTTCAATGAAGTGGACTATGTAGTGCTTGCCGGGGGTGTCGCTGCGATGCCTGACTTAGCTGACCTGGTTGAACAGAAGTTGGGCATGCCCACTCTGACAGCAAATCCTTTTGCCAATATGAGTGTGGCGTCGCGTGTTAATGCGGTGGCTCTTGGTAACGATGCTCCGGCAATGATGATTGCCTGCGGTCTTGCGATGAGGAGTTTCGACTGATGGCTCATATTAATTTATTACCATGGCGTGAAGAACGGCGCGAAGAACTAAAGAAAGAGTTTTTAACGGTTTTGGCTACAGTCGCCGTTGCTGCAGTTTTGCTGGTTTTTATCTACGGTTATTTTGTCAAACACGGCATCGAAGAGCAGCAGTCGCGTAATGCTTATATAAGCCAGAGTATTAGCGAGTTAACCAAGCAAGTGTCCGAGATAAGCGAGCTGGAACAGCGTCGTGAAGATTTGTTGGACCGCATGAAGATCATTCAGGCACTACAGGGTAATCGACCGATCATTGTGCGAGTGTTTGATGAGATGGTCAGAACCGTCCCGGACGGCCTGTACTACACGCACCTGCAGCGATCTGCGAACTCAATTCGTGTTGAAGGTGTTGCTGAATCCAGTAATCGGGTGTCCAGCTTAATGCGCCGTTTAGACGGCTCAGACTGGTTCACAAATCCGAATCTGACAGGCGTGAAAAAGAATCCGAGTTACGGTGAGCAAGGCAATGATTTCGAGCTTACTTTAAAGATAGAGACCCCCGATACCGTCAGTGATGATGATCAGGCCGAACCGGAGGGTAGCAAATAATGGCACTGCAGGATTCCATACAATCGCTTCAGGACTTCGATCTCAGCGATCTCGACTTTGAAAACATCGGCAGTTGGCCACATGCGGTCAAGGTAGTGATCTGGGCTCTGGTCTTTCTGTTGATGGGCTTTGTAGGCTATAAGCTCTACATCAGTGATCTAAACGTCGAACTGGAGAGCGAACAGGCCAAGGAGGTCAAACTAAAGGCCGACTTCGTTGATAAAGCCGACAAAGCAGCCAATCTTGATTCCTACCGCGATCAAATGCTGGAGATGGAAGAAACCTTTGGTGCACTGGTAAGGCAATTGCCGAGTGAAACTGATGTGCCGGGCTTACTTGAAGATCTCGACCATAAAGCGGTATCAACCGGACTGGAAGTGTTGAGTATTGATCCTCAACCCGAGCAAGCTGCAGAGTTCTATGTTGAGTTACCCATTGAAATTATAGTGAAAGGCACCTATCACGACCTGGGTTCTTTCGTAAGCGGTGTTGCTGGTCTACCTCGAATTGTTACGCTGCACGATTTCAACATTGAGCGCGGCGAAGACAATGACGGGACACTAGTATTGACCATCACTGCGAGAACTTACCGCTATAAAGACGAAGACTTTGAAGCGGACGAGGAGGCTGAAGCATGAGCCATTCCCTAATTCGTTCATCCAAAATTATGGGCAGTGCGGTAGCGCTGGTTATCTTGCAAGCGTGTGGTTCTGGTGGGCAGTACGCTGACCTTGATAATTACATGGCGCAATCCAAGCAAGAGGCCGCGACTCGTGGATCTATCGATCCGATCCCGGCGTTTCGGCCGTACCAGGCGTTTACATATTCTGCCACTGCAATGCGTGCTCCGTTTGATGTTCCCATTGACGTTAAAGAACTGTTGAGCATGAGCGGGCCAAGCAGTGATGTTAAGCCAGACGATAACCGCACTAAAGAATATCTTGAGCGCTATAACCTGGAAGGCTTACAAATGGTCGGTTCGCTTGAGCAGCGCGGTCAGCTTTGGGTTCTGATGGACGATCAGAACGGGCTTGTGCATCGCGTTACTGTCGGAAATTTCATGGGCCGGAATCACGGCCGAATCGTCGAGGTATCTGAGTCTCAGGTATCCGTCGTCGAAATAGTATCCAGCGGGGAAAGCTCCTGGATAGAACGGCCTAGAACAATCAAATTACGAGAACCCGCAGAAGGCGATGGTTAAAAATGGTGGAGATTTCAATGGACACTATGCGGCTTAGTAGAATCACGGGTGGTAGACCCGGGCCTTCAGTTGCCACGCACTTTGGCGTTGTACGTCTGTTTCTGGTGAGTTTACTAGCATTCGGTACGCAGCTTGCCAGTGCGGTTAGTATGCAAAATATCGAATTTAGCTCGCTACCTGGGGGTAAGCTTGAAGTTCGCATGGAATTTGATGGCACACCACCGGAGCCACAGGGCTACACGATTGAGCAGCCAGCCAGAATTGCGTTGGACCTGGAAGGTGTGTCCAGTGCCCTGGAAAAGAAAAAGCATGCGTTAGACATTGGCACCGTCAAGAGCGCGTTGGTATTGGACGCCAATGGCCGAACGCGAGTAATACTGAATTTAACCGAACTGACCAGCTACAACACGCGCATCGAAGGCAGCAGTCTTTTCGTCGAAGTGGGTGGTGTTGGTAGCAAGAGCTATCTCAAAGATACCAAGTCTAATCTGGACTTTTCTCCCGGTTCTGGTGATGGAAAGAACATTGAAGCAATTGATTTCCAGCGCGGCGAAGACGGTGAAGGCAAACTGATTGTTCGCCTCAGTGACCCCAAAACCAATATCGATATTACGAGAGAAGGCAGTAAGATACGCGTACTTTTCGATAATACTGGTATGCCTTTTGAGTTAATGCATAAGTACGACGTAAGTGATTTTGCGACACCAGTTCGCTCAATGGTCGCGTCGACATCCGCGGGTCGCGCGCAAATAGCATTGTCTGCAACTGGACAGTATGACTACTTAGCCTACCAGGTAGATAACGAATACGTATTGAGTGTTAAGCCATTAACTGACGATGAGGTTGCTGCTAAAGAGCGCGAGTTCCAATTCGTTGGTGAAAAATTGTCGTTGAACTTCCAAGACATTGATGTACGTTCAGTCCTGCAGTTGATTGCTGATTTCACAGACCTGAATCTTGTTGCCAGTGATACGGTTGAAGGCAAAATCACTTTGCGCTTGCAGAATGTTCCCTGGGACCAGGCACTGGATCTGGTGTTAAAAACCAAGGGTTTGGACAAGCGTCAGACGGGTAACGTATTGATGGTCGCGCCGGCTGCTGAAATAGCTGAGCGTGAACGACAAGAGCTTGAGACGACGAAACAACTGGAAGAGCTGGCACCTTTGCAGACTGAGTTTATTCGAATTCGCTACGCCAATGCAGCCGAGCTATTCAAACTGTTTGATCCTGAAGAAGACGAGAATGACGACAGTACTGCGACCGGAAGCATGTTGTCTCCACGTGGTCGGGTTATTGTTGATGAACGGACAAATTCTCTGCTGGTCACAGAAACTGCTGCCAAGTTAGATGAGTTCAGAAGACTGGTGAAACTGATTGATGTTCCCGTGCGTCAGGTACTGATTGAGGCACGCATTGTTGTGGCCGACTCCGATCATTCTGAACAGCTTGGTATCCGCTGGGGTGGTGGCGGCTTCGTCAATGGCTTCCCTGATAATGCAAACGATGATTTCTTCACATTCGGTGGAAGCTCAAATACCACGACTGAGGTCAATAACTCAGTTGCTGAGAGCAACCCAACCGTAATTACTTTTCCAGATGCGCTGAACGTTGATTTGGGCGTGACAGAGATAGGCACGTCGTCGGTAGCCATTGGCTTTAGCGGTGACGGCTTCTTACTGGATCTTGAATTATCCGCTTTTGAATCTGCTGGCCACGGTGAGGTGGTATCGCAGCCAAAAGTAATCACTGGTGATAAGCAGCAAGCGACTATCAAGTCGGGTACCGAAGTACCGTTTCTTGAATCGTCTTCCAGTGGTCGAACCACGGTGAAGTTCAAAGACGCTGTACTGAAACTGGACGTAACGCCAAACATCACGCCGGATGATCGTATATTGATGCGTTTGGTGATAAACCAGGATTCTGTCGGTGGCTTTATTGCCGGTGAAAACAATTCTCAAATCCCTCTGATCGATGTGACTGAGTTGGTGACTGAAGTATTGGTTGGGAACGGTGAGACGGTTGTGCTCGGTGGCGTGTATCGTACTGAAGACGTGCGCTCTGAAGTAAAAACTCCGTTCCTTGGCGACATACCTTATCTGGGTCGATTGTTCCGACGATCGAATGATCGACGTCTGAAAACAGAAACGCTGATCTTTATCACACCACGAATACTCACCGATACTCTGATTGACTAAGTTCTTAAAGACCAGACTAGTGATAATGAGTGCTTGGTACTGAATGAAGCCACAACGTATCTATTTGATCGGCCCTATGGGGGCCGGCAAGTCGACTATCGGTCGCCAGTTAGCGACTGAATTGAAACTCGACTTTGTTGACACCGATGCGGAAATCGAGAGCCGGTGTGGCGCTGATATACCGTGGATATTTGATGTTGAAGGCGAGCAAGGCTTTCGGGTACGAGAAACACAAGTTCTTGAAGAGCTGTCTACGCGTTCTCAATGCGTTATTGCCACTGGCGGTGGCATTATTACTCAGGATCGTAATCGTCAAATATTACAGGGCAGTGGTTTCGTGGTGTATCTCTACACCACCATTGAGCAACAGGTTGAGCGCACAGCGCGTGATCGAAAACGCCCTCTGTTACAAGTGGATGAGCCTAGAGAAGTGATCGAAGCTTTGATGCTTGAGCGCGAGCCAATGTATCGTGATCTGGCCGATCTGATTGTAAACACCGATCGACGTACAGCGAAGAAAGTAGCTGTGGAAATCGTTAACGCGGTCGACGCTTCCTGACACAAGCCCTCCGGCCGAGTTATCATGGTCGTTAACGGTTTAGTGTTTGAAATAGTTACCCCATGAAAAAACTTCGCGTCGAGCTTGGCGATCGAAGCTATCCGATTTATATCGGTTCGGCTGCTCTGCAACTATCAGAATTACTGTCAAGGCACATCAACGGCAGTGAGGTACTGCTTGTCACTAATGAGACAATAGCGCCTCTCTACCTGGAGCGTACACTAGCCGCTATATCTAGCGACAAGGTGACTGTTTGCGAATTGCCAGATGGCGAGCAGCACAAAAATTTGCAAACTCTGAACCGTATCTTTGACTCTTTACTGGAAAACAGACACAGCCGTGCAACCACGCTGATTGCTTTAGGCGGCGGAGTAGTTGGAGACATGACGGGTTTTGCAGCTGCCTGCTACCAGCGAGGGGTCGCATTCATTCAAATTCCAACCACCTTATTATCACAGGTCGACTCATCGGTTGGCGGTAAAACAGCGGTCAATCACTCGCTGGGTAAAAATATGATTGGCGCTTTTTATCAGCCGCAAGCAGTGATCGCCGACATTGATGTATTAGGAACTCTGCCTGCACGGGAGTTTGCGGCGGGCATGGCTGAGGTTATTAAATACGGCTTGTTGGCCGATGCCACTTTTTTCACATGGCTTGAATCGAATGCCGATTTGTTGACGAGGCTGGATACCGACGCCGTGGTCTATGCCATTGAGCGTTCCTGCCTGATCAAGGCAGATATCGTTGCGCGTGATGAGACTGAGCAAAATGTTCGGGCCTTGTTGAATTTGGGCCACACTTTTGGGCATGCTATTGAAACAGTGATGCAATATCGCGGAATACTGCACGGTGAAGCTGTTGCTATTGGTATGTTATTGGCTGCGCGTATGTCGTGCCTGGCTGGGGATTTACAATCTTCAGACGTGCAGCGAATAGAGGCCTTGCTGTTAGCTTGTAATCTACCGATTTGTCCGCCTGTGAAGCTGAGCTTGGAAGACATAAAATCAGCGATGTTACTTGATAAAAAAGTAACAGCAGGTAGTCTGCGCCTAGTGCTGCTGGATTCCATTGGTGCGGCAAAGGTAGAAAGCGACTTTTCGCAGATGTTATTAGAGGAAACACTGGCAACAGTGTTCTGAGTGCGATGGACATCGAACTGGACCCTGAAAAAGACGATCTTGATTATTGGCGTGCCTACGACCTCGAATGTGACCCATTTGCAGAGGACGGCATAGACGGGCTGTATTTTCCTGGTGGTGATCGTGGCGAACTTTTACAAACTGCGCTACACATTGCACAGTTCAGCCGTCAGCCGGTTGTGTTTTATGGCGCTGAAGGCATTGGAAAGACCAGCTTATTAAATGCTGTGGCGAGCAGCATGGACAATGAAACGCTGGTGCTGAAGCTGCAAGCCGGCTTTATGACAACCCGTGAGCAAATCTTCGCTGAAATTGCCCATGCGCTCACAATGAGCGACGTCAATTACATTCCCGCTGCGTTTCGACAGCAAATTGTAACTGCGCTGACACAAAGCGAGAAGCCAAAAACCTCAGTGCTTTTGCTGGTCGACGACGCGCATGAGCTAATAGATAAAACACTGAATGCCTTGCGAGAGCTCGCTGATGAAGATTCCTCAGACGTCAGGGTTTTGTTTTTTGCGACCACAGACGGCAATGGCTTTCTTCGTCCAGAGCTTGATCGCAGCGATATCCAGCAGTTGGCTATTGGCCCATTGGACCAGCCCGGCATTGAGGCGTATTTGAAATACCGCCTTGGTACAGCGGGCTTTGATGGTGAGTTTCCTTTTAATGACTCAGATCTTGAGAGCATTCTGAACCAAAGTCTCGGCATTCCCGCCAGAATTGGGCGCATCTCAGAACAAAAGTTACGTCACAAAACTCGAATTGCGAGTTTAAAAAGCAAAGAGGCGAGCGAGCGGCGCCGTCTGCCCTGGCTGCACACACTTCTTATCGCCATATTGATTGCCTTGATATTGTTGTTTGTCTTTTGGGATGGCGATAAAAAAACGGACAGTCAACCAAACCCTCCGGCCAGTACTAAAGACAAGGCCGCTGTAGAGGATGGATTGCTAAGTGATACGGTTGATCCGGAGGAAGATTCGATTGACCAGTTTGTTGACCCG